>CAYOUK010000014.1:0-16262 GCA_964407175.1 uncultured Muribaculaceae bacterium
AATAAAAAATAGGCATAGCCTATTTTGAAATTAAGTCACATATTAGATTAGATAATTCAACAGGATTATCTACACTCATGCCTTCGATTAATCTTGCTTCAGCATAAAGTATTTTTGCATAAGATTCTAAACTGTCTTTATCTTCTTTATATAGTTTTTTAAGTTTTTTTGCAATTGGATGATCTTTATTAATCTCTAGTATTTTCTCAGATTTAATATTTTCACCTGAAGGCATTGCATTTATTACTTTTTCCATATTAGATGATATATCTCCTTTGCTTGTTAAACAAACAGGATGATTTTTTAATTTATTAGTAAATCTTACTTCTGTGATACTATCTTCTAAAGAATCTTTTATTACTTCTAGAAGTTTTTTATTGTCTTTATTTTCTTTATCTAGTTCTTTTTTATCTTCTTCGCTAGATAAATCTGTATCTTCTTTAGATATATTAGCAAACTCATAGTCTTCATATTTATTTATCGCTTGAATAGTAAATTCATCTACATATTCTGTTAAATAAAGAACATCAACATCCTTTTCTTTATAAGAATCCATTTGAGGAAGCATATCTATTTTCTCAATAGTTTCTCCTGCAGCATAGTAAATCTTCTTTTGGTCTTTACCTATATTATCTATATATTCTTTTAAAGTAATTAATTTCTTTTCTTTGCTTGAATAGAATAATAGTAAATCTTTTAATTCATCTTTATGAATGCCATATTCGTTATATACACCAAATTTTAACTGAGTACCAAAGTTTTCAAAGAATTTTTCATATTCCTCTCTATCTTTATCTCTCATGTCTTCAAGTTCTTTTTTAATTTTTGTTTCAAGTGATTTAGCAATTAGTTTTAATTGTCTATCCTCTTGAAGCATTTCTCTAGAAATATTTAGTGATATATCTTCACTATCAACAAGTCCTTTAACAAAGTTAAAGTGGTCAGGAAGCAACTCGCCACACTTATCCATGATTAAGACTCCATTTGAATAAAGCGCTAATCCTTTTTCATAATCTTTTAGATAAAAATCATATGGAGCATGACTTGGAATAAATAATCGTGATGTATAACTAGTTAACCCTTCTACACTATTTCTAAATACTCTTTGTGGTTTTTCATAATCATAGAAAGTGTCAGTATAAAAGTTATTATAATCTTCATCTTTTACTTCTTCTTTTTTCTTTTTCCAAATAGGAATCATACTATTAACGGTTTCATCGTTCATAACAATTGGATATGCAATGTAATTAGAATACTTAGTAATAATCCCATTTAATTTATATTCTTCTAAATAATCACTATATTTAAATTCTTCACTATCATCTTTTAAATAAAGTGTAATTGTAGTTCCCCATGTATCTCTTTCATCTTTTTCAATAGTATATCCACTAGCACCTTCACTAGACCATAGATAAGCATCTTTTTCACCATATTTTCTAGATAATACATCTATTTTTTTAGCAACCATAAATGCTGAATAAAAACCAACACCAAATTGACCTATTATATCGATGTCATCACGTTTTTCATTCTCTTTTTTAAAAAGCATTGATCCACTTTCACAAATAGTACCTAGATTACTATCTAGTTCATCTTTATCCATACCAATACCATTATCGCTAATAGTTATAGTTTTTTCATCTTTGTCATATGATACTTCAATTTTAAATTCGTCTTTACTAATATCAACATTATCATCTGTTAAAGACTTATAATATAGTTTATCAATCGCATCACTAGAATTAGATATAAGCTCTCTTAAAAATATATCTTTATTAGTATAAATAGAATTAACCATTAAATCTAATAGTCTTTTACTTTCTGCTTTAAATTCTTTCTTTTTCATAATAACCTTCTTTCGTACAATATAAATACTACTACTCTTTTTAGCACTTGTCAATATAAAGTGCTAAAATATATTCTTGTAGTAGTAATACTTTTTTGTTACAATAAAAAACGTGATGTTTTATGGAGAAAATTGGTATTATTTGTGAATATAACCCATTTCATAATGGTCATTTATATCACATAGAGAAAATAAAAGAGATGTATCCCGATTCACTTATAGTTTTAGCAATGAGTGGATACTTTACCCAAAGAGGAGAATTTTCAATTCTTTCTAAATATGATAAGACAAGAATAGCTCTTAAGTATGGTGTTGATATCGTAGTTGAACTTCCTACATTATTTGTAACAAATTCTGCAGATTTATTTGCAATGGTCGCTGTTGATGCACTAAATGAAGTTGGAGTTTCCAAAATTGTTTTTGGTAGTGAATCAAATGACGTTGATACTCTTAAAAAAATATCTGCTAAATGGGAAGATGAAAAAACAAAAGAAAAGATTAAAGAATCTTTAGACAAAGGAAATAGTTATGCTAAAAGTTTAACAAGCGCTATAAGTAAGAATCTAAAGAGTAACGATATACTCGCTGTATCATATATAAAAGCAATTAACAAGATAAACAAAAATATTGAACCAATTTCTATTCAAAGAACAAATGAATATAACGACACAAAAAGTTCAAGTTCTATAATAAGTGGAACCAATATTCTAAATAGACTTTACTCTAGCGAAGACATCACCCCATTTATCCCAGATTATGGCGACATTAGATTAAATGAGTTAAATAGACTTAAACTATTTGAATTACTTAAATATAGAATAACAACTGAAAAACACTTAGAAAAATATTTAGGTGTAGATGAAGGTTTAGAAAACAAACTTAAAAAAGAAATAATAAATTCAAATAGTTTTGAAGAATTACTTGATAATATTATTTCTAAAACATATACAAAATCAAGACTTAAAAGAATGCTTCTTCATATTCTTCTTGGCATAGAAAAAGAAGATATGAATGTAAAAAATCATAAATATCGAATTCTTGGTTTTAATGTTCATGGTAGAGATTATTTAAGAGATCTTTATAATCATAATTTAACATTTAAATATGAAAATAGAATTAGGGATATAGAAATAGTATCTTCTCTTATTTATGATAAGCTGATGCATACAAATACTTATGAAGAAGAAATGCAAAATAAACCAGTGATTTATTAATCACTGGTTATTTTAATATATACCAATAATCCCCTGTATAATTATTGCTTGGATAAGTACTTGAATCACAACTATATAGTGTTTCAAGAACACTCTCTCCATTCCCCCATCTAACATTATATATTTCATATATATCACATGTTACATAACCAACTAAGGTTGTCCTTGTGCTTGTAATAATGCAGTAGTGATCAACTACATCTTCTGGATGACCTGATGTTGTCCATGAGTGTGTTTTAATAGAATCACTATTGGCAGCATATATATAATCTTCAAATGGCCTTGGGAAAGTACGACTAACACTAAACTTTTCACCTGTAGTAAAGTGCATTTGTCCATCATCTACATTTATTATGTTATATAAATTAGTTCTTTCCGTATAACTAAAATATGTATTGGCAGCAAAACCACCAGATTCATCACCCGATAGTGTGAGCCTTGTATCCCACTTTTTAACTTTATCATATTTATCCCAAGCATATACCCATCCAGCATAAAGTGTCATATCAGCATGAGAATTAACTGTATCAGTCGCTAAATACTGTGATATTCTTCTTCCTTCTCCAATACCATTGTTTAAATAATGTTTATATAAATTATTATCATTATAACCAAATGCATTATATAGATCCCCATATGCATCAGCATAATACTTAAGTGAATCTGCAGCATATGATGAATCAAACCACCCAATAAATATTGCATTAGGTTTCGTTGGAGTTGGAAGTTCTCCAAATGCTTTATTATATGCTACTACTTTTGATGATGGACTAACTGTTCCTCCGTTTGCATTAAACGTTATATTTACCATTTCATCTAATGTTTCACTTATTACATGGTTTTGTCCGGGCATAGTTCCACTTCCGCTTGCAGGGAAATAATCATTCTTTGTTATCTCATATGAATATGTATCAGTTTCCATTACACTTTGAGTTAGTGTACCTGTTCCTGTAAATGTTCCTTCGCTTGTTGTAAGCGTAATAGTTGCATCATTTGGAACGGCATTTATTTGAAGATTATAATATTGAAATAATGAATATGTAAAATTAGTTTTAACCCTTACTTGATCATCAGATCCCGAGCAATTGTTCTTAAGTCTTACATGAATTGTTTTTGTTGAATGAGGGTCAATACTTGTAACATTTGGGGTTACATCTATAAATTCTACATCAATTGTACTCGTATTATTTCCATTTCCATTTATCATACTACTGACACTACTACTTGTGATATATGCCCTTGCAGAAGTAGTATTAACTATTTCCAAAGCATATGTTACATAGCTATTACATGTAGTAGCAGATACATTAGCATTTAACTCATGATCTAAAAAAGAATATTGAATATTAGAAGCACTACTTGAATCACTTATGCTTACATGCGAAATATACACATAATCATATATGTGCTTTTGAATAGATGCTAGAGATTCTACACGTAATGTACTAGTATGTCCAGCATAAGCTATTGTTAAAAAAGAGAACATTAAAATCCATACAACGAAATATTTACTAAATGGTGTTCTCTTCGTTTTTTTTGCTTTTTTTCTTGCCACTTTTCACCTATATTCTCTTATATAATAATTATATAATTATATATAAGAAAAATCAAATCATAAATAAATAAAAAAGAATGATTAAATCATTCATTTTTTACTCTTTACTTTTTTTTCTTTTGTCACCTTGGTTTTCTTTGGTTCCTCGGTTTTAAGAACATATTTATAAAGCAGTTGATCTTTTACAAGAACAAATATACTCTTTTGATTTTTCTTTTCTTCATAGAATAGAATTGGTGTTCCTATATTATCATGAACGTCTTTAAGCTCTGTGAACGAAGAAATATTTATTACTTCATATTTTTTCTCATCCACCGGATTTTCAACATTTGCTATTATTAAATCATATTCTTTTAGTATTTTCTTTAAAGCTTTTTTATACTCTAATTTAGCATTTGTTTGATTTAAATTAAACATGTTCATAATTCTTAGTAAAAGAACTGCGGTTATTATTATAAATATTACTGCGATTATTAAATCTTTATTTTTCTCTATAGTTTTTTCTTCTTCATTTGATCCACTATATATATTTGAGTTATCATTTTTCGTTATTTCAATATTAACTGTTTGTTCAGTTAATGGAACAACTATCTTTGATTTATTATCATCTATGGTAACTGCCTTTTCAAAACTTTTATTTTTACCCTTTGCTTTAACGTGAAGGACAACAGATACATCACTTAAAGCCGTTATATCATATGATGTTTTAAATGACGCGATTAACTTGTTATATTCATTATAATCAATCTTTAAGTTTTCTTTTATTACTATATTATCTGTATTATAACTTTGTAACTTTTTCTCTGGAAGTAAAAGATTTGTTTTTTCAAATAATACTGATGTTTTAGCATTATCGCCATATACCCTTGCAGTTGCATCAATATAATATGAATAATCATAATCCATTAATACTGATGATTTAATAGTATAACTTATATCAGTATCAATATAATCAATTAAAGACGCAACATATTTCATGCCGGGATCTAAAACATTATCTTCATAGTAAACATTTTGTTTTAAGTGAACTTTGTAATTAATATTAGGTGTCGAACTAACACTAAGACTAATATTCTTACTAAGTAGTCCATTAACAAGATATTTAATTGACATAAATATGCAAAATAGAAAAGCTATTATTAGTATTATACTTTTAATATTATACTTTTTTACTTTTTCAGTCTTTGCCATATATGTCACCTCGCTATCTATATCTATTTAATATAACTGTCGGATAACCAATATATTTTACTTTATGTGTGACACTTCCAATTACATCTTCACTATTAACCAGTAATTGATCTGAAGATGTATTCATGTCACCTTTTGTTTCGTAAAGTACTTCCTCGCCAGAGTGCATTACTTTTATTATTCTGTGACAAATAATATCGTTATCTTTTTTATAAGCAATTACTTTACCTATATCGTAATTTTTTTTATCTTCATATTTATTAACTATTATAACGTCTCCAACATTTATACTTGGAGTCATAGAACCTGTTGCAATAACTAATGCTTGGTATTTAAATAAGCCACATATAAAATAGACTAAAACCGCGCATAAAAGAACTACATTTATTCTAAATAAGGTTATAAGCTTTGTCTTTTCAATTATTACTATTTTTTTAGGGTTACTCTTCTCTATTTTTTTATATAACCACATGAAAAATATAACCGGTATAGTAATCCTTAGTACAGATTCTATATAATTCCCAAATGCAGGAAAGAATGGCAATACATACAATGGTATTTCAATAAGTAGGCGATAAACAATAGATGATTTATACCCTACTTTTAATGAAAGATATGTCATAAGTATGTTTGTCATAATACTTGGTATGATAAATAAACCAAGCTGTTCAATAACTATATTGGTTTCAAATGATCTAGCTGCCACTAAATCTCTTATCGTAAGTGTATTGAGCATAAGAGTAAACGCAACAAACGATAAAACTATTAGGAAAAACTTATTACTTGACTTAGTATTAATCATATATCTTAATATTTCTGATGAAATAATTAAGATTATTACAGGAAATATATTAGATATCATCGTTTTGATATCGTGAGCGTATATACTCTTTGTAACACCTACTGCAAAACCAATTGCATAAGTAACTAAGTAGTAAAATATAAGGAAAGCAATGATCGAAAGAATAACATCCTTTTCGATCATGCTTTTATTTTTTTGATAGCCTATTAAAGCTTTTGATAATACTATAAGCATTATCACAAATATAAATAATGTGTATTTGTTTAAAAATCCTAGAATAATATTAAGTATAGAGATTAATATTATTCCAACAATAAGTCCCAATGAAAGAAAATTGCTTTTCTTCATACTTTTTATTCCTTTACTTTATATTAAGCATTTTTTTGGTTGTATTGGAATGATGTTGTACTAAGTGTAACTGTTACATCTCCGTCTATTTCAGTTGCATCACCAGAAGCATATGTAAGAGTCATAGTTACATGTTTCTTAGCATTTTTAAGTAAATCACCAGTTGTACTAGCTGTTAGTGCAGCATTATCATAAGTAAATGCAACAGAAATTTTAGAACATATTGCAGTTGCTTGAGCTTGTGTTGCACTACTATTTGTTGCAGGTGCACATGATAATGTTCCAAGTGTAACACCAGCTAGTGTAGCATCGATTTCTCCTTTGTTTTCAACATCCCATTCATATTTGATTGTATCGCCAGGTGCTTTTAGTGTACCAATAACACCAGATATTGCTTGTTTAGAACTTTGAATAGCAAGTGTTTTACCAGTTAAATCAGCATAACCAGTTGCAGTACCATTATCTAAATCAACCCATTCTATTTTCCAAGCTGATGCAGCAGTTGCAGTACCTTCAACAGTTAGTGAAGAAGTATATCCCGCATAAGCAATACTAAGACCAACTACAGCAACAACAAGTGCAACAACAGCAATTATTTTAAATCCTCTATCTCTTTTTTCCATAATTAAAATCCTCCTTCAAAATTATATTTACATTATTTATAGACTTAACAAACTATTCTAATACTCACTCTCCTAACAAAATAGGTTTACCCTATGATTTAATTTTAAAATATATTTTAAAATATCTCAAGTCATTTTACAAAAAATGCTATTAAAATATATAAAAAACGTAAAAAAAATAAGGTATTTAACATTTACCTTACTTTCTTATATCGATTTTTAATTTCTTAGTTACTTCATCTATCATCTTGTTAAACGCATCATTTACTTCTTCTTGAGTAAGTGTTCTAACATTGTTTTCATATGTTAGAGTATAAGCGATAGATTTTTCATCATTTCCAAGTAGTTTATTATTATATAAATCAAATACTTCAATTGATTTAAGTAATTTTCCAGAATTTCTTCTTATTTCTTTTTCAATAGTACTTGATTCCATATCAAATGGTGCAACAAAAGCAACATCTTTAACTATACTTGGATATTTACTAATCTCTTTATATTTATAACTACTTGTTTTCTTTTCATATAACTTAGTTAATGATATTTCAAGAACGTATATATCTTCTTTAGATACATTTGGATGTACTCTTCCCATATAACCAATATTTTCACCATCAACAATTATATTGGCAGTAGCACCTTCATGCATATCTTTCTTATCATCTGTTTTTTCAATAGTATATCTATTATTTAAACCAAGATAATCAAATATATTAGTAATAATGCCTTTAAGCACATAGAAATCACTTTTAACATTTATATGTTGCCATTTATTTTGCATAAAGTTTCCACTAATTAAAATACCAAGTTTTAAATCTTCTTCTGTCTCATTATAGTATGTATTAGATATTTCAAATATATTAATATCATAGATGTTTCTAGCCATATTATAGTTTGCAACATTTAGAAGTGATGGTAATAGTGTTTTTCTTGCAATACTTTTATCATTACTTAGTGGTTTTAAAACTTTAATTGGTTCATTATCATCGTTGTTGAACATTTCGTTCATCGCTGGACTAACAAGTGTATATGTTCTTGTTTCATTTAATCCAAGAGATCTTAATTTTTTGTTTAAATCTCTTTTATATTCAACAAGACCACGTCTTACACCACGTCTCATAGTAAGTGTAGGCATCTTACTTACAATATGTTCAAAACCATATAATCTTCCAACTTCTTCAACTAAATCTTCCATTATAGCAACATCCCCTCTTCTATTTGGGATTGTTACTGTAAATTCTTCACCTTTATTATTGTATTCAAATCCAAGATTATCAAACGCTTTTCTGACGTCGCCAACTTCCATATTAAGACCAAGTATTTTGTTGATTGTTTCTAAATCGACACTTGTTACTTTAGGAGTTTTATCTACAGTATCGTGAACAACTGTTCCGTCTAATACTTTAGCATCGGCATATTTTTCTAAAAGATAACACGCTCTATCTATTGCTTCTTTAGTATATTCATAATTTAATCCATGTTCATATCTAACACTTGCTTCACTTCTAAGACCAAGTCTTATTGATGTATATCTAATTTTAAGTGGATCGAATATCGCAGATTCAATTACAACGTTTTTAGTATTTTCATCAATACCACTGTTAACTCCACCCATTACACCAGCGATACATACAGGTTTTTCACCATCAGTTATGACGATATCTTCTTCTGTTAGTTTTCTTTCTTGACCATCTAAAGTTGTTATTTTTTCTCCCTTTTCTGCCATTCTAACTAAGATAGAACTACCTAGTTTATCAGCATCGAAGAAGTGAAGTGGTTGACCATATTCAAGCATAATATAATTACTTATATCTACTACATTATTAATTGGTCTCATTCCAACATTATTAAGTCTTTCTTTAATAAAGCCAGGGCTCTCTTTTATAGTTACATCTATAACTTTTCTAGCATTATACATCGTGCAGTTGTCTGTTATAACATCAAGCTCTAAAGAGTCTTCTACTTTTTCTTTAATTGGATGATACTTTGTCTCAGGCATAGAAACTTTTTTGCCAAGTACGGCAGCAGCTTCATATGCAAATCCAATGTGATTTGTACAATCAGCTTCCCTATTTGGGTTTAAATCTAGATTAAATATAGTATCGTCTAGTCCAATGTATATAAATGGATTAGATCCAGGGATAGCTTCATCTGGTAGTTCGCATATTCCTTTTTTGTAGTTTTCTTCGTTTTCTTCTTCTAAACCAAGTTCCATAAGGGCACACATCATACCTTCAGATTCAACATCACGTATTTTGCTTTTCTTTATTTCGCCCATAGGTAAAACTGTTCCAACTTTAGCAACAATTACTTTTAAATTTTCTCTTACATTTGATGCTCCACATACAATTGTCAAGTTTTCTTCTGCGCCAATGTCGACTTTGCAGACATGTAACTTATCAGCATTTGGATGGTCATTTACTTCAAGTATTTCTCCAACTACTAATCCTTCCATGTCATATTCATCAACAGTAGCTACGTTTACACCAGCATTTGTGATTTTATCAGCAAGTTCATGTAAATTTTCTTCTGAGAT
Organism: uncultured Muribaculaceae bacterium; assembly: GCA_964407175.1. Taxonomy (GTDB): domain Bacteria; phylum Bacillota_I; class Bacilli_A; order RF39; family UBA660; genus RUG11867. Next base: position 10,116 of record CAYOUK010000014.1, read on the forward strand.
ATCTACATAATCATTAAGCCAATTAGTGCTAATTCTCATCATAATTTACACATCCCTTCTATCAATTGAAGATCTTAAATCATTTGTATAAAATGTTCTAATATCTTTTATATCATATTTAAGCATTGCAAGTCTCTCTAGTCCAAAACCAAAAGCAAAGCCTGTATATTTTTCTTTGTCATATCCACAGTTTGTTAAAACTTTTGGATGAACCATACCAGCGCCACCAACAGTTATCCAACCAGTATTCTTACATATAGAGCATCCTTTTTTATGACAATTAAAACAACTTACATCAAGTTCAACACTTGGTTCAGTGAATGGATAGAAAGAACTTCTAAATCTTGTTTCTACATCACCGAATAAATGTGTTGCAACTACATCAAATGTACCTTTTAAATCTGCAAGCGAAATATTCTCATCGATTAACAAACCTTCCATTTGAGTAAACTGATGTGAATGTGTCGCATCATCATAATCTCTTCTATAAGTTTTACCTGGACAAACTATTCTAATAGGAGTCTTTTCCTCGTTAGCAAGCATTTCCCTAATTTGTACTGGACTTGTTTGACTTCTAAGTAAAAGTGTATCACCTTTAGTATAGAATGTATCTTGAGCATCTCTAACTGGATTTCCTTTTGGTAAGTTTAATAGTTCAAAGTTATATTCATCTAGTTCTATCTCAGGGCCTTCAACTACATCATAACCCATGTTTAAGAATAACTCTTCCAAATCTTCTGTTAAAGCTTCTAAAAGATTTGGCGCTCCTGACGGAATTGTAATACCTGGAAGAGTAACATCTATAGTCTCTGATTTTAACTTCTCTTTAAGTTTTAATTCTTCTATAGCATCGCTTTTCTCCTTAATAAGGCTTTCAACATAAGTTTTAATTTCATTTAAATTTTTACCAAACTCTTTCTTTTCTTCACTTGTTAGTTCTTTTAAAGATTTTGATAATTCTTTTACTTTACCATTTTTACCAAAGTATTCAGCTTTTAGATTACTTAAATCATTAATATTAGTAATACTTTTTAATTTTTCTGGCAATTCCTTTTTAATTTCTTCTAATTTTTCCTTCATAATTCCTCCATAAAAAAATCTAGAAATAAAGGGACGAACATATGTCCGCGGTACCACCCAATTTCTAGATATTCTAGCTCTCTTAAGGTTAACGCCCTTCTACGTTTTGCTCATATATGTGAAATTTCATTTAATCAAGTTTAACTATTTACACCATCCATAGTCTCTCTATAAAACTAAACTAAACTACTTTGCATATAGTCCCTGCAAATAACTAGTTGTATTGTAGCACTTCTTTAAACGAAAATCAAATAAATCTATTCTGCATTACTACTAGATTGTTCCATTGAATCACATTTATCTTTAACTGTTAATGATTTGGATGCAAGTTTTTGATAATACTCTGGCAAGAAATTAATTCTTCCATAATGATAATAAATATCATTTTGATTAAATTCATCGATTGAAAGCATTAACTCTTCAGTACATCCCCCAGCGGTATCAATCGCTTTATACTTGTTATTGTAATATACATAATAGAATTCTCCTTCTAAGAAACTAATATTCTCGATATCGTCTCCCAAAGAATAATATGTATTCCCTGTAATAACATAATAAGCATCATCATTAGTACTTAATAAATGAATTACTGTAGCGCTTCTATCTCCACCAGTTTTAAATTCTAGCGCAACAACATTTTGGAAATTAACTCTAGCATTGATATTTCTTTCTTTATCTACTATCTTATCAACATCAAATGTTGGTTCTTTTTTCTTTTCATTAGATATTTTAGTTATATCTACAAAGAATGTTTCATCTTTAAATTTATATGCTACTGAATTATTTAAATTTGTTTTAAAATACTCTTTTAAATCCCCATGTAAATTAACTGTGTTAAATCCATTACTGCCTTCGATATAATCTTCTTTTATATATACTGAATCCGTCATATTTTCAAGTCTTGAAACTGCTCTATTTAGATGTAGCGTATATAATCTAACTATTGCAGCAATAAAAACTATACAAAAAGCAACACCAAAAACAATACAAAGTTTCTTTTTTTTCTTATAGAAACGTTTGATCTTTTTTTTGAAATCTTTTATGGCTTTTTTTCTAGTGTTTTTCTTAATGATTTTACTTAACTTCTTCTTTTTTTTCATGCTAATCCTCTTTTTGTTACAAACTAAAAGTTCCCTTGTTAATTATATATTATATTTTATCATAATATAACTTAAATAACCATATAAAAAACGACAAAATGTCGCTTTTTTTTATCTAGTATAGAATGAACTTCCAAGTGATGGAAAATTGACATAATTTCTTGGATTTTGACTATGTGATGTCCATCCTCCATAACTTGTATAACATACTGATGCATCATCACAGTACCATCCAGTTGCAATACCAAGGTGAAGGTGTGCTCCTGAAGTACATGAATCATATGATCTAGTTGATCCACCACCTGAATATCCTATTACGGTAGATGTAGTAACTGTTGATCCAACACTTGTGTTTATCGAATATAAATGCATGTATACTGAAGTATATTTAGCACCATTAACGTTGTGAGTTACAAATATTTGGTTTCCACCACAACTAGATCTATAGAATATTACTGTAACTTTACCATTAGCAATTGGATATACTGGAGTTCCCTCGGCAACACCAATATCAATACCTGCATGTAGTCTTGAATAATGTAGTGTTGGATGATATCTCCATCCATATTCACTAGTTATAGTTCCATGACCTATTGGTCTCATAAATCCTGATGAACTAATTACACTAGATGGATTTAAACAAGAGGAAATTTCTTGATTATCTTTACATCCAAGGGAAGCATAATATTTAATACGTTGTTCTAAGGCTGCTACTTCTTCAGCATGCGATGCGGCCTCTTCTGTATAAGCAGTAAGATCATTACCAAGTTCTTCTATTTCAGCTTCTAATGCAGCTATTTGTTCATTTAATTCTTTTTCTCTTTGAGCAAGCTCTGCTTGAAGCTCTTCATCTTCTTCGATTTTTTCTTTAAAACCATCAATCAAATTCTTATTATAATCAGCAAGCTGTGTACTAATACTTAATCTTATAATAAAATCTGATATAGACGTTGCTCCAAAAACATATTCTAGATATGCATTATCACCATCAGATAATTCTTCTTGAAGCATTGCTTTTTTAATTTTAATCTTTGTTTCTTCTATTTCTTCGTTTAATTCTTGAATCTGCTTTTTAGCTTCTTCTATCTTTGCTTTATTCGCAGTTATCTCATTTTGCTTTTGATAAATAGAGTTTTTATCACTATTAATTTCATTTTTAGTTTGGTTCTTTTTAGCATTAGCTGCAGCTTGCGCATTTTTTTCCTTTGCAAGCTTAGCTTTTAGATTACCAAGTGTTTCTGCATTTGCATTTGAAAGAGGAATAAACAAAGATAATATAAGTACAATTGTTAGTATCTTCAATATTTTCTTTCTCATATTTTCAAATACTTTCTAACTGCTTTATAACTACCATACATACCAACAAGTGCACCAATAATTATAAGCACACCACTAACTTGCCATACAAAGTTATAAGGTTTTACAAGTGTAAATATGTCTGTGAACATTTTTCCATCTAACTTATCATAGAAGAATACATAACCATATATAGTAACTAGTATTGGTATTATACTACCAAGTATTCCAAGGAATAAACCTTCAAATATAAATGGTAATTTAATAACCGTGTTACTTGTACCAACAAGTCTCATTATATCTATTTCATTTCTTCTAGAGTATATAGTAATCTTAATAGTATTACTAATTAAGAATGCTGTTACAAATATAAGAGCAATAACTGCAACAAACATAACTTTTTTAACTATATCAAATACTGATAATAAATTTTCAACAAGACCTTCTCCATATTTAACCATTTCAACGTTTTCAAGGTTTTGTATAGTACTTGCTGTTTCTCCCATGTCTTCTGCTTCTTTTACTTTAATTATAAAGCAAGACTCTAGTGGGTTTTCATCAGCTTCCCATTCTGACATAATGCTCTTATATGTTTCATTTTCTTCCATCATTTTATTCTTTATATCTTCTTTATCATCATAATCATAAGAGTCAATATTTGGTAAAGCTTTTATTTCATCTCTTAATTTATCTACTTCTTCACTAGTAGCATCTTTTTTTACAAATACAACAATTGTTAAGTCATTTACTATATCTTCAGTAAAATTATTAATATTATAACTAAGTATCAAAGAAATAGATACTAATAGTAATGTAATAACTATACAAGAAATAGAAGCTATACTTAAACTAAAATTTCTAAATACACTTTTAAATGCATTAGCTATGCTTTTTCCTAAAATTCTAAGCGGCTTCATCTACTTTATAACTTCCTTTCTCATAATCTCCAACAACTACACCATCTTTGATAGCAATAACACGTTTTTTCATACGATTAACGATATCTTTATCATGTGTTGCCATTATTATAGTTGTTCCAAGTTCTTTATTTATTGAATTTATAACCTCCATTATTTCTTTAGAAGTCTTTGGATCTAGATTACCAGTTGGTTCGTCGCATACAAGAACTTTTGGTTTATTAACTATTGCTCTTGCAATACAAACTCTTTGTTGTTCACCACCAGACAATTGGTGAGGAAAACTTCTGATTTTTTCTTTTAAACCTACTCTCTCTAAAGCATCTAAAACTTTAGGTTTTATTTCGTCTTCTTTTAAACCATAACTTTCAAGAACAAATGCTACGTTTTCGTATACAGTAAGCTTTGGTAATAACTTATAATCTTGGAAAACAATACCAATTTTTCTTCTAAGTTTGTAAACTTTACTATTTTTTAACTTAGCAACGTTTATACCACCAACTATTACTTCACCTTTAGTTGGTTTTTCTTCTCTATATAGCATCTTTATAAGTGTTGATTTACCACTCGCTGTTTGACCAATTACAAAGACAAAGTCTCCTTTTTTTATCTCTAAATTAACGTTAGTAACAGCGGTGACACCATTTTTATACACTTTATATACATTTCTTAATTCAATAAACTTCATTATTATCTATTCACCTCGTAATTATAATTATATCATATTTCCCATTATTTTTTAATTATCTTTTAATATTCTAAAAAGGTATTAGAGAAAACACTACTCCACCAGATGCTTCATAGCAGTTATTAGTTAAAATAAAAGCCCGTGAATCCATCTTTAGAATATTATTTTTAAACTCTTTATAATCCTTGTTATGTACTATGCACATAAGCATTTGTTTTTTAGCTTTAAATAAACCATCTTTTATATTAATCTCTGTTGCACCAGTATGTATTTCATTCATAACATAGTCTTCAATAGCTTTATTCTTCTTAGATATTACATATACCATCTTTGTAGTACTTTCTCCAAATAAAACTATATTTGCGACCTTATTTATTATAACAAGTACTAAAAGAGCATACATGATATTTTCAATATTAAATAAGAAAGAACCTAGAAGTATTTCTAAACCATTTATATATATTCCAAGTTTAGTCACTGGTTTATGAAGTTTTTTAGATACAATATCTATTAAAACATCACTTCCCCCTGCAGAATATCCTGCTCTAAAAAGAAGCCCAGAAGCAAGTCCGTAAAAAACACCTGCAATTACTATCATTAAAAACTTAGAACCTATATTTATAGTCACAATTTTTGATAATGGCGAAGTAAGAGTTACCATAATTGGAAGAAATATTGATCCAAAAGCATGGCCAACTACTCCTTTTTTTCCTAAAAATATAAAACCTATAAGAAGAAGTACTAAATCAGCAACATCGACAAAGATAGTTGTACTTAGCCCTGTTAATTCTTTAAATATAATTGCAAGTCCAGTAACCCCACCAACGATTATATTGTTAGGAACAAAAACGATGTTATATGCAAGACTTGCTATTAAACACCCAAGTAAAAATACAGTAAATTTTGTTACTTTGTGATCTTTATTAATTTTAGATAATACATTATCCATATTATTCACCATTATAATTTTACTAAATATTTATAAAAAAGTAAACATAATAAAAAGCAACTATACTGGTTGCTTTTTATTATATATGAAAGTAATTATTACACCTAACACTGATAC
>CAYOUK010000015.1:0-16042 GCA_964407175.1 uncultured Muribaculaceae bacterium
TACTAAAAAAGATATAATGCTTGATTTTTTGTTATCATTTGTTTATGGAGCTATTATGGTTCCACTTAATATAATTAAAGTTATTGAAGGACCATATCCATTCTTAATGGTTTATAAACAATCTATATTTATGATAATCATATGGTTAATAGTTATAGTTGGAGGTACTACATTACTTGGTTTCTTACTATATAAAATAAAGAAAAAATAATCTTGATTAGTTATAACTTATTTGCTATAATTTATAGGCGAGTGGAGGGATTTTAGTGAAAACATATAAAAAGAGATTAAAAGGCGTAAACAAGAAAAAAGTGTTCGCTTATGAAAAAGGAAGAAAAATTAGAATTATTAATACTGATTATAAATCAAAGAAATCTAATTAATTATAAAAACGACAAACAATCACATTTAGTGGCTGTTTTTGTTTACAAAAATATATAAAAAAGGTAAAATTATAATAGAGGTAATGTATATGTATAACGATATAGAGTCTATTAAAACATTAGCAAATAACAATTTATATTTAACTAGCGCAGATGGAGCTAATCAGGCATTTGACTATAAAAGTGGAAATGCAGAAGTTGAAACTGTTGCGTTAAACGAAGCTGAGCAAGGCAAATACTTAGACGTTAAGGGAAACAACTCAGATGCCGCTGATTATGTTACTGAGAAGGGATATATGCTTGGACTAAATGAAGAAAACTTTAATCCAGACGGAAAAGTAACTCGTGCATATATGACTCAAGTTTTATATAACATGGCTGGAAGACCACAAGTCGGTGCAACTAGTCAATATAGTGATGTATCAAGCTCTGCATGGTATAGTGACGCTGTTACGTGGGCAACTGAAAATGGTATAGCAACTGGCACGGATGGGAAATATAATCCGGGTGAAGAATTAACAAACGAAGAAGCTTTAACTATGTTAAGACAATATGCAGATTACAGAGATTTAGATGTTAATGCTTATGTAAATTTAGATAAATTTAGTGATGCAAGTAGTGTTAGTCCTTGGGCTAGGGATACTATGTCTTGGGCTGTAGATAACTGGGTATATAAAGGAGATACTCTTAATCCACAAGCAAGTGTTACGAGAGGAGATCTAGCTAGTTATATACAAGGTTTTGAAACTACATATGCAAATGACCTAGCATTTAGAGAAAAACGAGATTTAGCTAATGTTGATTTAAGCAAAAGTACATATGCTAATATACCTACAATTAAATCAATAGATGATAATGTTAGTACATCAGATACTGGTTCCCTTTCTATTAGTCATATAAATACTCCATCAGGACCAGGGACACCTCCATCTAACCAATATGGAACATTAGATTTAGGTACTGTTTCTGATAGTCATGTAAATACTCCGTCAGGGCCAGGAACCCCTCCATCTAATCAATATGGTACAGTCGAGGAATATGATGTTAATAATGAGGCAACCGTTCCATCACAAACTGTGACTCAGACACCTAAAACAACAGTTACTACTTCTAAATTTAAAGATGTTACTCAAAAGGATATGGAAGCTGTTAACTATGTATCTGAAAGAGGATTAATGGTTGGAACAACTGATACGACATTTAATCCAAATGGTAATGTAACAAGAGCACAAATAGTTCAAACTTTATATGCAATGAGTGGCTCTCCAAAAAATATAGGATCAGGAGCTACATTTAGTGATGTTAAATCTGGAGATTGGTATAGCAATGCCGTTACTTGGGCTAAAAACACTAATTTAGTAGCTGGTTATGATGATGGAACATTTAGACCAGACCAAGTATTAACAAAAGAACAAGCAGCAGCTATTTTTAGAAGATATGCTGAGCAATCTGGACATGATTTAACTACTTATAAAACAATTAGTAATCCAGTTATGTATAATACATTAAGAGATACAAATGATGTATCTGATTATGCTAAAGATGCAGTAAGATGGGCAGTAGCGGATGGAATGATTGATACATCAAGTGGAGCAATTAATCCAAAAGCCAATGTTACAAGAGCGGAGCTAGCAAGGTATTTAATGACATATGATATAAATTACAACAATAGTACTGGTAAAGGAAATTATAATGTTGCACCTACATATGTAGCGCCAACAACTGGAGTGACACCAAGTGCTAATACTGGCGCAACCCAAACAACAACATCTGGTTCAGTAAACTTATTAGATGGAAGTTACTGGCTCGATTTACTAAAGAAATTCCCAACATCATATAATAAAGAATCAACTAAGGGAATAAGAAACGACCCTACATTTGTTAAAGATCCTGAAACAGGACTTTATCCAAATGGGACAAAAAGTGGTGTTAAATGGTTAGATTACGATTCTTCTTGGTCTGATAAATTTAATGCTGATATGGCTGGTGCAAATAGTAGTATAAGCGCAGGTAAAGCAAGTGCAAGCGCTGCTGCAAACAGTTTTAATCAAGTAGCCAATAGTGGTTTAAGTAATAATATTACTTTTATGAACAATCAACCGAAGAAAAGCGAAAAAACAGGTGGCACACAATCAACAATAGGAGATCTTTTAGGCAATTTTATATCTGCTGATTCACCATTTATGAGGGCAGCAGCTGGAAATCCGATAAATAATTCCGATAAACCGTCAGAGCAATTTGATAATATTCAAAATGTTATTAATAAATATTTTAATTAAACTTATTTAAAAAATATAATCTAAATAGAGGTAAATATGAGTATAGTAGATTTAATTATAATAGCGATTATAATAGCATATGCTGTTAAAGGATTTGTATTTGGAATAATTAAAGAAGGTGTTTCTTTTATAGGTGGAATACTTGTCTTTGTTGCGGCTTTCTACCTAAAGAATCCTGTATCAGTGTTTATGTATAAACACTTTCCATTCTTTAATTTAGGTGGTGCTTTAAAAGGAATAAGTGTATTAAATGTAGTTATTTATGAGCTTATTGCATTTTTACTTGTTGCAAGTGTTTTAGCAATAATATTATATCTACTTGTTAAAATATCAAATATACTTAATAAGATATTAAAACTTACAATAATACTTGATAAACCATCTAAAATGCTAGGAATGGTGCTTGGTGTTGTAGAAGGTGTAGTAATTGCGTTTGTTCTAGTGTTTTCAATGTTCCTATTTAATAAAACAAGAAAGTATATGGAAGATAGTAAAATATCACCAATACTACTTAATGAAATGCCAGTATTAACTAAATATACTAAATCTATTTATAAATCTGTTGATGAAATAATTGAAATAAGTGAAAAGTACGAAAAGAGTAAAGATAGAGAAAAAGCTAATAAAGAAGCTTTAGATGTTTTACTTAAATATAAAGTAATTGATAAAGATAATGCTTAATATTTAATTGAAACTGAAAAAATAGACATCGGTGATTAAATATAAGATAGATTGACAAATAATATAAACTATATTAAACTAAAGGCGTAATTTGATTGGAAGAAGAGTATAAGTAATATTTATTAAAGAAAGTGATTGGGTGATGTAAAATCATATAAATATACTTAGAAAGACACTTTCATATAATCAAGCCGGTTAACTTGCGTTATAAAGTTAAAGAGAGTACAAACTATTGTAAATTAGGGTGGCACCGCGGGCTATGCTCGTCCCTTGGCAATGGTTTTTTTTGCTAGGAAAAAAATCAAAAAGAATATATAATATAGATAGAAGGGATTTGATATTATGATAACAAAACCAAAAGGAACTTATGATTTATTTGGAGTAGATGCTGATAACTATAAGTATTTATTATCTAGATTTGAGGAAGTATGTTTAGTTAACAACTATCAATATATGAAAACTCCTGTATTTGAAGCGAGCAATCTGTTTCATAGAAGTGTTGGAGAAACAACTGATATAGTCACTAAGGAAACATATGACTTTAAAGATCGTGGGGATAGAGATATAACTCTTCGTCCAGAAGGAACTGCAGGTATAGTTCGAGCACTTGTTGAAAACAAATTATATGCTAATACTAATAATTATTTAAAATACTATTACTATGGTCCAATGTTTAGATATGAAAGACCACAATCTGGAAGATTTAGAGAATTTAATCAATTTGGTATAGAAGTATTTGGTGAGAAAAACTATCTAGTAGATGCTGAAGTAATTAATCTTGGTGTTATGTATTTTGAATCTCTTGGTATTAAAAATATAAAGATAAAGATTAATAATCTTGGTACAAAAGAAGAAAGACAAAAGTATAGAGATGAACTAGTTAAGTATATGTCTAACTATAAAGATTTACTATGTGAAGATTGTTTAAATAGATTAGAAACAAACCCACTTAGAATACTTGATTGTAAGAAAGATAGTTCTAAGGATTTCTTTAGAACAGTGCCTAAAATCTCTGATTATTTAGGTAAAGAAAGCAAAGATTATTTTAGTAAATTACTTGAAATGCTTGAATGCTTACAAATCGAATATGAGATAGATGAAAGTCTAGTTAGGGGACTAGATTATTATGATTATGCTGTATTTGAGTTTGTCACTGATGATGAGAATTTATCTAATGCAAGTACTATTTGTGGTGGCGGAAGATACAATAGTCTTGTTAAAACTTTAGATGGTCCAGATATGTCTGGTGTTGGTTTTGCCATTGGTTTTGAAAGATTAAATGAAATAGTTAAAAATCTAGACAAAGAAGCTACTTCTAGTGGCTTAGAAATATATGTTGCATCCCCAGAGGATATGATGGATGATGCGTTTATCATTGGAGAAATGCTAAGAAATTCTGGTTTTGTAGTAGAGATTGATTATAGAAATACAAAACTATCTAACAAACTTGCAACAGCAAGTAAAATGAAAGCTAAATATGCTGTTATGATTCTCGAAGAAGAGTTTAAAGAATATAAATGTAAAGTAAAAGATTTAGAAACAAAGGAAGAAAATATAGTTCCTATTAATGATTTAATAGATGAGTTATATTATAAGTTTTAAGGAGAAGCCATGAGAACATTAATAAATGACTTAGAGGAAAACAAAGTATCTACTATAAGTGGATATGCTTCTAAAATTAGAAATACAAAATATATGATATTTGTTATGCTTCATGATAGAAGTGGGAAAATACAAGTATCTATAGATAAAGCTGCTCAAGAAGCTCTTGCCAAAGAACTTGAAGATGTACTTAAAGATTCAATTATAGAATTTAGTGGCAAGATGGTAAAAAGTGAATATGTTAAAGATGGTGGAAAAGAGTTTTTGCCAGAATCTGTTAAAATTCTTTCAAAGGCAGAGCCAAGTCCACTTGAAGAAAATGCCAATTTAGATACTAAGTTAGATTATAGATTTATAGATTTAAGGACAGAAAAAAACAATTTACTTTTTAAAGTTCAAACAGAACTTACTAGAGCGATGAGAGAATTTCTTCTTAAAAAAGAGTTTATTGAAATACATACACCAAAACTTATTGGTGCTGCTTCTGAATCTGGTTCAAGTGTGTTTGAAGTAAATTATTTTAATACAAAAGCTTATCTTGCACAAAGTCCACAGTTTTATAAACAAATGGCACTTGCATCTAACTTTGAAAGAGTGTTTGAAGTAGCTCCTGCTTTTAGGGCAGAGAACTCAAACACATATAGACATACAACGGAATTCACATCATTCGATTTAGAGTTTGCATATATTGATTCATATGAAGATGTAATGGATATGGAAGAAGATCTACTTATCGCAGGACTCAGTGCAATAAAAGAAAAATATGGTGAAAAAATAAAAGAACTATTCGATATTGATGTAATAGTTCCAAAAAAACCATTCCCAAGAATTAAATTAAATGATTTATATCAAGAATTAAATAAAAGATATGGTTATAATATTCCAGAGGAAGATGTTGGAGATATGAATACAGAGACTGAATCTCTAGCATCAAAATATGCAATGGAAGAATATGGACATGAATTCTTATTCATCACTGATTTTTCTAAAACTAAAAGAGCGTTTTATCATATGAGAAAAGACGATGTCCCACAGGGGTATGACCTTATATATAGAGGAACTGAGATAACAACAGGGGCACAGAGAGAACATCGTTATGATGTTTTAAAAGCACAATGTGAGGAAAAAGGTTTAATGGGTGATGATATTAAATTCTATCTAGAATTCTTTAAATATGGTTGTCCTCCACATGGCGGATTTGCTATTGGACTAGATAGACTTACAATGCTTATTCTTGGAACAAAAAGTTTAAAAGAGACAATGTTCTTATTTAGAGGACCAAATAGGTTAACTCCATAAGAAAAAAGTCTCTTTTTTCTTTTCAAAAAAGTCTTTTTGTATTATAATACATCTTGCGAGGTTCATATGAAGATATCTGATGTAAATTACAATGATTTAAGTCCAATGATGAAACAATACGTAGATACTAAAAAGAGTTATATGGACGAACTATTATTTTATCGCTTAGGTGATTTCTATGAACTTTTCTTTGAAGATGCCGAAGTTGCATCACATGCATTAGGTCTTACTTTAACTGGTAAAAATGCTGGGTTAAAAGAAAGAGTACCGATGTGTGGTGTTCCTCATCATTCCGTTAAATCTTATATAAAGGAAGCTTTAGACAAAGGATATAAAATAGCAATATGTGAACAAGTTGAGGATCCTAAACAAGCTAAGGGAATGGTAAAAAGAGAAGTTACAGAAGTAATTAGCAAGGGTACTATGACAGACCTTGAGTTTTTAGATGGAAAAGACTTTAATTACATAGGAAGTATAATTACATTGCCAAGTTCTTATCTTGTAACATATGCAGATATTTCAACGGGTGAATTAAACACAGTTAAAATAGACAAAGATGATAATGCATTAATTAATATTATATTAAATAATAACTTTAAAGAAGTTATTATGGAAGAAAATGCAGATGTTAAACTAGTTAATACTCTTAAAAATATTTACAATATCGATATAACTTTAGTAAGTGATGTTCTAGAAGGAGATATTAAATTCTTAGAAGAATTAAATGATCCAATATATGAAAAGGGGATTAGACATCTACTATATTATTTAAATGTTAGAGAGTTAAAAGATATATCTCATTTTGATAAAGTTAATATTCTAGATAATGATGAATATCTAAGTATGGATATACATACAGTTAGAAATCTGGAACTTGTCGAAACAATAAGAGCGAAAGAAAGAAGAAACTCTCTTCTTTGGCTAATCGATAAATGTAAAACTAGTATGGGGTCTAGAAAACTAAAATCTTGGCTTTTAAAACCACTTAGAGATATCGCTAAAATAAATGATAGATTAGATAAAATAGATAAATTAAATATCGATTTTATTCTTAGAAGTTCATTAGAACAAGATTTATATGAAATATATGATATCGAAAGACTATGCGGTAAAGTTGCATCAGGTAGCGCTAATGCAAGAGATTTAATTCAACTAAAAAATTCTCTTAAAGTGTTGCCAGACATTATTAAGATTATAAATGAATTAAAATTTGATTATAAATTTAAAGATTTTAAAGAGTTAACTTCTTTAATTGATGAAAGTATTGATTTAGACGCTCCAATAACATTAAAAGATGGGGGATTAATAAAACCAGGTTATAATGAAGAACTAGACGAATTAAGAAAAATTCGTAAAGGCGGAAAAGACTTTATCTCTGGGATTGAAGAGTCTATTAAAGAAGAAACTGGTATAAGTAACTTAAAAATTGGTTATAACAAAGTATTTGGTTATTATATTGAAGTAACTAAAGCCAATGTTGATAAGATTCCAGAAGGACTAAACTGGGAAAGAAAACAAACTCTTGTTGGCGCTGAAAGATATATTAGTCCAGAGTTAAAAGAAAAAGAGAATATGATTTTAAACGCTGAAGAAAAAATCATAGAACTTGAGTATGAATTATTCTGTCATATTAGAAATGAAGTTAAGAAAAACATTAAAGATCTTTTAGATATGGCTAATAAAATAAGTGAAATAGATGCTTTATATAGTTTGTCTGTTGTTAGTGAAGAAAGAAGATTTGTAAGACCTACTATAACAAGAAATCACGAGATAAAAATAATTGAAGGTAGACATCCTGTTGTTGAATGTGTTTCAAATATAGAGTATGTTCCTAATGATATTATTATGAATGAAAAGATTAATACGCTTTTAATAACAGGGCCAAATATGAGTGGTAAAAGTACATATATGCGAGAGCTTGCAATTATTGCAATACTGGCTCAAATAGGCTCTTTTGTACCAGCGAAAGAAGCAATGCTTCCAGTATTTGATAAGATATTTACAAGAATTGGAGCGAGCGATGATTTAGTCTCTGGTGAATCGACATTCATGGTCGAAATGAAAGAAGCTAATAATGCTATCACGAATGCAACAAAAGATAGTTTAATCTTATTCGATGAACTAGGTAGGGGAACTGCAACATATGATGGTATGAGTATAGCAAGAGCAATACTTGAATATATAAATGAAAATATTTCTTGTAAAACACTATTTTCAACTCACTATCATGAACTAACTAATTTAGAAGAAAAATATAAATCTATTAAAAATGTTCATGTAGAAGCTAAAGAAGAAAATGGTAACATTATATTCATGCATAAAGTATTAGATGGACCAGTTGATAAAAGTTATGGCGTTCATGTTGCTTCTCTTGCGGGTATGCCTAAAGAATTAACTAGCATCTTCTCAAATATCATTTGATTTTAGTGAAAAAGAAGAAAGCAAAGTTGAAGAATACTTGAGGGGTATTGATGTTGACGATATGTCACCAAAAATGGCTATGGATATACTATATATATTAAAAGATATGATTAAATAATTACATTTCAGGGGGAATAATGAAAGCAGCAAGTAATAAACATATAAAAGATAAAGCCGGGGATACACTCTATAGTTTTGTACACCAAATACTTCTTGAGATAAGAGATGTAGATGCATATAAAAAGTTTATAGAACTATATCCAAACTGTAAGAATCCTGTCAATTCGCAAGGTAAAAGTTTGCTTAGAAACATATTGGATGAGTTTGGTAATCTAATCAAAAGAAAAGACCAAAAACACTTTATAAGAGTTATAGCGCTAATTCTAGAAGTCGATAATGATTATGATAATAATGCTGAAGCGATATTAGATTTTATTAAAGAAAATGACTTACATGGAGATATGTATAGGTCATTAATAATAATCTTTAAGCATTATTTAAAAGATAATACTATTATAAATGCTAGAACAACTTCAAAACAACCTATGCCAAAAGCAATATCAAATTATCCTGAGGGAGCAAAGATTCACCATTACATTGGAATGCCTGATATAACTGATTTATCAGATAAGAAGTCTTTTACAATTGATGACCAAAATATGGCGTTTACAATCGAAGATATAAAAGATGTAAAAGACAGGGATAAAATTATTGGAACAAGAGTATATGTTCACGTAGTTGACTTATCTGAATATATTGATAGAAATAGTGAAGCCTATGATTATGCCAAGACAACTGTATTTGGAAGATTGTTTGATGAGAATTTTGTTGAAAACAACATAGTTTTTAAATCAGGAGAAAAAAGATTTGCTATTACACTTGAATATACTTTTGATATATATGGAAAAAGAAAGAGTGTAAACTTATTTAATAGTATAGTGTCTTTAACAGATGAGAATGTTAATGATGAAGAAAAAATTAATAAAATAAAAGATCTATTTGAAATAGGCGAAGATAAGAGTATTAAAAGAGAAATGACAGATGAAGTAAATATAACAATGGGAAATTTATTCATTAATAGTGATCAAAAACCACCACTTATATATAAGAATATTCGTCCAACAAACGAAATGAAAAGAACATTAACTAATTCTGATTTAGCCAAATTAATTGAAGAATACTTTAAAGACTATCCTACAGAAAGAGATTATTTATTAGAATACTGTTTTAAAGATACTCCTCCTTGTGTTGAATATGATGAATCTCCTGGGGGAGTATTTACCAAAGTAGAAATTACTGATCCTGCGCATAGTTTACCAGCATTATTAAATCAAATAATGATTAAAAATATGGCCATGGGTAAATTAACGCCTGAAAGAAGAGCAGAGTTGAAATCATTTCTTAGCGTAGCTATATCAGTTATCAATGCAGTTAATAAAAGAAATGGTACTAAACTAGAGGATCTTGATACAACAAGATTTGAAAGGGCGAGAAGATATGGCTCAAAGACAAGCAAGTGATATATCTGAAATATGGGTAAACTATCGTTTTATTAATCCTAAAATGGTTGAGGTAGTAACAGAATATGGAAAAGTAAAAAGATATGGAGTGCGTGAGTTTTTAAATAAAACAATACAGGCAATAGAGATTAGTGAGGGAAGAATAACAGACATAGACGTTAATTTGTTATTAACTTCTGCAACGACATTAGCTATAAGCGCAGGGGACATTTTTTGCATTTTAAATACTAGTGCTAATGATTTTATAAGTACATTATTAATTGCGGGAACGTTTTTATCTATTGCAAGATTGAGAAGTCTAAATTATGGAAAAAATGAAAAGGATAGATACATCAGAAAATTTAAATTAATTGATATAAGACACATTAGGGGAAGAGAGATGCAACTAGAAGCAATAAATACCATACTAGAAAATGAGAAAGTATCTAAAGAAGAAAGAAACGACTTAATTAAAGCCGCTAGTCAAATTAAAGAGTTCCTAGAAATAAAAGAAAACGAAAAGAAAAATAAACATAAATAATTGTAAAATCATTTGACAAAAGGGTACTTTGTGCCTATAATTATATGCATAAGCAGTTGATGAAGACGTCAAAACAGGGATTTTAGAGAGAAATCGTGGTTGGTGAAAACGATGAAATGAAATGTTTTGAAGATCACTTCTGATGCGATTTGGGGATAAGCCAAATACGTTACTCGCGTTAAGAGATTAAGTGCATGATAACTCATGAACTAAGGTGGTACCACGGGATTATTCTCGCCCTTAGATTTATGAGTTTTTTTTATTTAGGAAGGGAAGATAAATATGAAAAAATTTGAACCACTTGATAAAAGTGAAACAAGTAAGGTAGAAAAATAGATATTAAAAAAATGGAAAAAAGAAAAAATCTTAAACAAGACTATTCAAAATAGGGAAGGCAATGAAACTTGGGTTTTTTATGATGGACCAATATATGCTAATGCAAAACCAGGAATTCATCATGTATTTGCTAAGACTATAAAAGATGCTTTTTGTAAATATAAAACTATGCAAGGATATAAAGTTTTAAGAAAAATAGGGCTTGATACACATGGTTTACCAATTGAAGTAAACGTTGAGAAGAAACTTGGTTTCAAAACAAAAGCTGATATTGAAAAATTTGGTGTTGAGAACTTCTGTATCGAGTGTAACAAAAATACAGCGCTTAATATTGATGAAGTAAATAAAGTTACTGATATGATGGGACAATTCATTGATTGTGATAGTCCATATGTTACATGTTCTAATGAATTTATAGAAACTGAATGGTGGTTACTTAAAGAAATAGCTAAAAAAGATCTATTATATTATGGTAATAAAGTACTGTGGTATTGTCCTAGATGTGGTACAGAATTATCTGCAAGTGAGGTATCACAAGGATATCAAGAGGATCCTGTTAATTCTATAATTCTACCATTTAAGAAAAGTGATGAAGACGTATATTTCCTTGTATGGACAACAACTCCTTGGACATTAATTGCTAATCTTGCAATATGTGTTAATCCTAATTATACATACTTAAAAGTTGAGTCTAAGGGATATAAATTTATTATTTGTGAAACTTTACTTGAAAAAGTACTAGGTGAAGATGTAAAAGTACTTGAAACTTATAAAGGTACAGATTTAATTGGCATGAAATATGATCAACTTATGCCATTTATCGATGTTCCTGGTAAAGCATTTGAAGTTATTGCAGATGAATATGTAACAGATTCTGATGGTACTGGTCTTGTTCATATTGCGCCTGCTTATGGTGAAGATGATAATAGAGTTTGCAAAAAATTTGGTATTGATCCAATTAATCCAGTTGGACCAGATGGATGTTATACTGAAGGTCCATGGGAAGGAAGACTTGTAACAGATCCAGAACTTGAAGTTGAAATTATTAAGTGGCTTAAAGAAAATGATAAACTATTTAAGAAAATTAGATTAACTCACGATTATCCTCACTGCTGGAGATGTAAGAGTGCTTTAATTAGTTATCCTAAACCAGCATGGTATATCGAAACAACAAAATATAAAAAAGAGATTATAGAAGCTAATAAAAAAGTTAAATGGTACCCATCTTATATAGGTGAAAAAAGATTTGGAAATTGGCTTGAAAACATGATCGATTGGGGAATCTCTAGAAGTAGATATTGGGGATGCCCAATGCCAATCTGGACTTGTGAATGTGGTCATCGCGAGGTAATTGGTTCACTTGATGAATTACAAGAAAAAATAGTAGAAGATGTTGATGTTAGAAAAATAGAATTACATAGACCATATGTAGATGACTTACACATTAAATGTGAAAAATGTGGAAAAACTATGGATAGAGTAAAAGATGTAATGGATGTTTGGTTTGATTCAGGTGCAATGCCATATGGACAATATCATTATCCATTTGAAAATAAAGAATTATTTGAATCTCAATTCCCAGCAGACTTTATTGCAGAAGGTGTAGACCAAACTAGAGGGTGGTTTAATTCATTAATTTGTATATCTACTATTGTAAGTGGAACATCATCTTATAAAAGTGTTGTTGTTAATGATATGATGTTAGATGCAGAAGGTAAAAAGATGAGCAAATCATCTGGTAATATTGTTGACCCAGTTGCAATAATGGAAAAATATGGCGCAGATAATATTAGATGGTATATGCTTTATGCATCTCCAGTTTGGACACCATTAAAATTTTCTGAAGAAGGTGTTAAAGAAGTACATTCTAAGTTCTTTAATCCATTTAAAAACACATATTCATTCTTTGAAACTTATGCTAATATAGATAAGATTGATATTGCTAAATGCAAGATTCCTTATGAAAAACGCGAAGAAATAGATAAATGGTTATTATCTAAATATAATA
This sequence comes from uncultured Muribaculaceae bacterium, assembly GCA_964407175.1. Taxonomy (GTDB): domain Bacteria; phylum Bacillota_I; class Bacilli_A; order RF39; family UBA660; genus RUG11867. The sequence goes on from CAYOUK010000015.1 coordinate 13,050, forward strand.
AGCTTGTAAAAGATGTAACATATGAATATGAACACTTTGACTTAAATAATGTTACAAGATTAATAACTCAATTTGTTTCTGAAGATTTATCAAACTGGTATATTAGAAGAAATAGAAATAGATTTTGGGCAAGTGAAATGACTGATTCTAAAAAATCTGTTTATATAACAACTTATGAAGTACTTGAAGGTTTATGTAAATTATGTGCACCTATCGCTTCATATACAACAGAAGAAATATTTACAAAACTAACAGGAAAAGAATCTGTTCATTTAGAAGATTTCCCTAAAGTTGATGAAAAACTAATCAACAAAGAAATCGAAACAAGAATGGATTTAGTAAGAGATTTAATTTCTACTGGTAGATATGTTAGAGAAGAAGCTAAGATTAAAGTTAGACAACCTCTTTCAGAATGTATTATAAATGGGGCTTATAAGAAAATTCTTGGTGATTTAACAGAATTAATCAAAGAAGAATTAAATGTTAAAACTGTTACATTTGTTGATGATTTATCTAAATACATGCATTTTAACATTAAACCAAACTTTAAAGTTGTTGGTCCAATGCTTGGTGGAAATATAAAAGCATTCCAAGGAGCGCTTATGGATCTAGAAGACGACGAAAAGAAAATGCTTCTAAAAGAAGAAATTATAACAATAGACTTTAATGGAGAAAGATTAGATGTTACTCCAGATATGGTCGATGTTAGAATAGAAGCAAGAGAGGGCTTTAATGTTGGTATGGAAAACAATAAGTTTGTAATTTTAAATACTGATATTAATAGAGATTTACTACTTGAAGGTTTTGCTAGAGAATTTGTTTCTAAAGTACAAAACTTACGTAAAACAAGCGGACTTGATATTGAGAATAGAATAGAATTATCATATGATGGTGATGAGGATGTTCTTGATGCATTATCTAAATTCGAAGATTATATCAAAAAAGAAACATTAACAACTAAATATACTAATGAAAAAGGTAAGGAACTTTTAGATGTTAATGGACATGATGTTTATGTAACTATAAAAAAGGTGGATTAATCCATCTTTTTTAGTATAATAAATACATGGAAACTAAATATTTAATATTACTTAATATAATTACTTTTTTAGCTATGTATAAAGATAAACAAAATGCGATTAATAACAAATGGAGAGTCAGTGAAAAAGCATTTTTAACTGCAGCAATCGCAGGTGGGGCAGTTGGAATATTTTTTGGTATGTATGCCTTTAGGCATAAAACAAAGAAGAGTTTATTTAAATATGGTATGCCAGTAATTATAATTATTCAAATATTGTTATACTTATTTATTTAAAAGTATGATATAATCTTTTTAGAATGGAGTAAGGTATGAATAGTAAGAAAAAGATAATGTGGTTTGTATCGCTTGTAATACTTGTATTATCGTTTTTAACTATAGTAGCAAAATTCCCATATAAAACATATTATGGATATGATCTTAAAATGTCATGGGTAATACTAATATCAACACTGCTTGCTCTGTATACAGATAGATTAGAGGAAAATACAATAAATATAATGTTTATATTAATAACCATATTTGGTTATATATATAATATTGTTTTTATTCTAGATCAAAGAGAAAAAATAGTTAATTTTGGAAGTGAGGATGTTGTTATGCAAGCTACTTTAGGCGCCGGATTTTATTTACTTTTATTATCATGTATAGTGGTAGGGCTAAGTATGGTATTAAAACCAGGGGATGGTAAAAAGATTAAAAACAAAGCAAAAGAAATAAAGAAAGATATAAAAGATATTAAAAATGGTAAGAAGTTTGAAGAACCTAAGAAAGTAAAAAGGGATTATTTATTTGGTAGTTATGTGTTTGGTTTAAAGAAAAAACCAGAATATTATAAAAAGCCAACTATAATGCATATAAAAGGAAACGAATTAATTATTGCAATTGGTTCAAAACCAGTTAAAACTATTATAGTTGATAAGAGTAACATAACTGATATTAAATATAAGGATTCTTTAGTTCCAAAAAAATCATATCTTTTAGAACCAGATGAAGGTTTTAGAGAAATAAATGATTATACTGAAGAAAATAAATTAGTTAAACTAGAGTGGATAGACTTTTCTAAAATAAAAGGTGATTACTTAAAAATATATGAAATAGAAATATCATATAAAAAGAGTAAGAAGAATCAAAAAGTTATGATTCAAACAATTGATGAACCAGAAGAGTTTGTTAAAAAATTAGAAACAAAAAAGAAAGAAAACAAGAGTAAATAATTCTTGTTTTTGGTTGCTTGAATATATCATGCCCATAAAGGATGGAAAAATGAAAAACATAATAAGGAAAGTTGCTGAGTATATAAACTATAATAGATTTTACAATAACATAGATTTAATAAGTGAAATTCCTGATATAGAATTTACAAAAGATAAGGATATAACTCCAAATGTTTCAAAAGAATTCGAAGAACAAGTTAATACTTTTATAAACGTTATAAAAGAGAATTTTGATGATAGTGTTTTAAATAATTTTTACAACAATATACAAACGATACGCATTAAATATATGCCTTTTAGTATTTTAAATGGTAACACGGGTGAATATTACAAAGATGATAATCTAATAAGGATTAGAAAACATCTTACATCAAATACTATTTATCATGAATTATTTCATATGGCCAGCACTAAAAAAATTAAAGGTGTTAGATATTCTGGTTTTTCAATATATGATACATTTTAATTAAATATAGGTAATGCAATAGACGAAGGTTATACCCAATTATTGACAAATCGCTATTTTGGAAATGATGAAAATAATAACACATATATATATGAAGTTTTAATTGCTAGTGATCTTGAGTTAATCGTTGGAAAAGAAAAGATGAAAAGTCTTTATATGCAGGCTAATTTATATGGATTGATTAAGGAGCTTGAAAAATATGTTCCAAAATATGAAATCGAAGAATTCTTACATAATACGGATTATCTATTTAAAGAGGAAGATAAATTTA
>CAYOUK010000016.1:0-15880 GCA_964407175.1 uncultured Muribaculaceae bacterium
CAAATAAAGAGGGTGTATGTTGTAATTATGCCGCACTTGAATCAGCTCTTGGATATTACTTGGGAATTGATTTAGATTATGTCACTAGTGCAGCAATTGATGGTTCTTCAAGTCATGCATGGAATATATATAAAGAAAATAAAACTAAATATAGTATAGATCCAACAAACCTAGATGATAATAATAATTATAATAAATTAAAGGAATTATATGATAAAACTAATGGATTTACACTTAATATTCCCGGTTTAGAAAAAGATTTAGAGGATTATAAAAAATGGTATGAAGATACTATTTTTAGAGATAAACCTTTTGTTGAAGTAATGGAACCATATGTTCCACATAGAGTAATAACTTTTAAAAAGTTTTTATCTAGGCTTAAGTATAATGAACAAAAAAGAAAGCTTTCTAGATATTACGCTATAAGTAGTTTAGTTGTTATAATATTTCTGGCATCTAATATATATTTTGAAAAGAAAACGAAAGAAAAATAAACGTCATATAACTGCTATATGACGTTTTAACTTGAAAAACTCTATTACTTAAGTTAAAATTATATTAGTGAAGGTGATATCATGAAAGATGATAATTCTAAAAGTAGTAATACAAAGATGATAGTTATTATCACACTTCTAATAGTGGGAATACTTGGTGCAAGTTATGCATTTTTCTCTATTGTTATTTTAAAGAATGGTACAGTTTATACAACAACTGGTAGAGCAGCTAATAACAAGCCTGTTTTAGAACTAGTTGAAAGTAACCAAGGTATTGAAATAACAAATACATATACTATGATTGATACTTATGTTAAAAATTATACAACATTTTAATTCTATGTATTTAATAGAGGTTCATTTGGTTATAAGTATGATTTAATATTATATACTAAATCTGATAATACTTTGCCAGATAACTTAGTTAAAACTTATATAAAAACAACTACAAAGCTTTTATCTGAATATCCAACTACAAATGTAGTATTTAGTGGATATTCACATGCATATGTATTAGATTCAAACGTTGTAATAAATGCTGGCCAAACTAAGTCATATAATTTATATGCTTGGGTTACTAGTGAAGCAACACTTGCTAATGCTCAGAACAAAACTTGGATAAGCAAATTAAGACTCGTAGCAGTTCCTGTATAGATTTTTAAAAAAGATTTGCTTTTCTTTTTTTTTGTGATAAAATACCGCAGGGATGTGATTTAAATGGGGCTGAAAAAAGATACAAAAATTTAAAAGCAAGTGGATTTACACAAGCTAGTGAAGAAAAAGATATTATTACTTTAGTTAATTTGCAAGAAGAAAAGAAGTTGAAATTTCGTCAAAACAAATCTAGAGATTTTTATTTACAAGATCCACATATGTATATCAATAATCCAGATAATACAGGAGACATATTAGATGATAGTTTTGAATGAAAAAAACTTTTAACTCTTGGTGGAGCAGGAAACTTTTTTATTGATTCAACTATATACGGAGTTAAAGACATAACCATTTTTGATATACATAGATATCAATATTATTTAATAGCACTTAAACTATTGGCAATCCAGAAATTACCATATGAAGTGTATTTTGAATTTTTGTTTAATCCAGATTCAGAAAAGTATCTTAGTTTAGAAATAATGGAGTATTTATTTAGCGATGTAGAAGACTATGCTTCTATTTCTTTTTGGAGAAAATATATCGAATTAAAAAGAAGAGAAGAATATGCTTCTATAAATCTATTTACTACATCAGGAACACCTAATTCTAAATATTTACAAAACGCTGATGATTACGAAAAAGCAAGAGAAGGAATTAGCAATATTTCGGAAATAAGCTATTTAAATGCAGATATTAAAAAGTTGGATTTAACAGACAAAGCATATGATCGCATATATCTTGGTAATATGCCTTCTTCAATAGATAATACTAAGTTTGATTTCTTAATCCAGTCTTTAGAAAAAGGTCTATCTAGTGACGGAGAAATTTTATATTACATAAGAGACTATAATATAGATCCAGATCCAATGAAACTAAGTGGTAATGTTAAAGTTTATGCTAGTGAAAAATTCCAAAAGCCAAGAGTTTTATCGAGTAAGAAAATGAACATATTATCTAAAAAAGGTTTTGAAGTTATACCAAGTGATATTAAGGGTACAAATGATGTTTGGGTAAAAGCTAAAAAAAGGCACTAGAGTGATTGACAAGTGTCTTTTATTTTGCTAAAATACTTTTGTTTGTAATTATTTATAAACCGCACCAAACAGGTACAAGAGCTTATAGCCACCTTAAGGGCGAGTCCTAAATTTAAGATGGGAGGTAAAAATAATGAAAGCAATATTCGTAGCAGGTGGAAAACAATGGCATGCAAGCGAAGGAGATGTTATCTACACTGAAAAGATCGCTGGTGAAGTTGGCGAAGATGTAACATTTGATAAAGTACTAATGGTAGATGATACTATTGGTAATCCTTACGTTAAAGGTGCTAAAGTTGTATGTACTATTGAAAAACATGGTAAACAAAAGAAAATAATCGTGTTTAAGTACAATCCTAAAAAGAAATATCGTAAAAAACAAGGTCATAGACAACCTTATACAAAACTTGTAGTTAAAAAGATTACTAAGTAGGTGAATTATGGTATTAGTAACGGTTAAACCTAAAAATATTACAATTAAAGGTCATGCTAACTTCGATGAAGCAGGCAAAGATATCGTATGCTCAAGTGTTAGTTCAATAGTAACTACCACTGTTAACGCAATACTTATCTTTAATGAGAAAGCAATTAAATATACTGTAAAAAAAGGTTTAGTTAATATCGAAATCCAAAAGAAAGATGCATCTACAAAAAAACTATTAGATAATATGGTAAGTTTACTAGAAGAATTATCTAATAATTATCCTAAAAATATAAAAGTAGAAAGAAAGTGAACAATATGAATTTTATGAAATTAGATATACAATTATTTGCTCACGTTAAAGCTCAAGGTTCTACACAAAACGGTAGAGATTCTGCAGGTAGAAGACTTGGTGCAAAACTATCAGATGGACAAAAGTGCAAAGCTGGAAACATTATATATAGACAAAGAGGAACTAAAATATATCCTGGTAAAAATGTTGGACTTGGAAAAGATCATACATTATATGCACTTGTTGATGGTGTAGTTAAATACGAAAGAGTAAATAAAACAAAGAAAAAAGTTAGTGTATATTAATATTGATTTATATATTAATATTTTATATACTATATATAGATTTTAACATTGTTTATATGAACTCCATCTTATAGGCAAAGTTAGAACCGTTTAAAATAAATAAAGGAGGAAATTATGGCAATTGACACAAAGAGAAAGCAAGCTTTGATTAAAAAATTCGGTAAGAACGAAAAAGACTCTGGTTCTGCAGAAGTACAAATCGCTATTCTAACTGATGAAATCAATAGTTTGACTGAACACTTAAAAGTTAATAAGCATGACTATCATTCTAAAAGAGGTCTACTTATGAAAGTAGGTAAGAGAAGAAGTCTACTTGATTACTTAAAAGAAAAAGACGTAGTTAAGTATCGTAAGCTTATTAAAGAACTTAATATTAGAAAATAGGGCACTTAAATTTTTTAGTGTCTTTTTATTTAGGAAAGAGGTAACAATGAAGAAGGAATTTAAATTAAATTTTGATGGAAGAGAAATAGTTGTTGAAGTTGGAGAAATGGCTACACAAGCTAGAGGAGCTGCTCTTGTTAGATATGGTGATACAGTTGTTTTATCTGCTGCTGTAATGAATAACAATGTTAGTACTGCAGACTTTTTCCCATTAACTGTTTTATATCAAGAAAGATTATATTCTGTTGGTAAAATCCCAGGTGGATTTATCAAAAGAGAAGGAAGACCAACCGATGAAGCAACACTTGCTGCAAGACTAATTGATAGACCAATTAGACCTATGTTCGCAGAGGGATTCAGAAATGAAGTACAAGTTATTAATACAGTATTATCAGTTGATCCTGACAATAGTCCAGAAATGACTGCTATGCTTGGTGCAAGTATCGCCTTATCAATTAGTGATATTCCATTTGATGGACCTATCGCTGGAGTTAGAGTTGGTAAAATAAGCAAAGATTATGTCATTAATCCTGGCGTTGAAGATACAGAAAAATGTGAATTAATGCTTACTGTCGCTGGTACTAAGACTGATATTTGTATGATTGAAGCAGGAGCAAAAGAAGTTCCTGAAAAAGATATGTTAAAGGCTATTGAAATCGGTCAAGAATATATAACAAAACTTTGTGAATTCCAAGAAAAGATTAGAGAAAAAGTCGGAAAGGAAAAAATAGTAGTTGATTTAAAAGAAATTGATCCTGATTTAGAGAAAGCAGTTGAAGCATATGCTCATGACGACTTAGAAAAAGCAATTAACACTAAGGATAAACTTGAAAGAGAAGAAAAAATCGAAGATATCAAGACAGAAACTATTGGACACTTTACTGAAGTATATGCTGAAAGAGAAGATTTAGTTGATGTGCTTAAAGATGTTAAATCACTTCTTGATACTCTAGAAGCTACAATAGTTAGAGATTTAATAGTACTTAAACACGTAAGACCAGATGGAAGAAAACTAGATGAAATAAGAGCACTTGATGCTAAAATCGATATTCTTCCAAGAACTCATGGTTCTGCAATGTTTACTCGTGGTCAAACACAAGCACTTGCAACAACTACACTAGGCGCTATTGGTGAACACCAAATCCTAGATGGTCTTGGACTTGAAGATACAAAAGGATTCATGCTTCACTATAATTTCCCTAACTTCTGTGTTGGAGAAACAGGAAGATATGGTTCACCTGGAAGAAGAGAAATAGGACATGGTGCACTTGGTGAAAGAGCACTTAGACAAGTTATGCCATCAGAAGAAGAATTCCCATATACTGTTAGAGTAGTATCAGAAATACTTGAAAGTAATGGTTCATCTAGTCAAGCATCTATATGTGCTGGTTGTCTATCACTTATGGCTGCAGGTGTTCCAATTAAAGCTCCAGTTGCTGGTATTGCAATGGGACTTATAACTAAAGGAAGAAAGCATGCAATACTAACCGATATTCAAGGTCTTGAAGATCATATGGGTGATATGGACTTTAAAGTTGCTGGTACAAGAGAAGGTATCACTGCGCTTCAAATGGATATTAAAATAAAAGGTATAACTCAAAGTATATTAAAAGAAGCTTTAGCACAAGCTAAGAAAGCTAGATTTGAAATATTAGATGTTATGGCAGATGTTATTGAAGAACCAAGAGAAGAAGTATCTAAATATGCGCCTAAGATGATGACATTTGAAATTAAGCCAGAAAGAATTAAAGATGTTATTGGTAAAGGTGGAGAAACAATTACTAATATAATCTTAGAATCATCAAATGTTAAAACAGTTAACGATAAAGATGCTGTTAAGATTGAAATCGATGATGAAGGTCATGTAATTATTTATCATTCAGATAGAGATATTATGGAAAAAGCCGCTGATATGATTAAAGAAATAGTTAAAGAAGTTGAAGTAGGAGCTATTTATACTGGTAAAGTAACTAAAGTAGAAGACTTTGGATGCTTTGTAGAATTATGGCCATCTTGTGAAGGACTTGTTCACGTATCTAAACTTGCAAACGAAAGAGTTAATAAACCAAGTGATATCGTTTCAGTTGGCGATGAAATAATTGTCAAAGCTTTAGGTTTTGATAATAGAGGTAGATTAAATCTTTCTAGAAAAGATGCTTTACCTCAAAAAGAAGAAACAAAAGAAGAACCTAAGAAAGAAAAAAAGAGATTATTAAAAAAGAAAAAAGACAGTAAATAAAAAGGAGATAATATGAAAATATTAGTAACTGGTGGAGCTGGATATATTGGTAGTCATACAGCAGTAGAACTTTTAAAAGCTGGATATGATATTACAATAGTTGATAATTTATCTAATTCATCTATTGATGTTATCGATGCTATCAAAGAAATAACAGGCAAAGACTTTAATTTTTATAAATTAGATGTTAAAAATGAAAGAACACTTAATAAAGTATTTAAAGAAGAAAATATTGATGCCGTTATTCACTTCGCTGCGTTTAAAGCAGTTGGTGAAAGTGTAGAAAAACCACTTAAGTATTATGAGAATAACTTAGAAAACACTATATCTCTTCTAAAAGTAATGAAGAAAAACAAAATAAAGAAGATTATATTTTCTAGTTCTGCATGTGTATATGGTGATCCAGAAGAACTTCCTATTAAGGAAACTGCAAGACTTACAACAACTAATCCATATGGTGCAACTAAACATATGATAGAAAGAATACTAAAAGATGTTTATAAAGCAGAAACTGATCTATCTGTTATAATCTTAAGATACTTTAATCCAGTTGGTGCTGATTCATCATATAAGATTGGTGAAAATCCAAAAGGTATTCCAAATAATCTAATGCCATTTATTATGCGAGTAGCAAATGGTGAAATTGATCATTTAAATATATTTGGTAATGATTATGATACTAAAGATGGTACAGGAGTTAGAGATTATATCCATGTAACAGATTTAGCAATAGGCCATATTAAAGCATTAGAAAAAGCAAATAAAGATAATGGTATATTTGTTTATAATCTTGGAACTGGCACGGGATATAGTGTACTTGAAATGGTGAAAACATTTGAAAAGGTCAATAATGTAAAAGTACCATATGAGATTACTAAAAGAAGAGCTGGAGATATCGCTGCTTGCTATGCCGATCCATCTCTTGCTAAAAAAGAACTTGGATGGGAAGCAAAGAAGACACTAGAAGATATGTGCTATGATTCATATCAATATATAATAAATAAAAAATAGTTTTTAAAATATAAAACATATGTTATAATTACTTTAATACGAAGAGGGAAACAATAGTAAGATATTTAACTTATAGAGAGTTAGCGGTTGGTGTAAGCTAATAGTTAAAACTTATGAATCTATTCCTGAGTGCAAATTAATACTTTGCCGGTTTAATACCGTTACTATTAAAAAAGTTATAAAGTAGGATGGTACCGCGATAATCGCTCCTTGTGAGAGTTTTCGCGGCTTTTTATTTAGGAGGATAAAAATGATAGACATTAAACTAATTAGAGAAAATAGGGACATAGTAAAGGAAAATATTAAAAAGAAATTTCAAGACAAAAAACTTCCACTTGTAGATGAAGTATATGAAAAAGATATCGAATTTAGAAAAACAAAAACTGAAGCAGATGAACAAAGAAGTAAAGTAAATGCTTTAAGTAAAGATATCGGCACTTTAATGCGCGAAGGCAAAAAAGAAGAAGCCGAAAAAGTAAAAGAGGAAGTAGCTAGAATTAAGGAGAATATTCCTAATCTAGAAGCCAAGGAAGAAGAACTTGAAAGTAGAATAAAAGAAATAATGATGGCTATACCTAATATCATTGCTGATGATGTGCCAATTGGTGAAGATGATTCGAAAAATGTCGAAGAAAAAACATTTGGAGATGCAATAGTTCCAGATTATGAAATTCCTTATCATGCAGATATAATGACAAGTTTTAATGGTCTTGATAAAGATGCCGCTGGTAAGGTTTCAGGGAATGGTTTTTACTATCTAATGGGGGATATAGCAAGGCTACATTCAAGTGTACTTGCATATGCCAGAGATTTTATGATTAATAAAGGTTTTACATATTGTATTCCGCCATTTATGATTAGATCTTCTGCGGTAGATGGTGTTATGTCTTTTGAAGAAAAAGAAGCTATGATGTATAAAATTGAAGGGGACGACTTATATTTAATTGGAACTTCAGAGCACTCAATGATTGCTAAATTTAAAGATCAAATATTAGATGAAAATATATTACCTTTAACACTTACTTCATATTCCCCATGCTTTAGAAAAGAAGTTGGTGCTCATGGTATTGAAGAGCGTGGAGTATATAGAATTCATCAGTTTGAAAAACAAGAGATGGTTGTAATTTGTAAACCAGAAGAATCTGAAGAATGGTATGACAAAATGTGGAATTACTCAGTTGAACTATTTAGATCACTTGATATACCAACTAGAATGTTGTTCTGGAGATCTTGCTGATTTAAAATATAGATCTTGTGATATAGAAGCATGGAGTCCAAGACAAAAAGCATACTTTGAAGTTTGTTCTTGTTCTAATCTAACTGATGCTCAAGCAAGACGTCTTGGAATTAGATATAAAGACGAAGATGGAAATAAAGTATTTGCTCATACATTAAATAATACAGTAGTTGCACCACCAAGAATGCTAATAGCGCTTCTTGAGAACAATTATCAAGAAGATGGCAGCATTAAAATCCCAGAAGTTCTATGGCCATATATGGGTGGACAAAAAGAAATTACAAAAGTAAAGAAATAATCTTTACTTTTTTTGTTAAAAAAATTGTTTTTCCTTTAATTTTTTGGTATATTTATACTGGAATAATACTCGGAGGATCAATATGGATAACAAAGTATATAATATCGAGAGTAATATAAATAATTATGACATAGTTAAAACTAATGAGGGGTCATACTATGCAAATGATAGTAAACAGAGATTGATATATACTGATGATGGTGTACCAGTTGAAACAATCGAGTTAAAAGCTCCAGATAATGCATCAAGTGATGATGTAATTAGTTATGTAAAAAATAAAGGATATATGGTTGGTATAAGTGATACTGACTTTGGTGAAAAAAAGTGTCTTACAAGAGCTCAAGCAGTCATGTCACTTTATAGAGTTGCTGGTAGTCCTGATGTTCAAAATGGTAATAACTTTAATGATGTTAACTCATCTGATTGGTATTATAAAGCTGTTCTTTGGGCAAAACAAAACGGCATTGTTGGTGGTTTCGAAGATGGAACATTTAAACCAAATGAGTTTCTAACCAATCAGCAGATGACTGCTATACTATATAAATTCGCTCAGTATAATGGTAATAATCCAACATCAAGCGGGGATGTTAGTAATTATACTGATTATCTATCGGTTAGTAATTGGGCCAAAAACTCTATGTCTTGGGCACTTGAAAACGGAATATATAGTGATGAATATGGAAGTATTAACCCAAATAGAAAAGCTACTAGATATACATTTGCAAGTGCGCTTAAAAACTATGATGAGTATAATGCTTCTCATAATGGTTTTAATATAGCAAAAATAAAAGATCATATAGATAATACTATAAATAATTTTGATAATAACAAAGCATCTACTCTTAACGATCAAACTGATATAATAAATGAATCAGATGAAAATAGTGAAATAATCGATTATGTAGTTAAAAGAAATCTAATGAATTATCAAACTAATACTGATTTTGGAAGTGATGCTTTAATTACTAGGGCGCAACTTATTCAAACATTATATGCTTTAAGTGGTAAACCATATACAGGTATTAATAATACATTTACGGATGTAAATAATCATACTTGGTATTATGATGCTGTTACATGGGCTCAAAATGTAGGTCTTATTTCAGGCTACACTGATGGAACATTTAGACCAAATGAAAAGGTTAGTGCAAATCAGTTGGATGCTATTATGAATAGTTATTCTAAACTAGCAGATGGAAGATATAATACATCTTCTTATACTGGTAATATAAGTAGAATAATGCTAGCTAAAACTCTTAAAGACTATGATGAATTAAATAATGGTGGAAGTGGAAGAACAAATACCATTAAAAGGGCAAGTGAAAACATTGTAAAAAAAGTAGATGATGCTACTATATTAAAAGAAATACAAGATACATATAATAGTATACCTAATAAGAAAAATGGAGATTATACTGGATACTGTGGCCAGTTAACATGTGATATGCTTGCAAAACAAGGTTTAATAAATGATGATGATAGACATTCATATGGTAAAGATCAAGCAAGATATATTGCAAGTAGGGTAACTACTGGTACTGGGCATAAAACTGCCGGATATGAAATGAGTGCATCAACTTCTAGTAGTGGATATGAACAAAATTGCCGTGTATTTGAGGGATTAATTGCAAATAATAATGGTAAACTAAATAATTTAGTTATGAGTTTCCAAGCATCTGATGGACATCCATATGGACATGTTTGTTTGCTTTCAAAAATAGAAAACGGAAACGTTTATTTAATAGATAATACTATTTATACAACTCAAAATGGACAAAGGGTTGCAACCAAGATGTCTATTAAAGATTTTGAAAATAAATATTTCCACTCATTTCCAGCTAGTTACATGACCCAGATATATTAATAAGGAGGTTTTTATGACTAAAGAAAATTTTATTGAAGGAAAAATAACAAGAGCTGAGGTTGTAGTAATTTTATATATAATGTGTAAGAAACCAGAAACTAGTTTTAAAACCACATTCAAAGACGTTCTTGAAGACAAAAAATATTATAAAGCAATATGCTGGGCTCAGGAAAATAGTATTATTGTTGGTTATGGTGATGGCACTTTTAAACCAGAAAAACTAATTACAACTCAGCAGTTAATTGCTATGCTTCAATTGTTTGCAAAGTATAGAGGAATAGATACCTCTAGTGATGTTAGTCCTGTTAGTTATAAAGGATATGAAGAAATGTCTGCATATGCCGAAAAAGCATATGCGTGGGCTCTTGGAAGTGCAATATATGCTCCACTTGATTATGATCTTCACGCTAAAGATTATGTTTCAAGAGAAGATGCCAAGAATATGATTATGATTTATGATAAAAAATATGGTATGAATAAAGGTAGTATAAATAATATTGATACTAGTGAATCAAGTAGCAACGAAGATAAACTAGATAAAATTATTAAAAACGCTAAGATGAGTGCTTTTAATAACTTACCATATGTTGATCCTAATTTAGTTAAACCAAATGCTTCTTTAGATCCTGATGTTGGAACAGATAGTCCAGGGTTTGTTAAAGCACTATTTGCATCTCAAAATGTGGAAGTTGGCGATACTATCGAAGATATGGAAAAGTGTGGAACTAAAATAGATGATGCTATTGATTTTCTAAATAGAGAAGAGTATTCATTTGCTAAAAATGTTCTTAAACCAGGAGATATAATAATTTGTAACAATGGAGGACATATTGTTTTATACATAGGAGATGGCAAAATAGTACATGAATCATATAGCAAGAAAAAGGCTGTTGAAGAAGAAATAGAAATCTTAAAATATATGCCAGGTATTAAAGATGTAAGAAGAGTAATTGCTAATTAGCAATTACTTTTTTCTTGTATTAATTATATATATGTGATATATTGAGTGTGGAGAGGAAAAAAATAGCTCAAATATAAATTTATGAGTGTTTTTTGCATCTTTTTATATTTTTTTGTTGACTTTTATAAGATATGCCGGTATAATTTTATGTTGGTGGCATATCTTTTTATATTTTAAAAAATCCTGCCCAGAAAATATACGTTAGGGGATGAAATAGTGGCATACAAAAAGCAAAAATTTGGAGACCATAGAGAAAGAATTACTTTCTCAAAAACAAAGAACGTTTTAGAGTTATCAAATCTATTAGACGTACAAAAGAAATCTTATCAGAATTTCTTAGAAAATGGGATTAAGGAGGTTTTTGATGATCTTTTTCCAGTAGAATCTTTCACTGGAAATATTTCGCTTGAGTTCATTGATTACAGTTTCGATAGTCCTAGATATTCTGTTAAAGAAACTAAAGAAAGAGCAGTAACTTATAGTGCACCAATGAAAGTTAATGCTAGAGTATTCTTAAATGAAACTGGTGAAGTTAAAGAACAAGAAGTATTCTTAGGTGACATGCCTATGATGACTGAATCAGGAACATTTATTATTAATGGTGTAGAAAGAGTTATTCAAAGTCAATTAGTTCGTAGTCCTAGTATTTACTTTGCTATGGAACTAGATAAGAATGGTAGACCTGTTGTATCTGGACAAGTAATACCAAATAAAGGTACTTGGCTTGAATTTGAACAAGATGCAAGAGATGTACTATATATAAGAATAGATAGAACTAGAAAAGTTCCATTAACAACATTCTTGCGTGCAATTGGTTTATCATCTAATGAAGAAATTATTAATTTATTTGGAGAAAACGAATATATTAATAATACTTTAGAAAAGGATTCAACTAATAATACAGATGAAGCACTTATCGAAATATATGAAAAACTTCGTCCAGGAGAACCAGCAACACTTGAAAGTGCTAAAAACCAATTAGTTACACAATTCTTTGATAAGTTCCGTTATAACTTAGCTAAAGTAGGTAGATATAAATATAATAAGAAACTTAATGTATTAGATAGATTAATTGGTATTAAAATAGCTCAAGATATTAAAGATGGAAATAAAGTAATAGTTAAAAAAGGAACTGTTATTACTAAAGAAATCCAAAATGAGCTTGTTCCACTTTTTGAAAAAGGATATGGACAGAAAAAAGTAAAAATTAACGATGAACTAGATAAATACGATGTTATTACAGAAGTATTAGTTTACGATAAAAATGATGATAAAAAGGTTGTTAAAGTAATTGGTAATGATCAAAGAATCGATGAAAAACGTCTAACTATATCAGACGTATATGGTTCTGTATCATATTACTTAAATCTAATCGCTGGTATTGGTAATACTGACGAAATCGATCATTTAGGTAATAGACGTGTTAGACAAGTTGGAGAACTAGTTGAAAATCAATTTAGAGTTGGTATGACTCGTATGGAAAGAGTAATCAGAGAAAGAATGACTACTCAAGATTTAGAAAACGTTACTCCAAAGAGTTTAATTAATATTAGACCCGTTACTGCTGCACTAAAGGAATTCTTTGGTTCATCACAATTATCTAAATTTATGGATCAAGTTAATCCTATTGCAGAGTTAACTGATAAACGTAGACTTAGTTCGCTTGGACCTGGTGGTCTATCTCGCGACAGAGCAAGTTTCGAAGTTAGAGATGTTAATCCATCTCACTATGGTAGAATTTGTCCTGTAGAATCACCTGAAGGAGCCAACATCGGACTTATTGCTTCCCTTTCTGGTTACGCTAAAATAAATGAATATGGTTTCATAATGACTCCATATAGAAAAGTAGTTAATAAAAAATTAACTGATGAAGTTATATATATGACTGCTGATGAAGAATCAGATTACTATATTACTCAAGCAACTGTACCAGTTAATGATAAGAACGAACTTGAAGGTAAAGAAACAATCGTTAGATATAACGGTGAAAATATTATTGTTTCTACTGATAAAGTTAATTTTATGGACGTTGCTCCTAGTCAAATAGTATCAATTACAACAAGCTTAGTACCATTTCTTGATCATGACGATGGTAGAAGAGCTCTTATGGCATCAAACATGCAAAGACAAGCAGTGCCACTACTTGTACCAGAAGCACCATTTGTTGGAACTGGTGTTGAAGCTGCAGTAGCTAAATATTCTGGTTCTGCAATTGTTGCAAAAGCAGATGGTGTTGTTGAATATGCTGACAGTAAGAGAATAGTAGTAAAAACTAAAGGTGGACAAGATGAATATACTCTTGTTGAATTTGCAAGATCAAATGATGAAACTTGTATTAATCAAACACCTATAGTTAAAATTGGAGATAAAGTTAAACGTGGAGAAGTTATCGCTGATGGTCCTGCAATGGATAAAGGTGAACTTGCTCTTGGTAAAAATATGGTTGTAGCTTTCATGACATTTGATGGTTATAACTATGAAGATGCCATTATCTTAAATGAAAGATTAGTAAAAGATGATGCATTTACTTCAATACATTTACAACATTATGAAATAGAGTGCCGTGATACAAAACTAGGCCCTGAAGAAATTACTCGTGATATTCCAAATATCAGTGAAGAATCTCGTAAGAACCTTGATAAAGATGGTATTATTAAAATCGGTACTGAAGTAAAAGAAAACGATATTCTAGTTGGTAAAGTAACACCAAAAGGTGTACAAGAACTAACTAGTGAAGAAAAACTATTACATGCTATATTTGGTGAGAAAACAAGAGAAGTTAGAGATACTTCACTTCGTGTACCTCATGGAACTTATGGTATTGTACATGATATTAAAATATATACTAAAGAAAATAGTGATGAACTAGGCGCTGGTGTATCTAAGATTATTAGAGTATACATTGCTCAAAAACGTAAGATACAAGTCGGTGATAAGATGAGTGGTCGTCACGGAAATAAGGGTGTTGTATCACTTGTTGTCCCTGAAGAAGATATGCCTTACTTACCAGATGGAAGACAAGTAGATATTATGCTTAACCCAATGGGTGTACCATCTCGTATGAACCTTGGACAGCTTCTAGAACTACATCTTGGTATGGCTGCTAAGAACTTAGGTATATTTACTGCAACTCCAGTATTTGATGGAGCTACAGTTCCTGAAATAGAAGAAATGATGAAAAAAGCTGGTATGAGCGAAGATGGTAAAGTAACACTTATTAATGGTCGTACTGGTGAACCATTTGATAATAAAATATCAGTTGGTGTTATGTACATGTTAAAACTTCATCACATGGTTGATGATAAGTTACATGCTCGTTCAACTGGTCCTTACTCACTTGTTACTCAAGAACCACTTGGTGGTAAAGCACAATTTGGTGGACAGAGATTTGGTGAGATGGAAGTTTGGGCACTATATGCTTATGGTGCTGCACATGTTCTTCAAGAAATGCTAACAGTTAAATCTGATGATGTTACTGGACGTGTTAAAGTATATGAAGCACTTGTTAAAGGTAACAACATTACAACTGCAGGTATGCCAGAATCATTTAGAGTACTTATTAAAGAGTTCCAAGCTTTAGGACTTGATATCGAGTTTATTGATAATGAAGATGTAAGACACGAACTTAAAGATCTCGAAGATGAAGAAGATAAAGAAGAAACTTTAGTTTCAATTGATGAAATAGATTCTAAAACTCTTGAAATGATGAATTCTGTAAACGAACAAAAACTTGCTAAAAAAGCAGGCAAAAACGAAGCAGAAGTCGAAGAAGTAGAAGAAGATGAGCTTCTAGAAGAAGACGAAGAAATTATCGAGGGTGAAGAGGAGCTAGAAGAAGATTTTGAAAGTGAAGAAGATATAATAGAAAATTTAAAGGAAATGGATGGTGAAGAATAATGTTAGATATTAATTCATTTAAAGGCATTAGAATTTCCATTGCAAGTCCTGAAAAAATTAGAAGTTGGTCTTATGGAGAAGTAAAAAAACCTGAAACAATTAATTATCGTACTTTAAGACCAGAAAGAGACGGATTATTCTGTGAAAAGATATTCGGACCACAAAAAGATTATGAATGTGCTTGTGGTAAATATAAAAGATTAAGATATAAAAACGTAGTTTGTGATAGATGTGGGGTAGAAGTAACTCGCGCAAAAGTACGTCGTGAACGTATGGGACATATCGAGCTTGCTTCTCCATGTTCACACATCTGGTTCTTTAAAGGTGTTCCATCTAAAATGGGATTAGTTCTAGATATGAGTCCAAGAGAACTTGAAGAAGTAATTTACTTCGTTAGTTACGTTGTAATCGATCCTGGAACTGCACCACTTGAGAAAAAACAAACTTTATCTGATAAAGAATATAGAGCATACTATGAAAAATATGGTAATTCATTTACTGTAGGCATGGGTGCTGAAGCTATTAAAGAACTACTTAAACAAGTTGATGTAGAAAAAGAAATAGATGAAATTAGAAGAGAACTTGAAGGAGCTACAGGTCAAAAGAAAGTTAGACTTGGTAAAAGACTTGAATGTCTAGTAGCTTTTATGGAATCTGGTAATAAGCCTGAATGGATGGTACTTGATGTTATTCCAGTACTTCCACCAGAACTTAGACCTATGATTCAACTTGATGGTGGTAGATTTGCTACATCTGATTTAAATGATTTATATAGAAGAGTTATTA
>CAYOUK010000017.1:0-9789 GCA_964407175.1 uncultured Muribaculaceae bacterium
TAACCCTACCATATTTTCTATCTTTAATTAAGTCTAAATCAACATCTATTTTTTTGCCATATTGATCTAGTGAATCAATTATAAATTGATATGTATTTTTAAGTCTTTTTAAATTAGATGCCAAAAACTTAGTAAATGCTCTTTCTTCTTCAAAGAAAGCAAATAAAGAATCAGTTTTATTTGTTCTCCATAAGGCACGCATTTCTTCAATATTTTGATACATGTTAAAACTTGTCTCTTCAAATGATTTAATATTATTATCAAATTTAATTACATTCTCTTTTAAAGTAGTAATATTCACTTGCATTAAAATCACCTATTTCTCTTAAATAAATGGAAATTACCCTAAGATAATTTCCACTTAGTTAGGAAAAATAATATTTTTCCTATTAATTATTCATTCATGCTTTGTGCTGCTTCAACAGCTGCTCTGTTTAGAGCTTCTGCTTCAGAAGTTAGAGCACCGATAATTGATGCTAAGCTTACTTGAATTGCACTAATAGCATTAGAAGCTTTAGCATTTGCTGCAGTTACAGTATTAGTAGCTGCTTGCATTGGTTGTGGCATTGCAGCATAAGGATTGTTTACAAATCCTTCAAGTATTGCTTTAAGAGCTGCGCTAACACCATCAGCAGCTGCTTGGAATCTAGTTTGGAATCTAGATGCAGCTTCAGCAGTAGTTAAACCAACTTTTCCACCAGGTCCGGCTGCTTGGAATGTAGCAGTACATGGAGTAACTTCAACAACGCCGTTTTCAAACTTAACGCCTTCGCCTCCACCAAATAAACTTGCTACGTTTTGTACTACACTTCCAGCCCATGCAGGAACACTAGTAATATAAGCAATAATATCAGCTTGTTCTTTGTTAAATACATCAACAAAGGCTTGACCAATACTCATAGCTTGACTACCATACCATTCATTAGTTAGATCTGTAATACTATTAACCATTTCTTCAAAATTTGTGACTATATTTTGTACTTGTGTAGAAATTATTCCAGATAAAGCAGTTGCTTGTTCTGGTACATAAGTATAATCACCAAATGTTTGAATATCTAATTTCATGCCCATTTCTTTCATTCCTCCTTCGTAAAATGGTCGGCTACCATTCATAATTCAATTTTATCATGCATATTTTTAAAATTCATTATATTTTACACAAGTTTTACTATTTTATATGTAACAATATTATTTCTGATGAATTTCTAATATCAGTATCAATAATTATTTCATTATTACCATATATTTTTGAACTATCTTTATTAATAAAAGCATAATCTACTGCATTGCCAAGATTTACTCCCGTTAAATCTGAAATAGACTTAAGCGCTAATGCTTTTACTTTCCATATTAGTTCATTAACGGGAATAAATATATCGAAGCTTGTATCTAGTTCTGGAATTATTAATTTAATTAGTATCTTGTTTTCCATTTGTTCCACCTTCTTTTGTTACAAAGTTAATAAACTTAACTGGGCTTACATATGAATCCGATACTATATATCCAACGTCTTTATCAACTTTAAGTGTCAACTCTCTTGAGAAGTTAGAGAATTTAAAGAATCCCTGTTCACTAACACCATTTCCTATCCAAATACCATCAGATAAACTAAATGTAGTATTAAACCAAACTTCAAAATTATACATCTTCAACTTCTTAGCAGTATCACATATTACTATAGGAATCTTTTCATAATTCTTAATAGCGTCTATTAATCCGCTCATCGCTTCATAACTTACATCTTTCATAAACCTAGAAAAATCATATATAACAATTACACCATTTTGATTTGACTTTTTAGATCTTAAATCATTGATATAAGCAGTCATATCTCTAACTAGCTTTTCGTTTATATCTATATAGTAATTACTAAATATCTTTTTATTTAAGTCTAGTCCCTTTCCAGGATCAAATATTATTAAATTACTATTTTTAACAAATCTGAATGCAATACATAAACTTTTCATAAAGCTTTTTGCAAACTCTATCTTGTTTGCACTAACAATTGTACCAACAAGACTTGTAAACGGATAATTATATATCTCTAAGTTTTCTTTATTAACTCCAACTGGAATAGAATCAATATCTCTAATATAATTCTTAATAAAGTTAAGTGATACAACATCAGGAAGTTCTGGCATCTTCTTAGACATAGTGCCCTTCCACTTCTCTTTTAGACTATCAACATATCCCATTAAGTAATCTGGTAATTTATCGGTATTTTCAATAATACTTACTGTTTGGAATTCATGTAAATCACCATTATTTAATACGCCTCGTCCATATATGTCTCTTGGAACAGTTTTAGACTTAGTATCAAATATAGATCTATAATCCATGTCATCCTTAAGTTTATATGAATAGATGTTTTTAAAGTTTGTTGCCATCTTACCACGAACAGAACTTACACCGTTACCAGTGACAATGAATATAATTCCGCTTCGTTCAGAGTCTCTAGTTAAGTTAGGGAATATATCATATGCATCTTGAACATTTTCACTTATTGCATCATAGTTATTTAATATAACAACCATAAGTGGCATCTTTTCTCCTGATAGTTTTATATAGTTTTGATAACTACCACCATAAGAAGAGAATAACTTTTTCCTACTTCTTATTTCATCACCGATAAATTTAATCATATTATTAAATTTTTCAGTATCTGACATAAATACCATACCACCGAAGTGTAAAGCATTTTGATATACCCTTAAAGCTTCAGAACCATAATCTATCATATAGAAGTTAACTTCCTGTGGTGAATAGTTCTTTGTTGTTGAATATAAAATAGCATTTAGGAATAATTCTCTTTCAGAAGAGCTTGTACCATATACAATAGTATTTCCTTGCTCTAGGTAGTTATACTTAACAAGACCTTGTTCTTGTTTTTCTGGAGCATCATATTTACCTATTATAGCTTCAACATTAAACTCTGTTGGTTTAAAATCATATTCTTTTTCTACTTCTTCCTCTAGAATAACTGGTGGAATATTTTCAAGCCATAGTTTTCTAGATTTAATTCCAGCTTCATTTGATACTTCAATAATTGAATCAAGTACACCTGAGATTTGTTCTCCCTTAGCTTCCCCTTTTCTTTCTCCATTAGAAGCTTGAATACTTTTAATAAACTGTCCACAATCATTTAAGAAGTTAATACTCTTATCAACAGTTTTAACTATTTTATCTGATGGGAAGTATTTAGCGCCTGTCCAAGCTGATTGTCCAAGTACATAAAGTTCATCATAACCTACTTGTAAATAGAATCTACCAGTTTCTTTAATCGCTGCAGCATCAGAGTTTTTAAGCATTTCTTTACTATCACTAGCGTCTTGAACTTTCAAGCAGACTCTAAATCTAGTATTAGACCAAATTTGGTCTGTTACAACACCCGTTGGCTTCTGAGTTGCAAGAATTAAGTGAACACCAAGTGAACGACCAATACGAGCAGTACTTATAAGTGAATCCATGAATTCTGGTTGTTGAACCTTTAATTCAGCGAACTCATCACAAACTATAAATAAATGAGGTATTGGATCTTTTAATCTTCCTTCGTGATAGAATCTTTGATATTTATAAATATCCATTGTACTTTCACCTAAGATATCTCTTGCTTCATTAAACATTTTTTGTCTTCTATGAAGTTCTGAGTCAATAGATACAAGTGTTCTATCCATTTCAGCTTTATCAAGGTTTGTTATTGTACCTGCTAGATGTGGTAACACTTTCTTAGCAGTTCTATTTTCAAATGCAAATGCTAAGCCACCACCCTTATAGTCGATAAGGATAAATGACACATCATTTGGACTATAATTAATACACATTGAAAGTATATATGTAATTATAAATTCTGATTTACCAGAACCAGTAGTACCGGCGATAAGTCCGTGTGGTCCGTGAGCTTTTTCATGTAAATCTAGATAGATTAAATCCCCTTGCGGATTAACACCAACTTCTGCTTTTAGAGTTTGTGTTGAGTCATTCATTCTCCATCTATTCATGATGTTTAATTGTTCTACTTTACCAACTTTTTCCATCTCTAAGAAAGATATCATTTCCGGAAGTTTAGCGTTTCCACCAGCGGTTTCAAATTCGATTGGTATATTAGAAACAATCTTTGTTATTTCCATCATATTAACGTTTTGTTTAAGTTCAGTATAGAACGTTAATTGTTGTTGTCTTTCATAAGCATTTTGAAGAACACCACTTGTTCTTTCACCAATACTTATAAAGTTATTACACTTACTAGGTAACTTAGATAATCTATTTTCAATTAAGATTACACTCATACCCATATTGCCTTTACATTCAGTTAAATTTCTTATAAAGTCATACTTTCTTATTCTAGTATAATTATCTATTATAATTAAGTAATATGGTGTATATGGGCCATCAGCTTCTTCTCTTGCCCCATTAGATAATCTTCTATTAAATTCTGTCTCTAAATAATTTAGTAAAGTTTTAGATGTTTCCTCTGTTGATGAGAAGAATCTAAAATCTCTTTCATTTGAGAAGTTGTGATTTAGATATTTTACATAATCCCAAACCATTTCATTTGTTTCATCTGTGAATACAACTATTTTTAAATCTTCATAACTATAGAATGAGATAAGTTGTAATATTACATTATTAACAAAGGTATTACATTTAGATTTCTCACCCATGATTGCTGTTACCATATTTTTATAGAACGAATATGATACAGGAGCATTATTAATAAATTTATATTTCTTTTTAAGGTCATTAACTTGTCTTTGAAGATCACTTTCATCAATAGTGAATCCTTTTTCAGGATCGTTTATCTCAACTGCTAGAGGTGGATTACCCATACCAATTCTAACTGCCAAGAAATCACTTTGATCTGTTCTTCTATTCCAGAATGGGAATTGTTTATTCTTGATCATTGTAAGACATTCATCAAGAGTAACTAGATTTTCAATAAGTATTTCTTTTTGATGTTTTGTTTCTTCTTCTAATTCTTTTTCTTTTTCTTTTAGATATATATCGTACTTTTCTCTTATTTCTTTCATCTTTTTAGCACGACGTCTTTTCATATATTTTTTTGTTACATTCGGCCATATAAACATAGATGCAAGCATACTAAATCCAATTAGTAAACTATACCATGATTGAGCAAGAGTCCTTGTTCCATTTATTATGCCTGCGATAGCACTACCAAAACTTATAAATGAAGTCATTCCCATTAAAAGTCTTGGACCAATTTGCATAAGTATAGGCATTTCTTCACTAGCTTGATCTCTAGGTGGTTCTGTTAAATTGAACTTTTTCATTTCTATAACTCTTCTTATACGAGGAGATTTAGAAAAGTAACTATCTGCTTCATATAAATCTCTATCTTTAACAGCGATTTCTTCTGGATTTTCTCCACTTGTTAGATTAAAAATCGACAGATTAGTATTTGCATCAACAGTAAGAGAATTTTTAGCATAACATAATACTATTATTCCATTTAAGAACATAAATGATAAACCAAATATATTTATTTGATTACCAACACCTATATTATAAGTATTGCTTCTTAAAGCAATATTATTTACATATACTTTTGTATTATTTGGATTATCTAAAACAAGACTTCCACCATTAAAACGAATAGTAACATTAGCATTTGCTAAATATGGGCAATTATATACAACATTAGCACCATTACCATTACCAATATTTAAGTTAATTGATTCATTAAATGAGAATAGTGCAACTTGATTGGAAGTAATATCACTTACATATATTACATAGTCTTTTCCATTTCTTGTTAATACATAAAAACTGTTTGTTTTAATAGGAGCACTACTAGCAAGACCACCGCCAGATTTAATTTGTACTGCTTCAGTACTATATAAAACCCATGCGCCTTCTCTTGCTTCAACATTGATAAGTTTATCTTCTTCGTTTAGATTTTCATCAAAGCTAAAACTACCGGAAACATCGCTCGGCAAAGAAAAGCTAACTAATTTATCTGCAAGAAAAAGATATATCTTCATCCAGTTGCTACCCCTTTACTATATATACATAAATGATACCATATTGGGCATAAAAAAACAAGCGAGAGAAAGACATTTTTTCCAAAAAAAGAACCAAAAAAATGGTTCTTATTCATCTCCAAAGAAATCGTCAAAATATTGATCGTCAGTTACTACATTATTACCAACAACCACACTAGATGTATCAACTGGTACCTTTTCTTCTTTGGATACTTCTTTTTTGATCTCTTCAGGTATAGTGAACATCTCTGTTTTAGCTTTATCTTCGTATTTTTTCTGAATTTCTTCTTTAATAGTATCTCCTCTAACAGCATAAAAATCTATTGGTTGTTGAGGTTCCTTTTCTGGTTCTATTTTTACTTCATCATTTAATTCAACTGGTGTAATAGCTTTTTCTTCTTTTTTACCAAATAAGTTGTCAAATAATGATTTTTCTTCCTCTTCTTTTTGAACTTCTTCTTTTGATTTTGGAGGCTCTTCTTTAGGTTCTTCCTTAGGTTTTTCCATCTGTTTTTCAGCTGGTGCCTCCATTTTAATATCATTAGAAATCTTTCCTTCTGCCTTTTCTTTTGCTTCTTTTTCTTTCTTTTCTTCTTCATCAAGTCTAGCAAGTTCGGCATCGATTTCTTTAAGAATCTTATCTATATCAACAGAATTATTCTTTTGTTCAAATGGTGCTCCACCAAAAGGATTATTGAAGTCATAATTTCTATTAGCCCTAGGAATTCTTTCATCTTCGTTTGGAATGGCTTTTCTAGCGACATTTATATCATCAACTGTTTGTTTTCTTTGATTTTGATCGACATACTCTTTAAGCTTAAAATGTTTAACAGGATACTTTTCTCTTTCAGTAGGAAAAGTCTTTGGATATTCCTTGCCATAATCAAGCTCGTAGTCCGCTTTTAAAACCGTCCTAAATGGTTTTTGACGCATACGAATCAAAACTATTTCATTCATCTTCATCTTCTGAAGGTCAGTAACACTAACTAGTGGTGTTGATACAGTTTTTTCATCATCTTTAGATTTAGATTCACCAACTAGTTTACTTATTTCTTCTAATGCTTTTAACTCGTTTGTTAATAGATATACCATATTACCACAGTTACTACGTATTGTTTCAGCTTTCTTCTCGCCATATACATCATCTAACTGAGAAAAGTTCTGAATGATAAATGTAAATCTCATTTTTCTTGATCTAGCCGCTGAAACCATGGCATCTACGTCTTTAAGAGGTGGCATATTAGCAAACTCATCAAGTATAAAATTTGTTCTATATTTTAATTCTCCATTTGAATTATGATGCGCTACATCAACGAGTACTTCATATAATTGTTTAATTAAAATAGTAGCAAGTGGATGATAAGTTTTCTTTTCATCGTGAACTATTAAGAAAAGCGCAGTTTTTTCTTTTCCAATATTTTCCATATTAAAATCACTATATGAAAGCATCTCTGATAGTTCATCACGAGTTGAGAATTGTCTTATCTTACTTAAGAATATAGATAAAATACTATTTCTAGTGTCTACTGGCGCAGTAATAGTACTCTTTGCATATTCATAAGTATCTGAATCTACTCCATCTATTGCAAAAAACTTTTGAGCATAAGTCTCTCTACCCATTTTAGCTTCACCATCTGAAACCATATTACTAATAGATGTAATATTCACTTCGTTTTCAGTGGCATGTTTAAATAGTGATAAAGCAAGTCCAGAGAAATAACTTGATGCTGCAGTTTCCCAGAAAGGATCTTCTTTATTCTCAATTGGAATAATATTAGTAGAAATATCTTCAAGCAACTCTTTGGCTTTATCAGTTTTTCCTTGTTTATACATTCTGTATGGAATCGTAAGCGGATTCCAAGCATTACCTTCGCCTGGATCACGAAGATTTATAACTATAATGTTATAACCACGTTCTTTTAATTCTGCCGCTTGATCTCTATAAATTTCACCTTTTAAGTCAGTGATAATCATGCTTTCATCATGTTTCATTAAACTTTTAACAAGAGGTGTAACAAGTGCAGTTGTTTTACCTGAACCAGATTGTCCTATAATAAGGGTATGATACTCTCCATCATCAACCCACATGTTTTTACCATCATTTATAAATACCATACCAGCATGCTCGGCATGCTCTGCTTTTAATGGTACTTTTCTTATCATAAAAGCATTTTTCATTTCTCTTTCAGTCATAAATTTGTTATAACCTTTTTCTTCTTTTTCACCAAGAGAAAAGCCAAATCCTTTATCAAAGTCAAATATTGTACTAGATACACTAGAAAAAATAACTACTAAAGATATAATAAATAATAAAATAGTTAATCCTAGTGTAGCTAAGCTAAAATTTTTAAATATATTTAAACCAACGAATTGCTCAGTTGCACCAAATGATATGAAATTCGCTGCAATAATTAAACATATTAAAAATAGTACCACACAAACGCCTATAAAAAGAATAAAGTCGTCTTCTTTAACTTTAATTTTTAATTTCATAGAGAGTTCACCCTTTTCCAGTAGTTTTATTATATAACAAATATTTAAAATATGCTACTTAAATCAAAATCTATATTTTCATAGTTTTCTTATACTTACGATAGTATATTAAAACTATAATTCCAACACCTAAAAGTATAGCTCCTATAAGCATTATTTTTCTTTGTAATTCCCCTTTATAATTGCCTATAAACTTATTTCTATAAAAAGTAATTTGTATATGTTTTGGATTATCTCTATTAATTGTCCAGTAGTAATTATATCCTTCTACTCTATCAGCATTATTACTTCTAACTTTATGATTAGAACTAATATGTACTTCGATTGTATCTAATTCTGGATATTCATCAAAAATATAGAATTTTTCACCAGTTGATAATGTATAAAAGTCATTATCTCGTAAGAAATTAAAGTATTTTGCACTGTAGTTAGGAGCATATGAATTTCTATAATTATTAATATTAAAGTCATATTTATAATTTAGGGAACATATACTATCACTAACATCGTGATTGTTTTCATAATACTTTTCACCCTCTAATTTCTGTGTTAAATCGTCATTTGGTTTATTTGGATTTGGAATTGATGGATAATAATATGTAGATATTTCTCTGCATCTTTCTATATTATCGATATCACTATCTTCAATATTAATACTTTCTGTTATCTTATCTTTATTAAAATCCAAATCATATTTAACCGTGCAACCACTTAAACAAATACAAGATATAATTAATACTAGTAATGTAATAGTTTTTTTCATATTTATCTCCTTGATTTATAAGATGCACCATTATCTACTTCTGATAAATCTATTGTACAATGTAAGTAATTATAATAACTATTTCCGCCTTTAGTAGCAAGGCCAGATTTATTATATGTTGATCTACTTTGATGTCCTGGACCACTATTTGATGCCCATGCTTCAGAGATAGTTACCTGATCTCCTTGAACATTTTCAATAACCGCAACGTGACCATATCCACCTGGATTATCTGTATCCCATGATATAAGATTACCTGGTTTTAAAGCTCCCGGTTCATCTATATTCCAATAATGTTTATAATCTTTATAGGCTTCACTATAACAATAGTCTCCACCATTTCCACCATTATAATCAGCATTTCTAACTGCATCAGTTTCTGTATATCCCATAGTAGCTATAATTTCTTTAGCACGATATCTGGCATACCATGCACATTCACCATAATATTTATTTCCAAAATCATAATATGGGTTATTATCACTTTGAACTGCCGAATCAAGTCTAGCGATAAACTGACCATATTCACTAGTT
>CAYOUK010000017.1:9799-15142 GCA_964407175.1 uncultured Muribaculaceae bacterium
TATAATCTGAAGACCAGGAACATTACCATCATAAGCAACACCCTTGGTCGAAACCATTCTAAGAACATTACCAGTTCCATAAGTTTCAGCAAACATAGTTTTAAAATCCATGCCTTCATCACCCATTACACCTATTGCATATTGACTAACACCCCAGTGATGTCCTGACCCTTCTCCTGGCCAAGCAATTCCACCAACTTCTCTTGCTACACTTCTAATCTTTTCTTGTTCAACTGTATAATCATAATTAGTTCTATCGTCATCAGCTAATCCTTGCATATGAAAAGTCCAAGCAGCTTGTCCATTTAATGAAGTTTCTTCTCTATATTGAGAAATTGGAATAGAGACAAATTGTCCTCCGGCTATATTATTACTCTCATTTACAAATACAGCTCCGCTTGTTGCATTAGCAGCTTCAAAATATGCAGCATCACTTGGGTCATCTGGACTAGCTTTAGTATAAGTTATTTGTCTTTGACTATTAGCAAACGATTTAGTACAATGTTCTGAAGCATTGTATATATATGTTCTAATAGCAATAGCTGCAAGCTTAGCTGTTTCTGGCCTATTTGTAATTATGCCTCCATATTCTTGCTTTAGAGCATAAGCAACAAAGGTATCTAAATCAACTGTTCCATAATCTGAAACAAGTCCATCTGGACATAAATCCATTTGCAAATACTCAAGTCCAGCAACTCCGGTATTATTGCTTGTTGCGTTATTATTACCATTTCTCGCTTCATATTCCTCGACAATTTTTCGAATATCATCTACCATATATTTTCTAACTGCTTGTTTGTCTTCTGGTTCCCAGTCAGAATAATTGGTATCTAAATCATGATGAGAAGCATAAAAAGCATAATAACCAGTTGCTATTGGTTTATCATCTAAATAATCATCTTCCACTAAATAATCATAAAACCCTTCTTCACCATTTTTTTTGAGTTTCTTGGATAAGCTTTTTAGACTCTTTTTTGCTGCTTTCCATGCATCTTCATCAGAATCAATTGCAGCATCTTGTTCTTCAGAAGTATCGATGTATGAACCAGCATCTTCACTAAAGCCATTGATGTTATAGCCAAAAAAGGCTGTTGTTAATAAGATGTTTTGTCCTTTTGAAGATAATCCTTTTGAAACATCATTGAATTTATTATAAAACTTTTTTTGTTGTTTCATTATTTTTTCTGTTTCTTTGATGGCTTCCTTAGAACACGCTTCATCGTCTTCTGAGCAAACATCACCATAAAAACTTTCAAATTCATCATCATAATCTGAAATATCATTATTATCAGAAGATAATTTTTCTATAACTTTATTAGAAAATTCTAAAAAATCATTATCTTCAATGGAAACTAATGTAGCAATTATTAAAAAGAATAAGAATAATCCTCCTGCAACACCAATAACAATTAATTTAATTTTAAAAGGCAATTTTTTCCAAACACCACTGATGCTAAGCCTATTGCTATTATCACTATTGTTCATCAAAAATCACCTTCTTACTTTATAAAATTATAGTCCCCCACCAGAACCAAATGACTCAAGTTCTTCAGGAGTTAAAACGACATTAATTTGCATACGTCTGCTTCCACAGACAAATAATCCCTCCCCTTGAGTATATCTTTTTACAGCTTCCATTTCACTTTCATTTAAGTCAATTAATTGGCCTAAATCTTCAACTGCTTGTTTCTTTAGTCCCATTACTAAATAGTAACTAGCATTATCGAATATTGCTTTACCATGCATTATTATATTTGGTGCAGCAAAGTCTGTTGGTTGCTGTGTAATAATAATTGTACCTGAATTATACTTACGACTTCTTCTTTGAATTTGGGCAAGGAACTCTGCGCCAAGTTCATTTCTATCACCAAGTAATACGTGTGCTTCATCTACTGATAGAACAGTATTAATATTTCTATCTAAACACATACTCCATGCATATTTTAATATATTAAAGAATAATGCATTTCTAATCGATGATTCACTATTCATAAGTTCTCTTATATTAAATACTACAAAGTTACTTTGAGGAGTAATAGTAGTATGACCATTAAAGTAATATCGTAGTTCCTTAGTAAATGGTCTAATTTTTATTTCTAGTCTTTCCATGATATCTTTTTCATGTGTTTTTTCGTTCATTGAAAGAAGTCTACCACGAATTGTTGCATAAACATCATCAAATGTTGGATAATCTTTACTAGTTAATTTAGTAAAATCAGTATTATAATCTATATTAAATCTTTTATATGTATCTTGTACTATATCACTAAATAATGTTAATACATCATCTTCAATATCAGGGCTATAATAAACCATAAATGCTTTTAATGTAGATATAGTTCTTGTAAGTACTGTATAACTTGTACCAGCAGCTGCTTCTTCGTCATCTGTATCTACTACTATTTCAAGTGGATTAATCATACCAAATTCTCCACCCTTACCAAGATCTATAAAGTCACCATTAAAGTTCTTAGCCATATCTTCAAGTTCCCCTTCAGGGTCAATTGCAATAACTTTATAGTTACTTCTATAATGACTTCTAAGCATTAACTTAGCTGCAGTAGATTTACCAGAACCAGATTGACCAAGAATAAGCATATTAGCATTATTTCTATTGCTTTCCTTTTTTATTTGATAAAGGAACTGATTAAATAATACAACACCACCTGAGAAATCAACACCAAGAAGTGTAGCAAGACCAGGGTCTTTAATACTATCGAAAATAAATGGATACATAGCTGCGATAGTATCAGATGGTATTGGAGTACCAATTCTATCTTCAACATCCTGTTTAGGGAATATTGGAAGCATAGATTTAAGTACTTTTTCTTGTTCAAACATTAGTGGTATAGAGTTCATTTCCATACCAGTCATCATTGTTTTAACTTCCGTTCTTCTTTGTTCAAGTTCATTCTCAGAACGAGCTTGGATCATAAAATGCATCTGGAAGTCAAATATTCTTGAGTTAGATGCCGCAAGTTGCTGTACAAAACCTTCAAGAGATTCATAATCTTGTCTTATTTTTTCTCTTAAAGTATTATCTGTTTCCTTTTGAAATCTATCTCTCATATCAGCGATTTCTTTATCAATCATTTTACGCATTAGAGCAAAATCAATTGGTAAATGTTTAATAGCTATTTTAACACCAGGTATACTAGTTATATCTGATAAGTATCCAATATTAATCCATTTAGGATAACTAATTACAGTTAGAATTGTGCAATATAGCTCTCCTAATCTAAATGTAGTTGGACTAAATTCTATTCCCTTAGGGGCAAGTTCACTCTTTAGATTCATGCTACACCTACCGTTCTAAAGCTAAAATCTTCTGCTCCATTAAAGAAGTTATTAATTAGCATTCTAAGATCATCATTTGATACTTGTTTACCATTCATAGTAGCATTAGCAAGACCAGCAATTAAATTCTGTATTCTCTTTTGAATAACATCTGCTCTTCTATCTTTAAATAATATGAAATACTCAGTATCAACAGCATTTACTTGTGTAGTCATGAATAAGTTAGCTTTATTAATATCTTGTATCAATACTTTTCTAATAGCTGGATCATTTGTGTTGTTATATTGAACTTGTAGATTAGCAAGATAAACATTTATATCAACTGGTCTACCAGCGCATATAAGCCAGAATTCATAATCTATATTATTATAAAATGTTCTAAGCGATGCAATAACATTATTTCTAGATCCTTGATCTAAAATAAAGATATTCTTCGCATCGATTTTAACTCCTGAAACTAGGTATCCATTATCAAGTGTAATAATACCATTATTAATTGATTTAATTGGAACCCAATCTTCTGACGGTTTACTTCCTTTCATTTCTAAAACACCAACCTCTCCATCTATATACTCTTTGTCTTATAAAGAAGAACGAATACATATTTATTATTACTTGCATAACATTGTGATAATTTGGTATTGGAAATACCAAAAATATCGCAACTAGTGCAGGCGCTAGTACCCCAAGTATTGCACCAAGACTATTTAATTCACCCTGAAGTGAAATAACTAGTATAGTTGTGAGTCCAAGCCCTGATAGCAAAAGTATTAAATCTACTTTTGTAAACAGACCAAGTATCAATTCACTCTTCTTCGAATTCGCAGGTATTAAATACTGTCCATCCATATTATAACCCCTTTCTTAGGTTTATTTTTGTTTATCAGTTTCTGAAGTTGATTCTTTCTTTTGTTGCGCAGCTATTGCTTCTCTTGTTTTCTTATTTTGACCAATAGTGAATTTTTGATTTTGATATTCTTTATCGGTTGCTAATGTGTAAAGTTCACTCTTAAGAGTTTTATTATTAGGATCTTCTAAAGTTTTAACAAATCCCGCTTGTTCAGCTTCTAGTTGATCGCCAATTTCTTTGAAGTTACTATAGAATTCATTTTTGGAATATGTTTTTCCATTAATTTCAACACTTCCGTTTTGTTCAACTAGATTAGTATAATCCTCTAATTTACTATCAATGATTGCTTTAACATTTCCAAGATAATCATCAGTATCTATTTTTCCTAGGGCAGCTTCTAATTTATTAATAAATTCATTATTAATATCTTTAGTTCCATCAAACTCTCCGCCTGGTGAATATACACTTGCATCCATAATACCATCTGTTCCGCCATGAGTTGCGGAATCTGCACGAAGTTCAGCAAGACCTTCTCTAATTTTATTCTGATTCACAGGATTAGATATCAAATCAAGTTTTCTTTGGTTCTTTAATCTATTTAGTTCATCCATTGTCCAAGCAACATCCTCGCCATTGGCATTTTTATGAAAAACTGTATCTCCGTTTTTGATTTTTTTACTAATTGCATCATATTCTGACCACATACTATCATTTTTCCAGACAGATTCAATTTTATCCTTATAAATGTTATCATGATGCTTAAGTGCTTCTTCTTTAGCTTGCTTTTTTAAGAAAGAGTCCCTATATCCAAAATTATCACTAAGGAAGTTTGCTCCAGATCTTTTAGCATCTTGTATTCGTCCTTGAACAACTCCTCCTAATGTACCACCATGATTATTTCTGTATGATGATCTAGCAATTCTTTTATCTTGAACAGCTTTAGATGATGCTTTAGTAGATTCTCTAATATCCTTAAAGCTTTTTGCATTTCTCATTCCCCATACATTACGTCTAATTGAAGAGGCTGCACCGGCAGTACCACTAAGAAGTTTTTTGCCAAGGTTTCCATTTGTGTTAGCCATATTCTTTGAGAAGTTGCTAACCGCTCCAAAGGCAGTTGCCCCTATACCAAATGCTCCCATTCCAACTTTCTTTCCAAAAGAACCAAGTGACTTCAATCCAGCAGCCTTTAAAAT
>CAYOUK010000018.1:0-15140 GCA_964407175.1 uncultured Muribaculaceae bacterium
AGTATAATCCCGTATGTCTAAAGTTGGAATCTTGTTTATAATTTCCAGAATAATCGCCCGTAAAAGTTACAGAGAAAGTGTTACCTTGAGTAACAGTGCCTCCACCAGAACAACCAATACTTGCACTACCTGCATTAACTCCTATTGGAACGATTAATGCCAGTAAACTAATTAATAATCCTTTTTTCATAAAACCTCCTATTATTGAACAATGGTATATCTACCTAGGAAAAATGCTTTTATTCTCGTATAATCAACTGATGTTACTTGCCCATCACCACTTACATCAGCAGCCTTGGCATTAACTCCTGTTAGACTATATCTTCCTAAGAAGAATGCTTTTATTCTTGTATAATCAACTGATGTTACTTGGCCATCTCCGGAAACATCGCCCTTAATAACAACTGTATATGTTTTAGTTACTCCATTAAGTGTTACTTTGAATGTATCACCAGTTGAAACTATATCTCCAGTATTATTTGAATTCTTAGTATATTCAACTGAAGCTAAAGCATAAGTTGCTTTTAAATCGTTAACAAAGTTAGTTGTACTTCTTTGATATTTAATTCCTGTTACATAACCGCCACTATTATTTAATCCAGCTTTACTAACAACATCATCTGGATTAGCTGCACTTGCAGCTGCCTTAGTAACTTTTACTTGATATGTCTTAACATCACCATTAGCTGCAGTTACAGTAACACTGATATTATTGTCGCCTTCTTTAAGCGTCTTAGTTCCAGTACCACTAACAGTAGCTTGAGCTGATGCTGCTGAAGCAGTTACATTAACTGAAGATACTGAATTAGGAACACTACATTGATATGTTACAGTACCTGAATTAAATGATGGATTTAATGAACAATTACTAACAGCTAACGATTTAAGTGTATTATTACTATCAGCAGTTATAGCAAGAGTTGTTGATGCTGGTAAATTGCTATATATTGGAACGACAAACTTTATTGCAGTATCAATTACACCAATGTTTTTATAAGCACTAAATGTTGAATAACTCTCACCTGGACACACTCTAACATTTTGTTGATATTGATGCCAATAAGCATTTGTATTTATTGTATTAAACTTTTGGAAATAAATTGTATTTTGTCCATAGTTAATATAGTCATTTTTAATAAATGCTGCTCCACCAGTAAGTGATTTTTGCGGGGTATTCCAACCATTGTTTTTAGCAGTCCTTAGTGCATTAGCAATTATATTTGCACTACCACTACCTGTTGCACCTATGTTAAAATAATTATAATACTTTGTTCCATCAGTATCAGTCATCTGGGCAGTTGCAGATCCTCTTGTTCCTTGTTCCCCGATTAACCTACTTGCTAAATGGAATGTACTAACATCATTTGCACTAGCAGCATTATAAAGCATATTAGCATATGTATCTGAATCTATAAATGTTCCTTTAAGAATAGTATTTCTTGTATTCGCTGCTGTTTGGTATGCTGAGTTAAAGTTTAATGATTCAAACATAAACATTGTTTTTTCATGAAACCAGTTTCTTGGATCAACATAGAACATAACAGTTTGTTTTGATGCTGCATACCAGTTTCCATTATCTTGAGGAACATAAGTTCCGTTTGAATAAGCACCATTTTCTGTAGACCATAGTCTTCTATCAGATGAAGATTGAATTAGATTTGTTTTATAGTTTTCCATCTCTCCAGCGATTGATGCATTAAAATCAATTACACGAGTTGGAGAAAAAATCCATAGTGGATGAAGTGCATGAAGCTTAGCAAGTGGTGTCACATAACTTTCTGGGAACCCTTGAGCTCTAAGAGATGATTTATATGCTTCATCGATTGTATATACTTGTTTATTCTTAAAATAAATACTATTAATATATCCTGTATAGTTAATACTATAGTAGTTAGTATGTATCTTATACCAACCATTTATTTCTTCTAGTATCTCTACTCTATGATTAGTTGGAAGAATAATAGTTTGACTATCGACATCAGTTAGTTTGACATTGCTTCCAACACCAGCACGAATATAATTGCCTTCGCTACATTCTGCCACAGTGAAAGTAGCAGCATTTGCTACCATAAAAGAAGCGAAAAATGAAACAATCATAACTATTAATAATTTGATACCATTCTTCATATAGCGATACCTTTCTATTCTCTTTAATTATAACAAATAATATGTCAATAACCAATAAATCTTATGAAAAATGTATTTGGTTGACACTATCTTATTATTTTTGACAAACAATTTACAAAAAAAAGACTTCATAGAAGTCTTAATTCTTAT
Organism: uncultured Muribaculaceae bacterium; assembly: GCA_964407175.1. Taxonomy (GTDB): domain Bacteria; phylum Bacillota_I; class Bacilli_A; order RF39; family UBA660; genus RUG11867. Next base: position 2,278 of record CAYOUK010000018.1, read on the forward strand.
CTACGAAGTCTACCATTTTTTTCATAACTGCAGGATTCTTTGTAACCTTTGCAATTAAATCATCTTTATCAAATTTAGAAAATACATTCATAAAGCTTTCTAAGTCTCTTAAGAAGATTTCTGGATACTTAACTATTACTTGTCTGTAATTAGTAACACCAAAGTCTCTCATATATACGATATTCCCTTCAACTATTTTAGAAAATAGTGATAAATCGCAATATACTTCATCAGTGACATTTTTCTTTATTTCTTCAATATCTGTATCATCTAATCCAAAATTATATAAATACTGCATTATTAATTACCTTCTTTCATAGATTTAACCTTTTTAAGAATAGTTATTTCAGGGCCAACAATCTTCATTTGTTTTAAGTCGTTTCCATCAACAGCGTTTATAGCTTTAATAACATCTTCTAAAGTTAATTCGAAAGGTACTTTGGTTCCATCTTTACGTGTATACTCTTTTGAAACATTTCCACTTAACTTTTCATATGTTGTTCCATATGGTTTAAGTAGTTGTTCTAATGTTTCTTTATTTAAGTCATCTTCTTTATTTGTTATTTCTTCTGCAACTTTTTCAGCTTCAGCTTCTATTTTTGGTTCTTCAGGGGCTGGTGCTTCTGGAGCTGGCACTGCTTCTTCTTTTATTGCTTCTACATCTGGGATTATTGGTGCAGCTTTTTCTTCTTTTACTTCAGGAGCTGGCTCCTCTTTAGGTTCCTCTTTTGTTTCAGGAGCAACTAGTTTTTCTTCTTCTTTTGGCTCATCTGATGCTTTATTTAAGTTAGAAAGCATATCATCTGCACTATTTAATATCTTTTCCCATTCATCTATTTCATCACTGCTTAGTGAATCTTCTTCCTCTTCTTTTGGCTCTTCAGAAGTTTCTTCTTTTACTTCTTCCTCTTGAGCTTCTTCCTTTACTTCCTCCTTCTTTTCTTCTTTTGTTTCTTCTTCAGGAGCTTCAGGAGTTTCTTCTGTATCTATTTTAAATTCTTCTGCTTTTAAAGCATCTTCGTTAACTTCAACATCTTTAACTTCTTCTTGTTTAACTTCAACTTCTTCAGTTTCTTCTTCTTTTTCTTCAGGTGCTGGAGGAGTATAACCAGTTAAGTCATATATTTGTTTTAAAGAATCTTCAAAATTAACTGTACTTTCTAAAGTTGGTTCTTCAAACTTTTCACCTACAGTTTCACCACTACCAATATTATAGTGTTCAACAGTGCTATTTAATTCGCTAGGTCTATAGTATGTATAACCAAAGTTTAGAGGTTTTCCTTTTTCTCTTTTAGTTTGAATAATATTATTATTAATATTATCTAATCTATTATTATATTTACCTACAGTTTCATTAACAAAACTTAAAGCTTTTTTATACTTTTCAAGTTCTTGAGTATATTTATCTATTAATTCTTCTAAGTCTCTACCTGTTTGAGTAAACTCTTTTATATTACCATTAATAGCTTCAATATCACCATTTAAAGTAGCTATTTCTTCTTGGTATTTTTCAGTTTCCTCTTCGCAGTTCTTTCTAGCATTTTCGATTACTTCACTATAAAGATCTTTTGTTTCTCCACGACTTGTAGAAGAATAAGCATCAACTATCTTCTTAAATGTATTTTGTACGTTTTCAATGCTTTCTTTAATTGTTTCTATTTCTTCAGTTTTACGTGTTATTTCATTTTCACACTTTTTAATAGAATCTTCATTTGCTCTAGCATCTCTTGTAGAATTACTAATCTCTATTTCAAATATTTTAATATTTTCTTTTATATTCTCGACTAAAGACTGCATAGCTGCTTTAGTTTTTTCAACGAAACTACTAAAAATTTCTAAACTCTGAGTCTTATCATCTTCATAATTTCCCATATTTACTAGCATCTCCCTACTTTATATATAAATTTTATCAAATAAAGCTGTAAAAGTAAACACTTTTTAGGCAAAATAAAAAGCAGTGGCCTGCTTTTACTTGCTTATTTAGATGCTGTTCCATCTGCGGTTAGATTTAATACTATCATTTGTCCATTTATATCATTAGGACAACCAGAATCTAACCAGAATTTTATATTGTGTGTTTCAGTTACACCAGCATTAATAGTTCCAGTAAGTAATGGTATTCTTTCTGTTGTACTATTATATGATGTCCAAAGATTTGTAGCGGTTCTATTATCTAGCTTATAATCTATATATCTATAATAATCTGTATTTATTCTAGTATATTTGCTGTAAGTTGATTGATTCTCAGAGACTGAAAGAAATGAACTTGTTACATCTTGTAAATATATAGAATATGATACTTTATATGTTCCTGTATTTGTAAGCGTAAATGAATATGTGCTTTCAGCGCCTACACTAGATTCTACACTAGGATAAATATCTCTAATTATTATTTGTCCTGTTGATGAAGATAAGGTCATATCAAAAGTACCTATATCTATTACTTGATCTCTTGTATTATCGTGAGTAGTCAAGAAAAGAGCGTAACTTGTTCCCCCTGCGATTATAATAACAGCGATAACAGATAGAATTGTAAGTACGGCATGACGTTTAATTAATTTATTTAATGCTCCGTTCATATTATCACCCTATGTTCTCTTTGATTATATAAAATATCATGGAATTATTCAAGGGTTTTGACTTTTTTTATACAAAAAAAGAGCTAATCAAGTAGCTCTTTTAATTTAATCTTAGTTTCCTTATTAAAATAATCAATTGGTGCACCTTCATAATCTTTATCAACTATATCATCTCTAGATATTATCTTATGTTTTCCTTCTTTAGTTACAATAACTGTTGGTATATCCATTTTTTTAAGCTTTAGTTTTGATAAAAATTGATGGTATGCTGGAGAGGTGTTTTCTATATCATCTAACTCCACATAATATATCTTACTGTCTTTGTAAATATCATTTAATGGTTTAACAAGAACTTGTGTCCAAGCATTTGTTGTTTTTCCAACTAGTATTACTGAGTTTTCATCTAATAGTTTAGTGGCTTTTCTAAGAGATACATATTCATATACAGATTCTTTAACACTAACATAGTTATAAGATTTATGAAACTTTTCAGCATCACTTACCTTATATTTATCAAACTCTTTAATACCATCTTTTATACCAAAGAATAAGAATACAATACCAATAATTATAATTAATACATCTAATATTATTCTAAGTCTTTTTTCTTTCATTATTTAATTTGACTCATTACTTCTTCAGCGAAATTATCTTCTCTTTTTTCGATACCTTCGCCTACTTCATATCTAACCATATCAAGAACTTCTCCACCAGCATTCTTTACATATGTTTTAATATTCATACTGCTGTCTTTAATAAATTCTTGATCTACTAAACATATTTCTTTAAAGAACTTCTTAAGTCTTCCCATAACCATCTTTTCAGCGATGTCAGCAGGTTTTCCTTCTTCCATTGCTTGTTGTTTAAATACTTACTTTTCTCTTTCGATTCTATCTTCTGGAACATCGTCTTCTTTAACATATTCAGCACGCATAGCAGCAGCTTGCATTGCAACATCTTTAGCTACTTCTTCGTTTGCACCTTTAAGTAATGTTAAAGCAGCGATTTTTCCACCCATGTGTACATAAGAACCAAATACTTCATCATCACCTTTTTCAAGAACAGTAATTCTTCTAAGTGATAATTTTTCTCCAATTGTTGCTGTTTTAGCAATAATTAAATCATTTATAGTTCCTTCTCCAGCTTTAACTTCTAAAGCTTCTTCTAAAGTTTTAGCATCACTTTTAATTAGTGCTTCTCCAACTTCATCAACTAATTCTCCAAATTTTTCATTTGAGCTAACGAAATCAGTTTCACAGTTAAGTTCAAGAATAAGCGCTTTATTACCATCAGTAAATACTTTGCTTACACCTTCTGCAGCGATTCTATCAGCTTTTTTAGCAGCTTTAGCAATACCTTTTTCTCTTAGGTAGTCTATAGCTTTTTCAATATCCCCTTCAGTTTCAACAAGAGCTTTCTTGCAATCCATCATTCCAGCTCCAGTTTTAGTTCTAAGTTCATTAACTAGTTGTGCAGTAATCATATTTTTATTCTCCTTTTATTAATTTAATTAAATCTTCTTTTTTAAGTGAACTATAATTCTTTAGTCCTTTTTCTTTAGCTAAAGCTTTAAGATTAACAAGAGTCATTGAAGATAAATCTTCTTTTTTCTCTTCTTTTACTTCTGCTTTAGTTTCTTTCTTTGTTTCTTTTTTAGTTACTTTTTCTTTCTTTTCTTCTTTAACTTCTTCAGCTTTTTCAGATTTAGATTCTTTTAATTCGTCTTCCATCTTAGCTTGAGTTTTAGTTTCATCTTCTGTTACATAGTCTACAAGTGGTAAGTTTTTACCTTCACATACAGCATTGTTTAGTACACCAAGTACAACTTTAACTGAACGAACAGCATCGTCATTACCTGGAATAACATAATCAACATCATCTGGATCACAGTTAGTATCAACAAGTCCAAATACTGGAATATTTAATTTTCTTGCTTCTCTAATTGCATTGATTTCCTTTTTAGGATCAACAATAATTAATGCATCAGGAAGTTTTTCCATAGTTCTAATTCCACCAAGAACTCTATTTAATTTTTCATATTCCTTTTTAATTAGAGATACTTCTTTTTTAGGAAGTAATTCAAAAGTACCTTCTTCTTCCATCTTTTCGATTTCATCAAGTCTTCTGATTCTCTTTCTAATTGTACGGAAGTTTGTTAAAGTTCCACCAAGCCATCTTTCAGTTACATAGAATGATTCACTTCTAAGTGCTTCTTCTTTAGCAACTTCTGAAGCTTGCTTTTTAGTTCCTACAAATAAGAACTTTCCTCCATTTGTTGAAATGTTTTTAATTTCTTCGTATGCTTTTTCAATGCATGCAACAGTTTTTTCTAGATCGATAATATAAATATCATCTCTAGCAGTAAAGATGTATTCCTTCATTTTAGGATTCCATCTTTTTGTTTGGTGTCCAAAATGTACACCTGCTTCTAATAAATAACTCATAGAAACAACAGCCATAAAAAATCTCTCCTTTCGTTTTTACATCCCCATGCTTCTAAAATATTTCAGCCCGGCTAAAGGCCACTAGAAATATAAATTCACAAGGGTGTCTATTAGCTCTTTTGAGCCATTAATATAATAGCAAAGAAAAAGCCCTTTTGCAAGGGCATTTGGTTATTTATTTAGAAAGTCTAGCATTTTCTGTTTTTTCTTTTATCTCATTAAATCTATCCCACGAAATTTCTATTGGAGAACCATAATCAATATAATAGAATCTATTAACAATATCATCTACACTCAATCCCAATACTTTTACTTTTCCTTGAACAAGTTGTGAAACATAATTGACTTTGTCTGATGGAACAATTATAAGTCCTATATCTTCAAGGGATATATCTTTTGTAATCCCAATTTCTGGCACATCAGATTTTATACGACGATAAGCAGAATTTATGGCTGTTTCTTTATTTATCCCAAATACTATCGGAAAAAAACCTTCTTCTATACCATATGTCGAATAGTCTTCTGCAATTTCTAATACATCTGTAAAACTAATAAAATCTCTTGGATCATACTCTTTTCTCGACCATGTTTCGCCAGTCTCAATAGGTATGTTTGCATCTAGTAGTGACTTGATGCTTTTTATTTTACCAGAGGATAATATGCTGTTAAGTGCTTTAGAAGTTGTACCATGATAAAAGAGAATATTATGATTTCTAATATATTCAAATGTATCTGGGTTATTTAATAATAAACAAGCAAGCCCTAATCTTCTTTGAGTTTCTATGATGCTATTATTTTTACATAATTCGCTATCGGGATTATAATCATCAATCTTTCCTTCTTCTAAAATACTTTTTAGGGCATTCTTTGTTTCTTCATCTACGTTTATTTCTAAAAAAGCGTCAACCAATTCCAAATAAGATTCATTTTCTAATAATTCTTCTTTATACCCTTTAATTATATCTTCCATATTAACCATCCTCTATTTTTATCTTAACACATAGATTATTCTTCTTCAATATAGCTTTACGCTTTATTTAAATAAAAAAACTGATTATTAATCAGTTCCATTACTATATTTAATTGCTGCATCAACTGCAAGTCTTAAGTTGTTAGCACTAAGTTGTATTTCTTCCATAGCGTTTTGTACACTATTGTTATAAAATTGTTCCCAATTTTGTTTTAATTCATTAGACCAAGTTGTTTCAACACCAGATGGTATTATTCTTTTAAAACTTGAATCTAAATCTTGCATATCTTGATCAATTTGTTTAACAATACTATCTATTTGTGTAGCATCTTCAAGCGCTGCACCAGGTTTAATTGTAATATCCATTATTTTTCTCCCTCCTATTTCATATCTGATCCAAGACCAGAGATCATATCTCCGAATTTAGTGTGTTTAACACCAGCAAATTCTTCTGCTTTGTCGATTTCTTCAGCTAGAGCAAATAAATCAGCTTTCTTAGCTTCATATTTTGTTCTAAAGTCATCTGCTGGAGTACCTTGAAAATCTCCTTCGATTATTTGATTAATTACATCATTTAATCTTTTAAGGACTTCCTTGTACCCCTCTCCTGCTCCACTTAGAACATTTTTAAGTTCAGTTAGAGCTGCTTCTTCAACATGCACTTTGTCACCCATATTTCTTTCCTCCTTTACTTATATATAAATATGTATTGACATATTAATAATAATAATTTTAAAAATTATTATAATTCTTTACTGCATCTGTATAACCAGATTGATTAAGTTCTTCTTTGAATGCTTTCATTGTTTTTGTATCCCTTGCAAATGCACTACTATTCTCCAAAGTAGAATATGCTCTATCTATAGTTCTAGAATTATCAGCATTAGCAATAGTATTAAAGAATCTATTGGCTTCTTTTCTTTGTTCTGGAGTAAAAGTTTCCACTATACTACTTCTAATATAATTATTACTTCCACCATTTGTTTGCTTTTGTTTTTGTAAAGAGAGCTCTCTCTCCCAATTGGTACTGTACGTATCTATTAATGTTTTTCCATTAACATGAATCTCATTTCCGGGGGTTGGATGTATATTATATTTAAGGTTATCCTCCATTTTTGTTGCATCATCTAATCCAATTGCTTTTCCGTTTCTATTATAACCGGTATTTCCCATCGGTGTATTACCTTTAATTGCTTCTGCAGTTCTATCTACTGCATAATAACCAACTGCTGCGGCAGCAGCGGGAACGGCAATTGCAGTTGCACCAGATGTTCCGGCGGCAAGCAATGTTGTTGTTAATGCATCTGCTCCTGCACTAACAAGATATCCCGCGCCAATTTTTCCTGCATCAGCCATTACAGTTTTTGAACTAAATTCTCCCTTTTCGTAATAATCTTTGTTTGATTGAACAGACTGAATAATTGCTTGTCCTCCAATAGAAAACAATGCCGATAATGTTTTTTGAGAAGCAGAGGTTCCTATCCTATGTTGTAATTCTCCATTTTTCGCCGATTCGTTTAAAGCAGTAGTTGATGTATTTATAATATTAACCGTAATATCATCTGCACTTGTTACTCCTCCCAAAAAGGCTGCTATTATCTTTGTTTCTCTGTCGCCATATAACTCAGCAGTTCTTGATAGTATGCCTTTGTTGAATTGTTTAGAACATCCCATTACATCTGCAGTTGCTGCTGCTTTGGCTAATTCTTCTGTAGTCATGTTCTCGTCATATCGAGCCATAAAATAATTTATAAATTCATTTCCATCTTTAAAAGTCCTACCATATTCATTCATATTAAGTTGCTTAATATTATCATAATAATATGCCATATAGTTTTTATATTCTGAGAAATTCGAGGTAACTTCTTTGAATAATTCGTCAATTACTTCACTTTTGGGTTCAATTTCAAATTGATACTCTGCATCTAATAAGTTAACTAAACTCTCTGCAGTTGCAATGGAGGCTTGAGCTTCTCTAATATAGCAAAGAGCATTACAAAAATATTGATTATTTTGATCAATTTTTCCTGGTAATTTTGAAACACTTTTTGTTTCAATGACTTCTTGCGCCATAATAATTAAATGCCTCCTCTTCCGGAATTTGAGCTTGTGATTCTCCAATATCGTTGTATTGTAGATGTATCCAATTCATCTTGTTTATGACACTATTTACATCTTTCGCAACGTTTCTCATTTCTTTTTTTAATCTATTTTTAACATCAACTATTCTTTGATATGTCTTTTCGTATGGACTAGTATAACTAAACATGACATCATCTTTAGTCAATCTCTTTATAGTTGGATGAAATTTTTGTCCACAGAAATCGTCTATATGACTATCTCCAATTGTTCTAAAAAATTTTTCCGCTGTTTTTAAACATTCTACAGATTTTCTCATTAGTGGTTCTATACCACCATTTGTTTGAGCTAAATACACATATTGTTGATTTAAATGATCTAATTTTTTTAATAATTCGGCTTTTTGAGCATCATATTCATTATATTTTTTATAACTACTCTTCCATGCTTCACTTTTTTCATTAGAATTAACTGGTTTGTTTGCCATTGCTCTCCTCCTATTAATAATTTAAAGACCCAAGAAATAAAATTTCATCGATGTGTTCGGGATTAAATGGAATAATTCTTGTTTCATCTATAAATCCTGATGGATATAATACTCCTGAATACACATAGTTTTGGTTGTTATATGTCGAGATATATCCAACTATCATAATTAAATCCTCTACTTTTTTAAGTTTAACTATACTACCTAAAGGTAATTGATAATATTCTTTCATCAGCTATTTCTTTCTAAGGTAAATTTTTCTACTTTCTCTTTCGTGTTATTTTTGGATAATTCTTTTATAAATAATCTAAAGCCATCATCTTGATATCCTAAGAATATAACTTTGCTGATGTCTTTATTTTTTATTAAATATACTTTTTCTGTGGTCATTCCAAATGGGTATTGACACACCGAATAATCATACTGTTCACCCTCATATACAGGCATATAACCGATTATCATACAAAGTGATTTATCTATTTGAACAATACTACCGATTGGCAACTTATCCAGCTTCATTTTCTTTTTCCTCCATTATTTTTAGACCAGTATCCATAATAATTCCAAATATGTCTTCAACATTTACATCTTCATTAGTCTTTAAATTATTATTTATTTTATCTTTCGCTTCTTTTAACAGTTTTGAATAAAAAATATAACTATTATTTTGATACCCTAAAAATACAACGTTTTCGATATCCTCATTATTAACGAAACTATAATTTTTATTCATAATATTTTTTCTGTTATTTAAACCATTTGGAAAGTATGTAACGATATATTCTTGCATATTCTTAATATCATCGTTTGGATAATAACCAGCAATTAACGCCAGTTTTTTCGAATACTTTAATTCTATAACACTACCTATAGGTAAGAAATGATTGAAATATACGTTATTTTCTTCCATTTCTACTTCCTTAACGTCTGTTCTTCTACTTTATTATTGTTTTGACGAATAAGATTATGATGTTCTATATCTTCATTAGCATACTTGATTAGTTCTTCCTCTGTCATCCCTTCAAATTGACTAAAATCAATATATTTATTAGCGAGTTTTATTCCTTTTTGTGCATTTATTAAAGAATATAATCTTTTACCTATAAATGGTGATGCTCCAACAATTGCATATTGTGAAGCAGATATTAGATTACTAGTATCCACTCCTAAAGATGCTGCAATTCCCATTCCAAATGCACCTAATCCGGCCAAAAAGGCTAATCCGAATCCTTCTTTTTTTCTTCTTTGTTCGTAATCATCTTTGGCATATTCACCAATTTTTTTTAAAACAATTTTGGCTTCTTCATATGTTTCAACCTTATCTAATTGAGCTGGTAATACGCTATTATTATCTGTTTCCATATTAAATCTCCTATTCGTTATTTTCACCATCTTTTGCCATTTCACTTAATGACATTAATCCAAATTCTAGCATCAAATCAGCAAGTAGATTCTCGTCTTCTACTTTAGCAACCATTACTTTATCATTTTCTATTTTTATGTGATATATAACGTATTCTAGTTTTTCCCCTTCAAAGCATACGTTAATATAATCTTCACCATCATGGTTAACTCTAAAAACAATTTCTCCGGTTCTTCCGCCTATTTCAATATTGTATCCTACGTCGTACATTATCATCACCTATTTTAATTATAGGGAATACATATGCTTTGTGGCAAGGATATTAGAAAAATTTTACAAAAAAAACGTAAACAATTACGTTTTTTATAAAAATATTACTTCACTACCATTTCTTATATCAGTATCTTTTACAAGTGTGTATAAGTCGTATTCTTTTCCAGTTCCTTTATTATAAAGTTTTTCTTCATTTTGATATACATAGTGACCATTAGATAATTCAACAAGTACCTTTGATATAAGCAATATTGTTTCACCAATAGTTTTACTAACTGGTAAAAATATTTCATATTTTCTTTCTAGTCGAGGGACTGTTACAAAAACAAGAACTTTATTCTCCATCTTCAATCTCCTCCACTATTTGAATTCTAGTACCATTGCCATTATTAATGTTATATGCAAAATTATCTTGTATAGCTTCATTTAACTCACTATATGGGTTGTTAAGTACATGATATGTATCATTACTTATACCTTTACCAATGAATATTCCTTTATCATTTGGAACATATTTTTTAAACCAATCTTCATATGTAAGAGGTTTAATACCTTGAATTTTATCAATAAACAAGAATATACAACTTTTTAAATCAGATATTTTGCTGAAGTAGCTTTCTAAATCTTTCTTAGCATCTTCACTTAATAAGCCAGCCCATTTTTCTACCCCTGTTACAAATACAACTGTAACAACTTTTCTCTCTGGATCAAATATTACTTGATCTAGTTCATTCATACTATTTTTTTCTATTTCAGTATATTTAGAGAAATAATTGTTCATATCGTAAAGCATTATGTTTATGTTTTTAAACTTTTTAAGCATTTTATACATTACATATGCAAAACTACTTAATGTTTCCTCTGTTGATGAAAGTATAGTTGTAATAAGTGATTTAGTTATATCATAATATGATACTTTTAAAGACTCTGTTTCTAAACCAATTGGTAGTTTACTGAATTTAAGTTGTTCTTTAAATACATCTTTAAATGTAACTACTTCTGGAAGAGTTTTAACGTTTTCTGCTTTTTCAGTGATAGATGCATTTAATTCTGCAATCTTAGTTGTAATCTTTTCTTTACGTTTTTCTTCTTCACTTATGTACGCTGTTTGGAATTCATATATTCCTTCATCTCTTGCAATTGCTCATCTATTTGCACAATCTTTAATGATTGGAGCTTTCTTTCCAAGAATCATATTGTAATCCATTTGAGATGTTAACTTTAATGGAATAGATTGAGCAATATTATTTCTTAAGTTAACTCTAAGTGCTGAATCTGAAACTGCAGTGATAATTAAATAAATACCACATCTTGCACCTTCTCTTGCAATCTTTTCAACTTCTTCTGGTTTTTCATCAAAAGTTTCTTTAAAGTTTTCATATCCATGAATAATAAATACTATTGCTGGAAGTTTTTCACCAGAATTACTTATATAGAAATCATAACTACCATTATAATCTTGGAATAATACTTTTCTTCTTTCTATTTCATCAAATATACTTCTAAATAAACGTTCTACCTTATCTTCTTCAGACATAAATAACACATCACCAACTTGTGGTGCATCTTGAAATATTTTTAGAGTTTGACTATCAAAGTCAAGAGCAAATATATTTAATTCACTAGGAGTATAATTTGAAATAAGTGAATAAAGAATTGTATCCATTATAGTGTTACGTTCTTCTGTACTATATATAACAGCATTACCTAGTCTTGTGAAATCAACTGTTAATACTGCTTGCATTTGTCTAGTTGGATCATCGTAAACACCAATTACTGCTTCGATACCACTACTTGGTTTTGTATAGTTATAACCTTTTATTACATCGTCATAATACATAACTTTTGGAAGTGGTTCTAACCAAAGCTGTCTAACATTTATGTTTTCTTTTACACTTAGATTATTTAAGTATTTAACGATATTTGTAAGTTCTTCACCTTCGACTTTTTCTTGATCATTTTTTGGCATATTAATTGTTTTAATATTTCTTCCAATGTTGTTGATAAAGTCTATGTTATCATCTATTTCTTTGTGAACTTGTTCTTTTGGTATATAACTTGCTTCTGAGTATGCTGCTTGACCAATATCAAATACTTCATTAAAACCAACTTGTAAGTAGAATCTACCAGGTTCTTTTAAATATGCAGCATCTGGTCTTTTAATAACTTCGTTACTATCACTTGAGTCTTGTACTTTTAAACAAACCTTAAATCTTGCGTTTGACCAGATTTGATCATTAACAACACCAGATGGTTTCTGAGTTGCAAGTATTAAGTGAACACCAAGTGAACGACCAATACGCGCTGTACTTATAAGTAAGTCCATAAAGTCAGGTTCTTGACTTTTAAGTTCAGCGAACTCATCACTTATTATAAATAGATGTGAAAGCGGTGTTTCAACAAGCCCTTCTCTATAATATTTTTGATATTTATATATATCGATAGTTCCTTCAGAAAGTTTTTCTTTAGCTTGATTAAATAATGCTTGTCTTCTTTCAAGCTCTGTTTGAATCGCTGCCATCGATCTATCTATTTCAGCCTTTTCAAGGTTAGTAATCGTTCCAGCTAGATGTGGAAGTTTGTATCCTGCTTCTTTATTTGAGAAAGCACCAACTAATCCACCACCCTTATAGTCGATTAATACAAATTGTACTTCTTCTGGATGGAA
>CAYOUK010000019.1:0-12746 GCA_964407175.1 uncultured Muribaculaceae bacterium
GCTGTGTAATCCAATCTATCTGTATTTTGAGTATATAAATAATCATAAATAGTAACTTCTGGAACATCGACCATTATTTGATCATATGTATAATTTTTTAGCCAAGGCATATCAACTGATGGATAATCAACACCTGGCCCATGTTTTTTCATTAGATCATTTTCATCGTCACTTGCTAAATCCCTTACATGAGCAAGTCTTAATTTCTCTACATCTTTTGCAGTAATGTTTTTAACTACGGAATCTACATCTGATTCACTATTTATACTCCTATATACACGTTTTAAATCCTCTAGTAAGTCTTTTTCATAATCAGTTAACTCTTCTGGACTTTTTCTCGCTGCAACTCTTATCTCAGCAGCATCTCTTTCATAACTTTCTAAAAGATTTCTTTTTAATCTTAGTAAATCTTCTCTTTTCATATTATCCCCCTTACTAAAAAAGTACGCTTGATATTATACCACATATTGAAAAAAAATCAAACAATTGTTATAATCTTCTTATGGAAAGAAGGAATTTATATGGCAGAAATTCAAAACAAAGAAATAATTAGAAGAGATGAAAACTTCGCAGATTGGTATACAAGCATAGTTAAAAAAGCCGATTTAGTAGATTATACCAATACAAAAGGCAGTATGATTATAAGACCTCTTGGTTATGCAATCTGGGAAAATATCGTAGATGTACTCGATAAAGAATTTAAAAAGTTAGGACATGTTAATGTTCAAATGCCGATGTTTATTCCTGAATCCCTACTAAATATTGAAAAAGAACACGTTGAAGGTTTTGCACCAGAAGTTGCATGGGTAACTCATGGTGGAAGCGAAGAATTACAAGAGAGACTATGTGTTAGACCAACAAGTGAAACACTATTTTGTGAACATTATAAAAAAATAATCAAAAGTTATAGAGACTTACCTATTTTATATAATCAGTGGTGTACAATCGTTAGATGGGAAAAAACAACTAGACCATTCCTTAGAAGCCGTGAAATACTTTGGCAAGAAGGACATACAATGCATGCAACAAAAGAAGAAGCTATGGAAGAAACACTTAGAATGCTTAAAGTATATGAAGACTTCCAAAGAGATTATTTAGCTATCCCAGTTATTGTTGGTGAAAAAACTGAAAAAGAAAAGTTCGCTGGCGCTGATAAAACTTATACTATCGAAGCTATGATGTACGATGGATATGCTCTTCAAAATGGAACTAGTCATTATTTTGGTGATCATTTTGCTAAAGCATTTGGTATAGAATTTTTAGATAAAGATAATAAACTTAAAACTCCATATCAAACATCATGGGGAGTTACTACTCGTATGATAGGTTCAATTATCATGGTACATGGTGATGATCAAGGACTTGTTTTACCACCTAAAATAGCTCCTACTAAAGTAATGATTATACCAATTGGTAAAATAAATGATGAAAATAAAGCTTATGTAAAAGCTAAAGAAATTGAAGAGAATTTAAAAAATGCTGGTATTACTTGTGATATAGATGAAACAGATAAATCTGCTGGTTATAAGTTCGCAGAGGCTGAAGTTAAAGGTTATCCAATTAGACTTGAAATTGGTACTAGAGACCTTGAAAACGGTGAATGCACTCTAGTTAGACGTGACACAAGAGAAAAAATCACATGTAAACTAGAAGAGATAGTAAATACTATTCCTACTCTTCTAGATACTATTCAAAAAGATATGTATGATAGAGCATTAGAAAGAAGAAATTCTATGCTTTATGAAGCTAAAACATATGATGAATTAAAAGAATGCGCAGAAAAACCAGGATTTACAAAAATCAATTGGTGTGGCAATTATGAATGCGAAGCTAAAATAAAAGATGAACTTGGTCTTAAATCAAGATGTATAATCGAAGATGAAAAAGCTGATGGTCCATGCTCTGTATGTGGAAAAGAAGCTAAGCACAAAATATATTTTGGAAAACAATATTAAAGCAGTTTAACTGCTTATTTATATAATTTCATATTCCCTAGTAAGTATTCTTTTGTCTGATGCATATTCAATTAAGAATTTATTATTCCTTCTTGATATAATTATTCCAATAGTTTTGTCTTGATATAGTTTCTTTAGATGCTTATCTACATAATTCATATATACTTCTATTTGTCCTATATGTTCTTTCTTTAGAGGTACTATTTTTAATTCAACCACAACAAAAGAATTAAACTCATAATTAAAAAGAAGTAAATCAATATAATTATATGTGTCTCCTATTTTAATCCTATACTCACTACCAACAAATGAATAACCTCTTCCAAGTTCATTCATAAATTCTTCGATGTTTTCAAATATTAAAGTATGTAATACTTTTTCACTTATTTTTTCAGAATCAAACTTTTCATTTTTAATTACTATAGGATTCTTTATAAAATCCGCTAATTTAGTTTTTTCTTTAGACATAATCTTATCTTTTGTTTTTTTTGGTAATCTTTCATATTCTTTTAACTTTATAAGCTCTCTTAACTGTCTTGTTGTTAAACATAAATCTTCGCACTTTTTGGCGTAATACTTTATCTTTTCAATATTTTTAATAGACATCAATTCTATCCAATGCCCCCAAGACAAATCTGCAGTCAGTGACTGCATTTTTTGAAATTCATAGAAATTATACATATACTTTAATGACCTATATGAATACTTTTTGCCTAAATCGTGCGTTAATTTTTCTGCATATTTTCCAATTATATTCTCTCCATAATGTTTTCCAGCAACGCTTAGTATCCTTCCAACTTCATAATAGGTTTCTACTCTATGTCTTTCTTTTGAATAGTCCTTTACTTTTGAGTATATTTCATCACTTGTTAGTTTGTTTTTTATCTCATTATAATAATTCATAAATCCTCCTTATACTTTTATTATTCAAGGGAATTTTGATTTTTCTTAATTTAGTGATAAAATATTATTAGAGGTAGCATATGCCAACAAAAAAGAAAAAGAAATTAAAGTTTAAGTTTAAAATAAAATGGAAAAATTGGTTAAAGTTTTTCCTTCTTGTCGTGTCTATAGTTTTGCTAGTTAAGCTTACAATATTTTTTGTAAATTCTGTTAGCGATCAAAAGGAAATAGAAAAGATAAGTAAGAAGATTTGTCAAACTAAAATAACAAATGTTGTCGACGATAAAAACACTACTATATCTCCCCCATCTGATGATACTAGTAAATTCGATGATTATTATGAGTTTATTAAGTTACCACTAATAAGTGTGGATTTAAGTATTGCTAAAAAGATTAACCCAGAAGTTAAGGGATGGATTGAAATTGAAGGAACTAATATTAGTTATCCAATTGTTATGAAAGATAACTATTATTATAAAAATCATTCTCTAAATAATTCTAATAATAAATATGGTTGGATATATTTTGATAATAAATCTAACTTAGATACACTCGAAAATATAACTATATATGGTAATAAAAATAGTGATGATATTCTATTTGGAGAACTAAGTACAATCTTTGATAAAAAGTATACTTCTGATAGTGGCAACTTCATAATAAGATTGTATAGTGAAAAAAGTACTAGTCTATGGCAAATAGTAAGTGCATATCATTCTAGAAAAGTATACCAAGATAATTATATAACTCATAGTGAATATAATTATACTGATTCTAGTTTAAATGATAATGATAAGATTATGACTTTAGTTGGCACTGGAAACAAAAATATAGTTGTACACGCTAAAGCATTAAAAATAAAAAGGAACTAAATAGTTCCTTTTATTATGCATATTTTTCTTTTGTCGCTTTTATTTCTTTAGAGTCAACTTCTTTTAGATTATAATAACCCTTTTCCTCCATTAATCTAAATATACTTGCTTGTATACTAAGATATTCATTTAAAGTGTTATTAAATCTTTTAATGATTACATCGTCATTTGCTTCTATAGTTCCATGTAGAAGCAAATCACACATATTTTTAGATAAATTAAGCATTGTATTTAATATTACTTTTTCTTCCATAATAACCCCCTATTTTATTAATTTCATGAAATCATCAAACATTTTTTGATTCTTCTCTTTAATATCCATGATTAAATCATTAGCATCATCTTCTAAACAGTCACAAACACTATCTAAGTATTCACAAACTAATTCAAGATGTCCTAAAGTATCATCGATATATAAAAGTTCTTTACTAGTCATAATAACTCCTTTCATAGTTATTATGTACACACTTTTATATTATATACTTTGTTTAATTAAATTATCTGCAGTTATATCTTTATCTGTAATTGTTTTTAGAAGTTTCATTTGTTTATTATTCTTAGTATTTGATGCATGTTTAATTACAGTTTTTTCATATACATTTCTTATGAATCTGGCATTACCAAAGTTTTTAGTTCCAATATATTCTTTAATAATACTTCTTAGTTTTTTGATTGCTTCAGGGGTTACTTCAAATCCTGCTTTAGAAGTCATACCTTCAAATATTTTAACTAGTTCATCTTCAGTATAATCTTTAAATTCAAGAGTATAACCTATTCTAGATACTATACCAGAGTTAGAATCTAAAAAGGCATTCATTTCTTTAGTATAACCAGCGAATATTACAACTAAATCATCTCTATGGTTTTCCATAGCGGCGATTAAAGTTGCTATAGCTTCTGCATTATATGAATTAGCATCTCCTACGCCTGTTGCAAGGGCATACGCTTCATCAATAAATAGTACTCCTCCAAGTGCTCTATTTATAACTTCATTTGTCTTTGGTGCTGTTTGGCCTACATATTCAGCGACTAGATCTTTACTAGTAACTTCTATTAATTTGTTTTCTCTAATATATTTTAGATTATATAAAATACCTGCGAGCATTCTTGCAACAGTTGTCTTACCTGTTCCAGGATTACCTAAAAATACCATATGTAAGTTAACATCATTAATGCTTAGTTTATCTTTAGTTTTACTCTTTAAAGATATTAGATCAACTAATTCATGAATAGTCTTTTTAATATCTTCAAGACCAACTAATTCATTTAGTTCACTAAATATTTCATCAATAGTTTTTTCACTTTCTAATTTAGGTATTTCTTTATTAAAAGATATGTAATTACATAGTTTATCTTGATAATTAGTTAAACTATCCGTAGTTTTTGGAAAAGTTTCAGAGATATAATCGAGGAGTTCTACTTCCTTGCCTTCATCTAATTTAACTCTTGCAAGAACACTCTGATATACATCTTGAACATCAGGGCTTGATATTTCAATATTAAAAGTAAATACTTCTTTTAAACTATTACCTTCAAAGAATCTATTAATTTCATCTTTTATTCCATTTATAATAGTTATCTTTTTAGAGTTTAAATTCTCTTCTAGAATATGCATAAACTTAGATTGATATGCGATGTCGTTTAAATATAAAGCTTTTAAATCATTAAGTAATATTAATCCATTATCTAAGTAATAATCTGTTAAATCTGATGGCTTTTCAAGTTTATATAAAGATATATCTATCATATTATCTTTATCGATATAATTATATAAACTACTAGCTTTTGCTAGTATATCTTTTATTTTCTTAGTTTCTTCTTTATCATTTGATATAAGACTAATATTAAAAGTAATATAATTCTCTTCTATTTTTTCATTATACTTTCTCATATATTCGATAATTTTTTTTAGTAAATCTTTTGATTCATCCGTTATATGAAGAGTATTAATATCATCAAATATATCTTTCATAGAATCATTATCTTTTTTTATTAGTTCTTTATTATCTTCTTTTGGAGTTTCTACACCAAAGAAATCCTTATAAACATCGTCAAAACTATATCTTTTCATAAAATCACCTACATATTTATTATAACTTATTATAAGAAAAAAAAGAAGATTATTAATCTTCTTTTACATGAATTTCAAGCATTTTATCTTTTAATTCTTTTCCTATAGAAGCAAGTTCTTTTTCAGCTTCTGCACGTTTTAGACGACCATTTTTATGAATTTCAAGAACAGTATCAAGGGTTTCAATTAGATCGTTATTAGTTTTTCTAATTGTTTCAATATCGATAATAGCTCTTTCAGATTCCTCTGCAATTTCAATTGAACCTTGTTTTAAAGTTTCACTATTTTTCTTAAGCATTTCATTAGTTAGCTTAGATACTTCTTGTTCATTCTTAAGTGCTCTTTTAGCATTGTTAATTCCAAGAGCAAGTACGATTTGATTTTTCCAAAGTGGAATAGTATTTGTAATTGAACTTTGAATTTTTTCAACTAATTCTGCCTCATTATTTTGAAGTAATCTAATTTGTGGAGCCATTTGAAGTGAAATTATTCTTGTAGTTTTTAAATCATATAATTTCTTTTCAAATCTATTAATTGTATTTTCCATATCAGCTACTTTTTGAGCATCTAGTTGTTCACCTGACTTCTCAGCTTGTTCTTTAAGCTTAGGTAAAACTTCATTTTTAAGTTCTTCTAACTTTTTATCACCAGCGATGATATATAAAGATATTTCTTTAAAATACTCTAGATTCTTTTCGTACATTTCATCAAATATACTAATATCTTTAAGCATTTGAATTTTATCTTTAGTTAAACCATCTTCAATAGAATCTATGTTCTTTTCAATCTTACTATATTTAGCGATTATTTTATCGATTTGTTTTTTAGCACTAGAGAATAGTTTGCCAAGTCCTTTAGCATCTCCAACACCTTTATCGAATGATTTAATCTCAGAGACTAAGTCTGCGAGTAGATTACCTACTTCTCCAGTATCTTTTGTTCTAACTGTTTCAAGAACTGAATCAGAGAACTCAGATATTTTAGTTTGCGCTGCTGCACCAAATTGTAATACTTCTGTTGCATCAGTTACATCTATCTTTGCATTAAATTCATCTACTGCTTTTTGTTCAGCTTTTGTAAGTTCATCATAGTTTAGTGATTTTTCAATCTTTTCATTTGTAATACTTTTTGAATGTTCTGTTAACTCCTCAAATTCTTTTTCTCCCATAGCTTTCGCACTTTTAAGTTCTAGTGTTTCCATATTACTCTCCTCTACTTTCTTCTTCGTCTTCACTTTGACTTAAGTATTCAATTAATCTATTATAAGTGTCCATTTTAAGACTGCTTACCGTACTTGTAATGGTTTTTGGTACTGCTACTTTGGCAGTTGATACATCATAGTTACCGCCAGTTATACCAGTTCTAAAACCATATCTTTCCCAAGCGATTTGTCCGATTTCTTTATCTTCAAATGCTTTTAGTAACTTTTCACCATTATCAGTGAATATTGTTAAACAATGACTGTTCCAAATAGTTGGTGATGGATATAGGATTCTAATATCATCTTTTACATCGTTAAATCCATCAGGAGTACTATTTGCAAAATCTATAATACTCTTTTCATAGTCAACTATCATAGGTTCTCCGCCCATACCAGTTTTTAAATATCTTTCAAATAGATCTGCTGGAGTATTATTCATATATCCAGATTTAATATAGAATCTTTTTAATTTAGGTAAATTATCTTCTATATTTTTATTAGTAACTTCATTACCAGAAAGTATTGCAAGTAGTAAACCATAATATGTTGCACCAGGGCTTGATGTAACTGGATCAGTTGATGCAATATTTATGTTTCCATATAACTCTGGTAAACCAATATCAGACCATTTCTTTCCTTCTAAGATATAATCCATTAGTTTATTCATATCAGTTATATAGAATATACCTTCTTTTTCTGTAACTATTCCTTCATTTATTAAAGCATCTACTATTTTACCCCAGCTATATATAACTATTGGTGTATTTAAAGTAAGTCCACCATCTTTAACATAGTATCTATCAGATTCACCTTTTTCTTTATTAGGACTAAGTTTATAGTAATCGTAGAATCTTTGGTCAGAAGTAAATAATACATCATATTTAGATACACCAGAAGTATTTATTGTAACAGTTTCTCCAGATTGCATTTTACTAGCAATACTTTCATTACCAAGTCCAACGGCTTCTCTAATAAGTGGCATAGTAACTGTTTTACCATTACTCCAAGAATCATATACAACATTTAATTTATATTTCTTCTTTAGTATCTTTTGGACATCTTCATCTGCGAGGAAGTCCTCTTTTCCACCTCCTGTTGCAACATAAACTGTTGTAAGTCCAGTGATAGGTCCTTCTTTACCACTTTTAGTAAAGATTTTATAACCAATTACACTTAGTATAATTAGTACAAATAAAACAATACCTATTATCTGTTTCTTATTCATTTTCTTCCTCCTTATCTACATCAATTGTTTTTGTATTATATCCTTCAGACTCAAGCATTGTATTAAATACTTTCATGTCAGCATCTGCATCTACTATATCAGATTGATATAAGCTCTCTTTTATTTTTTTAAATGCTTCGTTAGCTTCACTTAAATTCTTTTTAGCGGTCTTCATATACTTTATACTTTCTTTACCAGTTAGTTTTTGTTCTTCTATTGTTTCGAACTTTTTAACCATCTTTAGAGTAACTGGTAAATAGTATTCAAAGAAAGTATCTATTTTTTCTGCTTTTTTTGGTTCTTTCTTAACTGTTTCTATTATATCATCTACAGTTTTTGTAATTGCTTTAACATCTTTTCTAACTAGCTCATCTTCGATGCTCATAACTAGGTTGTTCATTTCTTTGTTTTGCTTTCTTGCATCATCTAAAACTACACTAAGTGGTTTTGAATAACCTTTAATTTTAATCTTATCTTGAGTAAGAAGTAATTCATTTGCTCCAAATGCTGCAGCGCCAATTGCAAGCGCAGGCAGTATTGGCATAGATAGTGCTAAATATGGAACAGCGAAGAATGTACCTCCTACCACTGCAGATATTATCTCTTTATTCTTCATTAGTTGTAACCTCTTACTTCTTTAAATGCTGCAATTAAATCTGTTTTTCCATCAAATACTTTAGCATTTGTAAGTTCAGCTATTTTTTCTAGTTGATCTTCACTTGCATATCCAAACATTATTGAATATATTGGAATATCTTTATTTATGCTTTTATATTTATCTCTAAGATCACTAAATTTACCAACATTTCCTTCACCATCTGTCATAAGTATTACTGTTTTGGAAATATTATCAGTATCTTTATCTAGTAGTTCTATTGCTTCTTTAGCCGCTGGATAAAGTGCAGTAGAACCACCAGTATCATTTTCATGAATCTTGTTTAGTAAATCTTTTGTCTCTGCTCCGTCATCAGTATGACCTAGCTTTGTTACGCTACCACTAAAAGCAAGTACATCTATTTTATCATTGCTAGAAAATTGTATAAGGTCTTTTTCAGCATCTTTACTTAATATATAATCCATTGCTTTAACAAGTTCATCATAGCCACTGCCATACATACTACCAGAGTAATCTAAACAAAATACTACATGCATTGGTTTTCTAAACTCTGTTTGATACATGGCTAAAGCTTTTTTAATAACTGAAGTGCTTGGATATTTAACTGGTGAAATATATTTTGTTGTATCTATTCCCCAATCTTTATTAAATATATTTTGATCTACATCTTTCTTAGTTCCACCATACCAAGTTCTTCTTGCATATTTAGCAAGTAATTTTTGACCATCATCACTTAATATATATCCTTGTAATTTATCAAACTCTTCTTTTTTATTATCATTTTTATTGTCTATATATGCAAGAGGACTATCTGAAATAGATACACCATCTACTGGATATATTGCATATAATGGTTCTTTCTTTTCTTTAACAAGTTTTTTATTAATATTAATTATTGAAGATTCATATGTCATAACAGCTTCATAATCGCCATTAACAAATAGTTCTTCTAAGAAGTCTTCATCTCCTGATGTTCTTTCAAGTCCTTTAAAGAAATCAACTAAATCAGTTCTATCCGTTCCTTGGAAAAACGATTTAACTTCTTCTTTTAAATTATCGTCATTTAACATCTTTTCCGTTAATACTTCAGGATTACCTGCAAGTGTAGAAAGTATTTCTAAATAAGCAGTTGCTCCACTATTTGTTTTAGTTGGATTAGACATACTAAATTTTAGTTTTCCTTCTTTAATTGCAGATAGAATATCTTTCATGTAAACATCTTTATTAGTAAAACCAAGTTCTTCAGCTTTACTTTTTTTAATACCAAAAGCTATTGGAGTGATACTAGTTGATTTAGAATTTTTAACACTAACCACGCTAGAATCAACTCTATATAGCCATATTGAATTTGATACCCATACAGCATCAAATTTTTCTCCACTATTTAATCTATCAATAATATCTAAAGTATCAGCATATTCTATATTTAAATCAATATCTTCTTTTTTTGCAAAATCCTGTATTTCATCATCTAATACTTTATTTTCTGAAGAAGATATAAGTTTAAATACTTTATCACTATATGGCTCATATCCATCTTTGTGATTGCTTAAACTGTCTCCAAGCGCCGATATTACTCCGTAGACAAGTATTATCGCAATAATAATCGTTGTTACTTTAAATTTATTGTTGTTCATAAGCATCTATCCTCCACTAATATTATAAAATTAAAAGCTTAAACTTTCAACTAATTTTCACTAGTTAAGCATACTTTCTCTATACTTATTATTAACTGTAGCATCAAACCCATCGGGCAAGTAATCGGGGTTTATATTTTTTTTATAATCAATGTCCATATAGTAATTACAAAATATCATTTCTACATATATTATTCTATTGTCTTTATTTATTGCATATATAAAGCCGTTATATGAACTAGCTTTCATAGAAAGAAGTTTATATTTTGAAAAGCCAGTTGTTCCATAATAACCGATATATTTGTCTATTCCAATTCTTTCAAGTCTCTCTACTTCTTTTTTTAATGCTTCTTCATCATAGTCAACAACTAAATAAGATAAGTACTGTTTATCCCATGGATCATAATATATCATTTTAAAATCTTTTACATCTAAAGATTCAACATCACTTGGGAAGATATCTTCACCCATTCCCCATTTATTTTCATAAACTCCCTTAGCTTTGTTTCCAATAACATCATTATATTTAGTTATATCATTAGTTTTCTCATATTGAGTACCAAACGTAAACAATAAAACTATACCAGTCATAACAATAAATCTTAGTATTAAAGCAGCCACTATAATTAATAATATTTTTAAAAATTCTTTCATTATTTCCTACTTTCTTATCTTTATTATATCATCACTTGATAATTCTCCAATCAATAAAGATGAATTTGGATTATGATTTTTGAAATTATCACTAACTATCTTTTCGTCAAAATTCGCATAACAATATCGTCAGAAATGCTTACAAGAATTATAGACTCCTATATCAACCATTTCGGCGCAATTACACGGCACATTTTTCCTAGCTTTCCATTTTTTATATATTATTCCTGTTAATTTAAAAGCTAGTTCCTTAGATAAACATTCATCTTGAATAAATCCATACTCTGTTAAGTTTCTATCTTCAGCGCATGTATGAACGAGAATTCCATGCTTCTTGGCGCTCTTGCTAAATGATAATCCAATCGTTTTATAATCATTTTCGCTTAGTTCTCTATATTTTAAAACATTATAGTTTTTTCTAACGTTTTTATAATCATCTAAAAATGAAATCAGTATTTTTTCTACGTATCCTTCAAGCATAGAACAAACTTTGTCAAAAGCTTTTATATGATATTCTAAAGTATATTCCTCACTTAAAAAAACAGGATCATATCTAACAACAATATTTTCTTTTCCTACTTTTTTTGAAAGCTCTTTTATTCCTTTGATTATTTCTTTTTTATCAGGTACATTTGGTTCAATATTTTTTCTATATGGTGTAAAAGTTACATGGAAGTAGACTTTTTTATCTATTTCATCAAGTTTATTAAGAATTGGTATTGGGTTTTTCGTGCAGAAGAAAATAAGATCGACATCGTCCATCATAACTCTTGAAACCATTTTTTTATTAAATGGATTTCTAACATCTATAAACCCTTCTTTTACTCTATTTACAAACCAATCAGAATAAAAAGCCACTATATCAGTTCTTCCACTTACGTTTAATATCATATTAATCTCCATAAATATTATATAATTAAATATTATTAAAAACAAATAAAAATAAGAGAAATATTCTCTTATTTTTTTACTTGATTTAACACAACACTTTTTGATTTTTCATCATAATGAAATTCAAACTTATACTTATTACCATTTTCATCTTCCATTATGAAAAAGTATTTTCCTGTTTTTGTACCTTTCATTTTTACACTGTGAAGATCTTTACTATTAGCCATTATTTCAACACTTCCATCTTCTGTTTTTGAAAAATTTGTGATTTTAAGCTTTCCATCGGTATCAACATATTGATCTAAAGTATTATATACTTCAAATTCTTTATTACCTACTCCTTTATAATAAAGAATATATCCACAAGTTATTAAAAGAACCATTGAAAGTGCAATAACTTTTAAAACTCTTTTATCTAGGAAGTTAATTACTATTATTATAATCATAGCAATACATGCTAATAGTGATAACAAATGATGTGGGAAACTATCAACGACAAATGAATAATATCCAAGAGCAAGGTATGCAAGAAGTAATAATATTGGCATTAGTATTATCAAACTAAGTACATTTTTCTTTTTTATATAATAACCTACAAATCCCATTGGAAGTGTACATAAAGTAATTATAAACCAATATTTATAATAACCAAATATTTTCCATCCCACACTTGAAAATGGAACTTGAAATAAATATATAAGCGGCTGGCTTATTAGAAAGA
>CAYOUK010000019.1:12756-14215 GCA_964407175.1 uncultured Muribaculaceae bacterium
TACAAAACATTTTAATGCACTATCTTTAGGTGATTTACTATTTGCAATAATTATTATTCCAAACAAAATCCACCATTCCATATATACCGTTATATCTCTAAAAGAGGTATCCTTTGTAATTGGAATAATTGCCATTAATGCAGTATATACCGCTGTTAATATAGCAAATATAATAAGCTTTTTCCAAGTTAAATCTATTTCTCCAAACAATTTTTTCATTTAATTTCTTTTCCTTCTAAAAAGTTTTTATATGACATATCCATTCTTTCTTTTAGTTTGTTATATTCTTTTTCACTTGTTAATACACCGTAGCAAGGCTTATCAATAGCATCTAAACATATTTCTGTATAATGATAAAGATATCTTGCACCATCATCATAATAGTAAACTTTAACAAAAGGTAAAACATCTTCTCGAATATCTCCTCCCCAGAGTTTGCCATCACAGTTATTCATTATGTATTCAGCGCCGCTTATCTTTCTTTTACGAACCTTATCGCATTCATCTTTATCTGCTTAATCGCTTTCAAAGTTGTGATCGATAATCCACTTTACAAAAAGACCTATGTGATTAGCGGCCAAAAGCCAAACATCTTCTTCTTGTTTCTTAGTTAATTCCCCTTTAATGTCATGCATCTTTCGATATAGTTTTTCGGTATCTTCATAATGCCATTCTGCTTTATCTATTATCATAATAAATTATCACTCCTTATTTTAATTGTTCTTTAGCATTTATTTCTTTTAATTCTTCATAAACTTTATCTACTTCATCTTTCAAACCTTCAATAGCAACAACTTTCATGACTGGTTCAGTATAATCATCTATTTCAAATTTAACATTACCCTTTTCATATACAGTTCTTTTTCTAACTAGATGCTTAATTTGTTTATAGCCAAGTACATCTATTATAGATAATATTGTTTCTATATCTTTTGGGTTTATCTCAAGTGGCATTGATTCTTTTCTTATATGTAATATTTCACTAGAATTATCGCCACGCTTAAAGTCAAGTATAACATGATTACTTGTTTTAGTTATTCTAGCAAGAATGTTTTCTTTTCCAGTATATAAATCCCTTACTTCATCATTAGCTCCAACTAACTTGTAATTGTTTTTCTCAATGTAATCAATATATGGGTTTATACTTTTTACATTAAAACTATACTCATATTCTTCCATAAAAACCTCTTACAAACATTATATATAATTTTTTTAATATTGGCAATTTTTCCATACAAAAAAACGAACATATAGTTCGTTATATTCACAATGGGGCCTCAATTTAACGCGTTTACGAAAAATCGGCACAAATTTATGAATCTAGACTGACTCAATTACTTGAATAAAATATACCACATTTTAAGAAAAATACAAGTATCGAAAATATGTTTAGTTTTTAATTCCTAATAGTTAGACATTTATTAAAATCTATGTTAATATGTATTAAGAGGGAAAAATA
>CAYOUK010000020.1:0-14109 GCA_964407175.1 uncultured Muribaculaceae bacterium
CTGCACAAGTATTAAGTAATGTATCTAAAGTAGTATTTGCTCCACTTAATTATATCTTACATGTAGGACTATCAGTATTAGTTCCATCATCAAGTGGATTAGCATCTCTATCAACTCCAATTATGGGCTCTCTTGCTCATCAATTGGGATTATCAGTTGAAGTAACTATTATGGAAATGGTTGCAGCAAACGGACTAGTTAACTTATTTACACCAACTTGTGGAGCTATTATGGGTGGTTTAGAACTAGCTAAGGTTGAATACACTACATGGCTTAAATGGGTTGGAAAAGTTATTGTTACAATTGCAATAGTAAATATTATAATTTTAACAATTGCTATGACTTTATTATAAAAAAGCATTTAAATGGAAAGCAATCAATGCTTTCCATTTTTTTAAGGAAGTGATTACATGAAAAAGAAATATCTTATTCTTATTCTAATAGGTATTGTGTTTTTGATTAGTGGTTGCACTTTGAAAAAAGAAAAACTTGTTTTAGCAACGGAAGCTGGTTTTGCTCCATATGAATATTATGAAAATGGTAAAATAACGGGTGTAGATATCGATATAGCTAGAGAAATAGCAGATGAATTAAATATGGATTTAGTTATAAAAGATGTTGCTTTTGATTCTATTATTACTGAAGTTAAAACCGATAAAAGTGATATTGGTGCAGCAGGTATTAGTTATACTGAAGAACGTGCAAAAGAAGTCGATTTTACAGTAGATTACATGGAATCAAAACAAGTAATAATAGTGAAAAATAATTCATCATTTTATTCTATTAACGACTTAATTAATCAAAAAATAGCAGTTCAACTAGGTAGTGTTGCTGATACATATTTAACTGAAAATCTGCCTAGCATTGAAGTAGTAAGAGAAAAGAAATTTTTGGCAGCTATTCAAGATTTAAAAGATGATAAAGTTTCTGCAGTAGTTATGGATGAAATACCAGCTAAAGAGCTAATTACAAATGATTTAAATATATTACCAGAACCTTTAATAACTGATCACTATGGAATGATTGTTAAAAAAGGGAATCAAGAATTATTAGATAAAGCAAATGAAGTCATAACTAAACTAAAAGAAGACGGAACTATTAATGAAATATTATTAGAACATCTTGGTATAAAAGAGAAAAAAGTTGTTCAAAGTAATAGTTTAAAAGATAAAATTTATTATAGTATTATTTATGAAGGAAGATATAAATATATACTAGAGGGATTAAAAAACACTTTACTTATAGCTCTTGGTGCGGTATTACTTGGTGTAGTACTTGGTGGTTTGGCTGCAGTTTTTAGAAACATTAATGATAATACAGGAAAACTAAAAATATTAAGTTATATCTCCAAATTATATGTAACTATAATAAGAGGAACTCCATCAACACTTCAATTAATGATTATATATTATGTTATATTTAAAGCGGTATCTATTAATATTGTGCTAGTTGGTATCATGGCGTTTGGTATTAATAGCGGGGCATACGTGGCTGAGATTATTAGAGCTGGATTTAATTCAGTGAAAAAAGGACAAATAGAAGCCGGATATGCTCTTGGCCTTAACTATAGACAAGTTACTTCAAAAATTGTAGTACCAGAAGCATTAAAGAATATTTTACCAGCGCTTGGAAATGAATTTATCACGCTTGTAAAAGAAACATCAATAGGAGCATATATTGGAATTGTAGAACTAACAAAAGCCTCTGATATAATTGCTTCTAGAACATATGATTACTTTTTCCCATTGATGATAATAGCAATTATTTATCTTACAATTACCTTAATACTTACAAAACTAATTGCTTATCTCGAAAGGAGATTAAACCATGCTAGAGCTTAAAAAGATAAAAAAAGAATTTGGTACAAAAAAAGTATTAAAAGGCATAGATTTAAAAATAAACGAAGGCGATGTTATTGGTATCATTGGTCCCTCTGGTTGTGGCAAATCTACATTATTAAGATGTATTAATCTTTTAGAAAAGCCAACAAGTGGAGAAATACTATTTAGGGGCGAAAATATATTCAATAGTTTAGATTTAGGTGTTATTAGAAGAAAAATAGGAATGGTATTTCAACAGTTTAACTTATTTGAAAATATGACAGTCTTAGATAATATAATTCTAGCGCCTACTATATTAAAAATAATGTCAAAAGAATCTGCAAAAAAAGAAGCAATGAGTTTGCTTAAAAAAATAGGGCTACAAGATAAAGCAAATAATTATCCAGATGAATTGTCAGGTGGCCAAAAGCAAAGAGTTGCAATTATTAGGGCACTTATAATGAAATGTGAAATCATGTTATTTGATGAACCAACTTCAGCGCTTGACCCTGAAATGATTGGTGAGGTTACATCTCTTATGAGAGAATTACGTGACGATGGGATGACGATGATTATTGTATCTCATGAAATAAACTTTATAAAAGATTTTTGTAATAGGGTATGCTTTCTTAGTGATGGCGTAGTAGAAGAAGAAGGAACTAGCAATGATGTTTTCAATCATCCTAAAAGTGAAAAGTTAAAAGTGTTTTTATCAAAAATAAATAATATTTAACTATAAAAAAGAAATAAAAAAGGCATATGCCTTTTTTTATTTCACATAAATAACTAATTTATTATATGGAACTTTACTTTTTATCTGATTAGAGTCAATCATTATATCTTCTAAATTTTCAAATAATTTTTCATTAATATATGGTGAAGTTAACCAAGTATCAGCTTTTTTATATCTATCAACTATTTTTATTAAGTCATTTATAGAAATGTTTGGAAATTCATCTTTTATAATATTTGATATTTCTTTAGCATCATGATCTTTTGTGTACTTTAATCCTTTATGAATTGCTCTTGTAAATTTTTTTATTGTTTCTTTGTTATTTTCTATATAGCTTTTTCTAGCATTAAAAGCAGTGTATGGCATTTCACCTGATTTTTCTCCTATACTCGCAACTATAAAACCACGGCCTTCATTTTCTAGTTTGGTTGCATTTGGTTCAAATAAATTCACATAATCACCAGTGCCACTTAAGAATGCACTAGTTAGATTAGCAAAATCAACTGATGTATTAATAATTACATCTTTTTTATTTATTCTTGCATTTTTAAGTGCGTTTTCAAAGTTTAATTCAGGCATCCCTGCGATTCTTCCTGCGAGAACTTCTTTGCCTTTTAAATTTTCGAATTTGAAATCTTTGACTTTTTTTCTAGATACTAAAAACTGTCCATCTCTTTTAGTTAGACCAGCGAATGAAACAAGGTAATCCTTTTCACCACCATTATATACATATATTGTAGCCTCTGGCCCGCAAAAACCTATATCTATATCTTTTGACAATACAGCGCTTGCAACGTTGTTGGCACCACTGATCATAGAAAGTTCTATATTTAAGCCTTCTTCTTTAAAATAGCCATTATGCATAGCTACATATAGTGGGGCATAAAAGGCGCTGTGGGTTACTTCCGCCACTTTAATAGTTTTAGTATCAGCTTTTTTACCAAATAATGCAAACACTAATATTAAACAAATTATAAAAATAAGAAGTATTACTTTTTTCATTTTTAATCACCAATATATAATATGCGCATAATTTACAAAAGTGCCTGTAAAATCGTAAATAGATATTGCAATAATTATTTAATTAATATATAATTAGGGTGTAATAGTAAAAATATAGGGCTATTATGATTTTTTATAAAGTGGTGAGTAAATGGCGAAGAATAATGAACTCACTATCACGGCGTATAAATATTACAAGAGAAAAGTATTTCTTAGGCTTGCCAAGATTGTTGCATTATTTTTAATAGTAATAATATCACTTGTATACTTTATATTATATATGGTTTATAATGGTGCTGGTTTTATTATTAGAGTCGATAGAGAAATGACTAAAAGTAATATTTTTCTAACGCTTGATTCTAGTGATAAAAATAAAGATTTAACGAGGTCTTTAACTAGTAAGTCAGTTGATTATATGGATAATATATCTATAAACTGGATTAATCAAGACGTCGACACAGAAGCAGTAGGATCACATAATGGTGACAATTATTACGCATATACGTTTTATCTATTAAATAAAGGATCTGAGACAATTAATTATTGGTATGAAATTGATATCGAAGATACTTTACTTAACTTAGATGAAGCGATAAGAGTAATGGTTTATCGAAATGGAGAAAGAACGGTATATGCCAAACTTAATTCTTCAACTAATAAACCAGAAGAGGGGACAAAAGCTTTTTTCAAACCAGGAATACCTGTTTTAGAAAGAGTTAGAGATTTTACTCCGAAAAGCAAAGATAAATTCACGGTTGTTGTTTGGATAGAAGGCGATGATCCAGATTGCAATAACGAGCTTCTCGGTGGTGGAATAAAAATGAGCATGAAAATGACAGAAGAAAGAACCGAGAGACAAGGAAGGAAAGCGTAAAAATGAACGAATTCGAAGAGAAAAAGAAAAATAACAAGAAAAAAAGAAGAAGAGCGATACTTATAGCATTCCTGCTTATGCTTATTGTAGGTGTTGTACTTGGAACAGGAACATACGCATGGTTTACTGCGAATAAGACTGTAACTGTTGATGATATTACAGTTAAAGTTGCTACTAGTAATGGTCTTCAGATTAGTGCAGATGCTATAACTTTTAAGACTATACTTTCAAATGATGATTTAAAAAATGCAAAAACTACATATGGTGGTGCGGTTAATCAAATACCATCTTCTTCAAATGAAATGGTTCCAGTATCATCAGTTGGTGCTGTTGATACAAAAACTGGTTTCATGAACATGTATCGTGGAGAAATTGTTGGTAATGAAACAACTGGTGAAAATATCTTAACTACTGAAAAGAGTACAGAAGTTAATGGTGTCGCTGGTGATTTTATCGCATTCGATATTTTCTTACAAGTAACGCAAGCTTCAACTGTATATTTAACAAGCAATTCTAAAGTAACTGCAAGTGGAACAAGTTCTGGTATTGAAAATGCTGCTAGAATAGCATTTGTATATGAAGGACATGCCGCTGCAGGTACTGCTGCAGGTACAATTCAAGCACTTAAATCTAGTGCTACAACTCCAACAGCAACTATCGAAGGAAACCAAGCTGTTAAGATTTGGGAATTAAATAATGATGTTCATACAGCTGCTGGTGTTTCTAATGCTTCTTCTGTTTATGGACAAACTACAAAACAAACAGGAGCAACACCTCTAGCTTATAATGGTGTTAAAGCACCTATAACAAAGGCTAATGCTATTCCAGTTAATTCTACTAGTACAACATATTTTGGACCAGTTGCAAGTCCGCTTCTATTCCTAACAACTCCAGCATCAGGTATTCCAGCAAGTGCTTATGCACAAGCATTCTCACTTCAAGCTGGTATAACAAAAGTTAGAGTATATATGTGGGTTGAAGGACAAGACGTTGACTGCGAAAATAACGCATCTGGTGGAGCTTTAACTTACAGCTTACAATTTAGTACATTAGATAAACAATCAACATAAAATTAAAGGAGCTAAAAGCTTCTTTTTTTATATGAAAAAGTCATATGTTTCATTGACAAATAACATTATACAATGTTATAATTTTGTAGAGTAGAAAAGTATCTATTTAAGGAGGTTACATAATATGGAAACAGTATTAGCGGCAACAGCAAATTGTATTGGTCTTATGATTGGACTTGCATTTTTAGGACTAGGTATCGGTGTAGGTATTCTAGGTGGTAGAGTTGCAGAAGCAATTGGAAGAAACCCAGAAACTAAAAATGATGTTGTTCACTCAGTAATGACTATTCTAATAATAACTGCAATATTTATATTATTATTATTCGCATTCTGCTTCCTACTATTATTCTTTAACCCATTAACTGCATAGTATGACAGTTCTATTATTTATTGGCATTTATGTCATACTAATAGCGCTTGTTTTCTTAATGTTCAGGGTTCTTAAAAATGCGGTTAATAAAATCGATGAAGAATCTAAAAGATATTATGTCGAAAAGCTTGAAGAATACGACAAAATAATCGATGACAAAGAAAACGAAATAAATGATTTAAACGAAGAGATAAAGAATAAAAAGGTAGAAGCTGAATCAATAAAAAGTATTATAAAAAACGATGGTATTGATTTTGATGTTAATATCGTTGATATACTTTCTAGAACTAAATATCAAGAAGATGATTTCTTTAAGATAGAAAAGAAAATAAACGAAAAGTTTAATTATGATTATGAAAAAATAGTTAAATCTTTTGTTGAAAAGATTGACTTTGAAAAAGACTATAAATTTGCAAGAAAACTTAGAAAGAAATTTACTCCAGAGAAGATATTTAAGCTTAAGACTTTGGGCGAAAAAGAACTAGAGGACGAGCTTAGAAATATGCTGGATGAAAAAGAATTTGAAATTTTTATGGTGTATAAAAATACTCATTTAAAATTCAAGTTTGATGAATACATAATATTCTTAGATGAATTAAAAGCATTAAATGATCCTCATGTGACCGTATATGTCGGGGATAGAAATGTTAGTTTTAACGATATTAGTAAGAATGTTAAAACTAAATATGATGCGAATATTTATAAAGGCATAAAGATTCTATTTAGAAATAGAATGTATGACTTTAGTTTGAATGGAAGGGATTTATAACATGAATGAAGATATAGAAAAAAAGGTAGACCACGCAAAAAGTAAGATTAAAAAAGGTGAAAACGTCTTTAGTACAGGTCATGTTATAAGTGTCCATGAATTCATAGTTGAAGTAAGTGGCCTAGACAATGTAAGCTTTTATGAATCTGTTAATATAGCTAATAAAGCTAGAGGTTATGTATTTGGTATATACTACAATAAAGTAGTTGTTGCTATAGCTTCTAAAGATGCTGAAATCAAAGTTGGCGACGGAGTTCTTGCAGAAGGACATGAGTTCAAATGTAATTTCAGTTTAGATGCAATAGGAAAAGTAATAGATATTTTTGGTCACGATTTAGTGGCAGGAAAAACCTTCGATAATTTAATTAATATAAAACTAAACGACGTTAGTATTCCAATTGTTGATAGAAAAGCAGTTACTCGTGAGTTTTTAACAGGAATAACTGGTATTGATCTATTATACCCAATTGGTAAAGGTCAAAGACAGTTAATAATTGGAGATAAGAAAACTGGTAAGTCACAAATCGCTTTAGACGTTATTGCAAATCAAAAAGATAAAAACGTCGTTTGTATGTATGTTGCACTTGGTAAAAACAAAAAAGAAGTTAAAGATATATACTACGAACTTGTAAAACGTGGAGCTAGTACATATACAATTATTGTGGCAGCATTTAATGATGACTTGCCAACTAATATTTACTTAAGCCCATATATATCAATGAGTATTGCTAAGAATTTAATGCTTCAAGGATATGATGTGCTTGTAGTATTAGATGACTTAAAGAAACATGCAGACGTATATAGAGAAATTAGTTTGGCAAGTAAGAAGAGTCCAGGACGTGATGCTTATCCATCTGATATCTTCTATGCACATGCTAGACTATTAGAACATGGTGCTCAACATAAAAATGGTGGATCTCTTACAGTATTACCAATAGTTGAGACTAAGAATAGTGATATCACAGATTATATTTCAACAAATATTATTTCAATCTGTGATGGACAAATCGTTCTATCGGCTAAAAACTTTAATAAAGGTCAAAAACCAGCGATAGATTATGGTCTTTCTGTATCGCGTCTTGGTGGTGCAGTTCAGGATCCTAATATGAAAAAGCTTGGTGCTAAAGTACGTCAGAAACTTCTATCTTATTTGGAAGTTAAAGATATATATGAATTATCAAATGAAGATGAAATGCCAGAGACTGTTAAGAATCAGCTTCATGAAGGTGATAAAATATTAAAAGCTCTTACTCAGTATAAATACAGTCCTAAGAGTAAGGAAGAAATGATAAAATCATTTGAATTTATGGATGAGGGGGCTAAGAAATGATAGTAGGTAAAATAATTAGTATATTCGACGTTAAAGTTGAAGTTGTACTTTCAGATTTCAATATTTCAATTGGTAATATCTTATCAACTGAAGACGAAAAATATAAATTTGAAGTAGTAACAATTAATTCGACAAGCGCAGAGTGTATATCACTTGGTAGTAACCATGGATTAAAAAAAGGTACTAGTTTAAAACTATATTCAAGAAGTATTGAAATAGAATATTCTGATAAGATTAATGGTAGAATGTTTGATTCATTCGGTGGTCTTATCGATGGTAAATCACTTATTAGTGATGAAAAGAAAGAGACTGTTGGTAAAACAGTTACACTTAGTAAGATTAATGTAGATGCAGAGATAATGCCAACAGGTATCAAAGTAATTGACTTCTTTGCACCACTTCAAAAGGGCTTTAAAATGGGTCTTCTTGGAGGTGCTGGTGTTGGTAAAACAGTCTTAATAAAAGAGCTTATTCATAACGTATATACTTCATCTAAAGCCCACGCAGTATTCGTTGGTGCTGGAGAGAGAAGCCGTGAAGGTTACGAATTATATAACGAAATGAAAGATGCTAAGCTACTTGAAAACATGAGTTTAATATTTGGTGTTATGGGTGATACTCCAGCAGCTAGATATAAAGCTGCAAGTACTGGCCTTACACTTGCTGAATATTATCGTGATGAGAAAAAAGAAGATACACTTTTATTTATAGATAATATTTATAGATTTATTCAAGCTCGTTCTGAGATATCTGCTGAAATGAAAGAGCTACTTATCGAAAATGGTTATCCTTCTAACTTAGCCGCTGAAATAAGTAAAGTAGAAGAGAGAATCAATTCAAATGATAATGGTTCAATTACTTCATTCCAAGCGATATATATTCCAGCAGATGACCTATCAGACGAAGCTGTACAGAGTGTTATGAGTTATATGGATGGACAACTTGTTCTTGATAGACATAAAGCAGAGCTTTGTCTATATCCAGCGATAGATGTGTTTAAAACCACAAGTAAGTTGGTCGATTCTGAAATAATAGGTTATAGACACTATGACTTAGTTGAACAAACACTTGCAACATTATCACGTTATCAAGATCTAGAACAAATTATCTCAGTTCTTGGTATAGAAGAGTTATCTGATGCAGATAAATTAACATTCTATCGTGCTAGAAAATTAAGAAATTATTTCTCACAACCATTATTTGTTAGTGAGGCATTTACAAATATCCCAGGGGAATTTGTTGATATTAAAGATGTTCTTGACGATGTCGAGGGTATTCTTACAGGAAAATATGATGATGTAGATGAAAGCAAATTCTTATATATAGGTGCTTATGGAAAACGAAATAATAGAGGAACAAAAGGAAATAAAGCCGAGTAATATTAAAGTTAGAATCTTTGACTTAGAGCATGGACTAACTGAATATGAAAAGATAAGATATATAAGAATAAAAAGTAAAAAGTATAATCTTCTTATAATGCAAGATTATATGCCAATAATAGGTGAGATAGATGGTTCTATCGATATTAAAGGTGAAACAACCGATATTAATATAAAAGAATTAGAAGCTTATTATGTACATCATGATAATGTATTTAATCTAATGATTAAAGATACTTAGGAAGGAGTAAACAATGAAAATTAATGCTGATATGAGATTATTAATTTACTTTGGGATTTTTGCTTGCATCAGCATTGGTTTAGTTGCACTCTTTTTTAAGTTTTTTTTAAAAAAATTTGAGTTTAAGATTAGTAAATCTAGAATATATGGAATACTAACAGGCTTAGATAATAGGGAAGTATTTGCTCTTAGTATAGTAATTATTAATTATATACTGCTTGTATTTCTAGCGATGATGACGAAAGAATTAAATTTAGTCTTTATATCAGCAGTTTTAATAATGAGTATAGTGCCATGGGTACTTGTTAAAAACTATTTAAAACTACCAGTTAGTATAATTGTTAATTCAATTAGTTTAGTTGCTTTATATATTCTAAGTTTTGTTCATACATATTTAAGTGGAGAAACATCAGATTTACTAATGAGAATATCAATATTCTTTATAGTAGCATTTGTATTTATATATTTTACTTATAATTTATTAAATGATATAAATGATATTGCTAGTAATGATAAGAAGTTAACAAGTAAAAAGAAAGGAGCAAAAAATGGAACTAAAAAAAGTAGTAAAAGTAATGAACTTCCAGACACTCCTAAAGATAAATGATGCCATCAAAAAAGCCGAGCAGTATCAAAATGTTGGTGACGAAATAACAAAGATATTAACAAGTATTGTTTATAATAAAAACTTGATGCTTGATGATAAAGTTATCGATCCTGATCCAAACAAACCAAGACTAAATATTTATATTGCAAATGACTATGGATTCTGTGGAAACTTCAATTCTTCCATAAGACATCAAATTAAAGAAGACGCAAATGATTATAAGATTATAATAGGTAAAAAGATTAGTTATGAAGATGATAAAACACTTCTTAGAATTCATAAGGCTGATTTCCATAAAGAGATGCCTAAAATCGAAGCAACAATCGATGAGGCACTTCAAAACTTAGAGTATTCTGCTATTTATCTATATTATAATCATTATTATAGTTTCTCTAAGTTTGGCTTTTTAAGATTGCAATTATTCCCAGTTGAATTTGAGGGTAAATTCTATGAGGGTGAAGACTATGTTTATGAAACTAATGCTGCGAAGATGATAAGAGGACTTATGTCATTTTATATCTGTTATCAAATAAAGATGGCAGAAGCAATCAGTGAAGCATCAGAAAACGTACTTAGAAATCAAATAACTAATATGGCTCTTGATAAAATAGATGAACAAGAATTAATTAGATTGAATGATGAAAGAAAAGCAAAACTTCAAGTAATTATTCGTAAAAATGTCGAAAATTATAAGAGAATTATGGAGGAATAATATGAGAAACATAATTAAGAATTATAATGAGACAGTTAGAAAAATCAAGAAAAATAGTAATGAAGATAATAAACAGAAGTTTTTAATAATTTTTAGAGAACTGGATATTCAGTTATCGAAAGAATTAAATTTAATAATTTCAAAAAAGAGTAAACTTGGTAAAACTTTAGATAAAGAGATAGAAAGAATGGAAAGCATCATTAATGCGGCGACATATAGAAATAACTTTAGAAAGTCAATGATGAACGATTATGATGCTATAATTGGATATAAACCAGAAACTCTTATGAATGTTCCTTTTGAAACAAAGGAATATGAGGAGTATTTAAATAATCTAAAAGAAGGTAATGAAATAGTTAACCATCTTATTAAAGAAGGTATAACGGTTGGTAATTTAAAGAAAACTCTAAATAAAAAGAAAAATAAGAACAAAAAGAAAGTTCAAGATGAAATAGATAAAATACAAAAAGAAAGAGCTAAAACAATTGATAAACTAAAGAACAATAAAGAAGTTGTTAGTGCTCTATATAATTTTATTATTTCAGCGCCTTATTCAGAAGAGAATGCTTATATTGAATACTTACTTATAAAGATTAACTCTTTTGATAAGGAAGAAGAAGAAAAGATTAAAAAGGCAGACAAAAAGAAAGAAAAACTATCTCTTGATAGTATTCTAAATTTAGATGATAAAAAGATTAATAGTATAGGTTCTGTTAAACCAGTTAATATACTTAATCATTTAAGTGATGCCAAAGAAAAATACAAAGATTTAAACTTACCTAATGCAGGGCTTTTAGAGAATGAAAAAAAGATAAAAGTAGATATAGATTAACTTTTATCTTTTTATATTTATGAAAAACTTTGTCTAAAAGGAAGAAAAAATAATAAATATGTGTTATAATCAGTTTGTATTATAGGTGATGATATGAAAAAAACAATACTATTATTAATCAATGGATTTGGAGTTGAAAGAAAGGACTCAGATGCTGTTTATTCGCATGATTTGATGCCAAACTTTGACAATATAACTAAGACCGCTCTATTTGGGGCAATCGCAACGGCCGGCTCCGATTATGAAACAGGATATAGTTATTTTAGTATCCCTCAAACAGGGGAGAATAACAAGTTTCTAGATGATATGGTATATGATGAGTCACTAGCTAAAAACGAAGTGTTACTTAAGATAAAACAAGACGTAGTGGGAGATAAGAAGCTTCATATCTTTTTATGCGCCGAAGATGCAAGTATGTTAAATCAGCTTAAAGCTATGCTTCAAGCTATAAATGATAAGCATGATAAAAAAATATATGTTCACATTATTATGACTAGCTCTGACTTAGAGTCATATAATGAAATAGATAGTTTATTAAGTAAACTTGCATTTGAAAATAATGAATTAACTAAAATTGGTATTGTTGTAGGAAGTAGTAATGTTAATAATGATAACATGCTTAGAATGGTACTAAGAGAACAAGGAGAAAGGTGGTTACAATTCTCTAAAAAAATAGATATTCTTCATAGAGATATTGTATCCCCAGAAAGCGCTCAACCATTCTTTGTACATGAAGGTTTTGCTTTTAGTGAAGGAGATAGTTTACTATTACTAAATTATACTAATGCTGATATGGTAAAATTCTTGAAGAATATTGAATCATTAAAGTTTAATTTGTATAGTTTGTTCCCATATCAAGAAAGTATTAAAAACATGTTTAAAAAAGAAAAAGCCAGCAACTATCTAGCTTCATTTCTTGAAAAATATGGTATTAAAGCAATGGTTTTCTCTGATAATGAACATATAAATACAATAAACTATTACTTAAATGGTAGTGAGCTTAAGACTTCAGAGAATATTACTTTTGCTATAAATGATGAGATGTTATTCTCTAATAAAGAAGCTGTAATTGATTTAGTTGATAATAAAACAAAAGATATAAATGGTTATATTATTGATTACGATATAGGTAAATTTAAAAATATGGCTGAAATAAAGGATACTCTTCATAAAATAGATGCAACTATTAAAAATATTTATGATGCTTCAAGTGAAAAAGGATATACATTTATAATTTCGAGTTTATATGGTATTCATACAACTATAAGAGATGGTGTACTTGACAGAGTAGTTAACTTTTCTGGTAGAGTTCCATGTGTGTTTATTAGTCCAGGTTTTAGCCCTGCAGAATATTCTATCGCAGGCACTGATACAACGGGACTTATGCTTACATTTTTAACTAATATAAACGAAGAAGTTCAGATGAATAGACTTGTTCATAAGAAGACTTCTCTCGAGAAATTATTAAAAACAAAAAAATAACTCTTTAAAAGTTTCTTTATATCTGTTATAATAAACTTTAAAAAGATGGAGGGTATAAAATGGTGTTATCATCAAAACCACTTAGAGAATATGATATATGTAATGCTATTCTTTTAAATAATGAAGGACTATCTCAAGATCTTGCCCAGCTTATTGCTATGGAGACAAGAGATTTATATGAATATTATGGAGAAGAATATGCACGTGAAATAATTAATAAAGTTATAAATACTAAGTTTTATGTAGCAAGTAAACAAGTTAGCAAGAATAAACCTAAAATGGAAAGTGTTAATGAAGTTTTAAAAAGCAAAGGATTAACAAACTGGACTATTCTTAGATCTAATCAAGATGGTCCATGTCTCGCAGCTGTTCCGTTTACTACAGATAAACAAGTTACAAGTACAAACACTTATGTAGCTATTCCAGTTAATTACAATGTAGATCACTATGATTTTCAAGGTAAGTTACTATCTGAGCTAGATAAACTTGCAACTATTTCTCCGTACAAGAGAAAAAGAAATAAATTAGAGACCAGAAGTCTACTTAGCACAATAACTATTAAGGAAGATGGAACTAAAGAAGAAAGTAATGTAGAGTTGTCTAATGTGCTTAATGAAGCAATAGTTACAAATATAATGAGAGAAGGATATTTAGATAGTTACTCTATGCATAATGAATATAATTCGGATTCATATTTAATTGGTAATGAAATATCTAATAATATTTCAAAAGATGTAATTATGGGACATGAAGAAATTCATTCTAAGATAGTAGATATCTCAGAGTATAGAGAAGCAATTAGTAAACCTCTTGAAGAGGAAAAAGGACGAATAAAAAAAGCTGCTTAAGCAGCTCTTTTATTTTTACTAAATGCACTAATTATTGAGT
>CAYOUK010000021.1:0-13732 GCA_964407175.1 uncultured Muribaculaceae bacterium
AACAGTAATACCTCTAATAACCGCAACAGACGCAAATGTTGATAATTTTGCAAATATAGTATATGACATACTAGAACAACTTGGTACAGAACAATTTTATAGCAATGTAATAATAAGTGGTACATTTGATGTATCAGATGATTATTTTGATAAATTAGCAAAAGCTATGGTTGAACTATACGAAAAGATATTATCGAAGACTGGTAATTGTGATTTTGCACAATTATGTGAATCCATTTTAGGTAATAATAAAGTTATCTCAAGACAAACATGTGGTGGAACAAGAAAGATAACTGTATTTCCAAACGGAAGTGTTTATGCATGCCAAGCTCTACAAAAACTAGATATTAATAGTATGGGAACAATTGATTCTGATTATTCAAATCATCCAAATTATGATTTATGGAGAAAAAGAAATAGATTTAATAATGAAGAATGTTTAGATTGCTATATAGTTGGATCGTGTGGTGGCGGATGCGCAACAGGTTCATATAATAGTACTGGAAACATCTACGGAGTTGATCATAATCAATGTGAATATAATAAAGCACTATATCGTGTATTAACAAATAAAGGTAGAAAATGATAGAATATAATAGTTAAAAGTAACTATAGTGGATACTTCTAGATGTATTATTAATTATAACCGTTGCTATATTAGTTTTAAAGGTAGTTTTGAACCAGACAAATTAAAAGAAATGAAACAAGAAAATATGAAAATAGTTAAATAATGCTTTATGGTGAATATAAAGAGGAATGTGACGGATGTTTAAAAAACTAGAATATGCAACAATGAAGATTATCGCATCGAAAATTATAAATTCATAAAAATAAATGAACAATCAATTATAGTATGCATATTTTGACAATACTATGTAAACATGATATATTAATAAACGAATGTAAAGTTAATTTATTGTGTTTTTAAGCCGTTAGAAGGTGAAATAATGGAAATAAAAGATTTAGAATTATCATTTGGTACTCAAGTTATTTTCAAGGATGTAAATTTACATATTCCAGAAAATGAAAAAGTAGGGGTAGTAGGACTAAATGGTGCTGGAAAAACAACTTTTTTTAAGCTTATTTTAGGTAGAGAATTTCCAGATGCTGGTAAAATTATAATTAAGAATAATGCTAGAGTTGGTTGGTTGCCTCAAGTATTTGAAGATGATCTAGAAGATACAACAATTCGTGTGTATGATTATTTAAAAAAAGGTAGACCAGTAGAAGAATTAGAAAAAAAATTACAAGGTTTATATGATTCTTTAGCTAATCCTAATGTTGATATGGATGAAGTATTTAGAAAAATAAATAACGTAAGTAATCAATTAACGTACTGGGATGCAAACAGTTGCGAATCAATGCTATCTAAAATAATTGATGGTATTGGTATTACCAACGATATGTTATATAAACACGTCAATGAATTATCTGGTGGTCAAAAATCTAAGATATCATTTGCAAGACTTTTATATTCTAAACCAGAAATACTATTACTAGATGAACCTACAAACCATATGGATGCTGAAAGTAAAGAGTTCATTACTAACTTCTTAAAAAAATATAATGGGACAGTATTAGTTATATCGCACGATGTTGAATTCTTAGATAATGTCACTACTAAGACATTATTCCTTGATAAGAGAGTTAAACAAAATAAATTATATGATGGTAATTACACTCGTTTTACAAAATTACAAACTGAATACGAAGAAGCAATAAATAGAGAGGCTGAAAAGCAACAAAGAGAAGAAGAAAAGTTAAAAGCAATAATAAATAAATATGCTAATGCATCTGGTAAGAAAAAGAAAATGGCTCAAGATAGAGAAAAAAAATTAGATAAATTGTTAAGTAATAAAATTGAAACTTTTGCTCAAACTCAGAAAGTTAATTTAAAAATGAATATAGATCAAGAACTTAATAATATACCAGTTGCAGTAGAAAATCTATGTTTTAAATATGATTTAGATGGTCCCAACATTATTGATAATTTATCATTCTCTATTTATAAGGGAGAAAAATTTCTTGTTGTTGGTAGAAATGGTGTAGGTAAATCTACATTATTAAAATTAATTAATAATATATTAATTCCTCAATATGGTGATGTTAAATTAGGAAGTAAAGTTATTATAGGATATTATGCCCAAGAATTTGAAAATATTGATAGTGACGTTTCTATTATAGAAAACTTTGGTAATACAATGTCTCAAAATAAAATACGTTCTGTATTAGCCAAATTCTTATTTACAGGCGATGATATATACAAAAAGGTTAGTATTCTTTCACCTGGAGAAAGAGCTAGAGTGGCACTAGCTAAATTATCAATATCAGGCGCTAATTTATTATTATTAGATGAACCTACAAACCACTTAGATCCAGAAACTCAAAATATTATTGGCGAAGTATTTAATACATTTGATGGAAGTATGATTGTAGTTTCACATAATACTGAATTTGTTAAAAAAATAGGAATTGAAAGAGTTCTTATATTACCGGATGGTAAGATTCAGTACTATGATGATAAAATTGTAGATTATTATCATGAATTAAATCAAAGAGTAAAAAAACATTAATAAAAATAATTAACTAGATGTATCTAGTTATTTTTTAATATAATTATATAAGAATAAAATGAAGAGAAACAATTTATATAAAAAAAGAAATGATAAAATCTGAACATAAAGAAAAATTTGAAGAAATAAGACAAGAGATTGCAAAAG
The DNA here is from genome assembly GCA_964407175.1 of uncultured Muribaculaceae bacterium. Taxonomy (GTDB): domain Bacteria; phylum Bacillota_I; class Bacilli_A; order RF39; family UBA660; genus RUG11867. The sequence goes on from CAYOUK010000021.1 coordinate 2,721, forward strand.
AATTGGTAACAACACTTAATAATCCTGAACCACCTGTTCCAATGGAGTTAACTGTTGTTAATAATACATCTAGAAAAAATCGCAGATCTTAATAAAAGATTAATCTATTTACATTTTTGATTAGAAGGTAATTCTAATGAGTCTAAAAAACCAACTTATTAAAAAAACTAGAATAGTCTAGTTTTTTTTATGCTATAATTAAATTGTATTTGGAGGTAAGTTATGTATCAAGAAGATATCGAGTTAGCGAGGAAGGCTAGATTAAATGCCTGTTCACCATATAGTAATTTTGAAGTAGGTGCAGCGCTTAGAACAAAAGACGGTAAAATTTATACTGGGTGTAATATAGAAAATCATGGTATACAGTCAATATGTGCAGAACGTACAGCATTTGTAAAAGCACTTTCAGAAGGAGAAAGAGAATTTGAAAGCATATGCATAGTTGGAGCTGCCCATGGCGAAGAACCAACTGAAAAATGTATGCCTTGTGGATACTGCAGACAATTTATAAGCGAGTATGTAGATAAAGATTTTAAAATAATAACTTTAGATAATGACAAAGTAATAGAAACAACTATTAGTGATTTATTGCCTCATAGTTTTGAAATATAAAAATAGGGAAATATATGAAAATAATAAGAATAAGTTTAATAGTTATGATATTACTTTTATCAACTAGTTGTAGTTTAAATATAAATGAAAAAAGTGATATCAAAAACGAGAATAATATAGTAGAAGAACATTATTATAAGGAGAGTATGACAAATAAAATCAAATTAATTATTGATAATAATGAATATGAAATAAAGTTAGAAAATAATCAGACAGTTTTAGATCTTATCAATATGTTGCCACTTAATCTTAATATGAAGGAATTAAATGGAAATGAAAAGTATGTTTATCTAGATGAAACACTAACTACTGATTCATATAATCCAAAGCATATAGAAGCTGGAGATGTAATGCTTTATGGCAATAACTGTTTAGTAATATTTTATAAATCATTTGATACATCGTATAGTTATACTAAAATAGGTCATATAGATAATCTCCCTGATTTAGGTAGTGAAAATGTTTTAATAGAAATAAAAGATTAAGTATATAGGCTTAATCTTTTTTATGTTATAATAAATTTGGTGAGTATTATGGAAATAAACAAAGACTTAAAGAAATACATTGAAGAAAATATTTTCCCTAAATATGATAAGTATTATGCGCATGGAATGATGCATATAAATGAAGTTATAAAGAATATGATGATGCTCGCCGATTATTATGATTTAGATAAAAACATGGCATACGTTATCGCAAGTTACCATGATGCTGGTTTAAATGTTGATAGAGATAATCATGAATATGAATCAGGCAAGGTATTAAGTAATGACAAAAATCTTGAAAAGTATTTTACTAAAGAACAAATCAAAATAATGAAAGACGCAATTGAAGATCATAGAGGTTCAAGAAAAGCTAGACCAAGGAACTTTTATGGCGAATGTGTTTCAGATTCTGATAGGGATTTTGATATACACGTTTTAGCAAAAAGACAGATTAACACAACAGTTAAATTATACCCAGAGATAGAAACTTTTGATGAACACTTTGAAAGATGCTATGAATACATATGTGGAAGAATAAACAAAGGTGGTAAGTTTAATCTTTGGACTGATAATCCAATTCTCGTTAAAAGAAGAGATGATTTCCAAAAGGATTATTTAGATAAAAAATTGGCAAAGAAAATATACAAAGAAGAATGGGATAAAGTCTTAGAAGATGGAACCATGGAAAAAATAAAAAATTACTATGAAGATTATTAAATCTATAAATGCAACCAAAAGTTTACATAATTTCCAACTAAAATGTATAGAATGCAACTGCAAATTATAATATGATTATCTTGAAAGGGAAAGGTGATTTTATGAAGTTTGGTGATAAATTAATCGAGCTTCGAAAAAAGAAAGGATACTCACAAGAAGAACTTGCTGAAAAACTTGGAGTATCTAGACAAAGTGTCAGTAAATGGGAAAGTAATAATACATATCCAGAGACTGATAAAATTGTTCAAATAGCAAATATATTTGAATGTTCAATGGATGATCTTATTAATGATCAAATAACAGATATAGAAAGTACACTTAGAAAAAATAAGAATGCTGCAATGAATATATGGGATTCATTACTTGATTTTATAACAAAGACTGTTCATATGTTTTCTAAAATGACATTTGGCTCAGGGCTTAAGTGCTTAATTGAATTTGCTATACTTACAGTATTACTTTGGCTACTTGGAAAACTACTTTGCAGTACAGCTAGCTCTGCAATAGCAAATCTATTTACATTTGTTAGTTCAAATGGTTCAGTCAAAGTAAAAGCCATTCTATATGGAATATTTAATCTAATATGGTTTATTGTTGAAATTATAACAATTATTTATACATTTAAAGTTAGATACTTAGATTATTTTGAAGAAGATAAAATTAGTGAAGCTAAAGAAGTAGAAAAAAAAAGAAGTAAAACTGCAAAAAAAACAGAATCAAAAATAATAATCAGAGATGAAAGTAGTAAACCTTTTGCATTCCTAGGGGTTCTATCCAAAATAGTATTATTTATCATTAAGTTTATAGTATTCTGGATATTATTTAGTTTTGTATTTGTAGTTATTAGCCTTGTTTTAACAGGCGTAATTTGTTTATCATTTTCATTTACTAATTTGATATTCTTATGGGCATTCTTTGCAATTGCTGCTAGTGCTACAATAATTATTCAAATTATTATATTGTTATTTAATTTTATATTTAATAGAAAATCAAATATGAAAATGCATTTAATAGTATTTCTTATAAGCGTAGTTGTATTTGGCGCTAGTATCGGGCTAACAGCAGTGTCATTTAAAAATATTGAGTTTGTAAACGATAGCTCTGATGTATTAAATCTTGTAAAGCAAGAAATTAAAGTTGATTATCAAGATAATTTAGTTATTAAATATGATGGCAATAAATATGAATTTATAATTGATGAAGATTTAAAAGATGATGAAATATATGTAAGCAAGATGATAGATAAAAAATACTTTGAGCTAGAGTTATCTCATGTATCTAAAGAGAATAATATACCAACTGTTTATGTCTTTGATGATACTGGATGGTCTTATAAAGAAATATATGATTTCTATGTAAAGAATTTAAAGAAAAATAAAATATATACTTTAAATGATTATGGTAAAGATCCTCTTGTTGTAAGAGCGAATGAAAAGACAATAAAAAAATTAATCGATAATTTAAAGGTAGTATATCTTTTAAAAGAAACAACTGAAGGTGACATCATAAAGATTGATTTAGAAGAAAAAAGAGTTGAGTTTGAAAATTGGAATTATGAAGGGGAATATGATGCAATAAATGATACTATTACTTATGATGATGACGATGATGGTTACAGCTGCAAGAGGGAAATAAAAACAACTGACTTAGGTGATAAAATTATATATAAATGTAATTGGAAATTTGAAGAGGATTAATCCTCTTTTTTTATGTTATAATTATCAAGGAGTGATAAAAATGAAAGCATTATTTTTCTCAGATATTCATGGAATAATTAATAATTTAAATATAATTGAAGAAAGAATAAAAAAAGAAAATATTGATATACTTATTTGTCTAGGTGACTTATATGAGAATTTTTCTATGAGAGAAGACAGCGTTGTAGATCCACTTAAAGTGTCATCGTTTTTATATAACCATAAAAATATTCTTACATGTATGAAAGGAAACTGTGATACTTCATATGATATAGATATAAGTAAGTTTAATATTTATAGTGGATATAAGAAGATTATACTTGATGGTTTAAATATTTATGTAACTCATGGTAACATATATAATATGTATAATGATGAAATACTAGATAAAGGAGATATACTTATATATGGTCATGAACATGTTCCATATATAAAAGAAAAAGATGGTAAAGTGTTTATAAATGTAGGTTCTATTTCTCTTCCAAGACAAAATAATAATCCAACATATGCTATTTATGATAATAAAGAAATAACTATATATGATATATATGGTAATATAGTAGATAGTATTAAAATAGATTAGGGATAATTATGAATATAGAAGCAGAAATATTTAAAAAAAGTAAAGTAAATATTAGTAAAGCACTCGAATATGGTTTTAAAAAAGAAAAACATAATTATATACTTGAAAAAGAGTTTTTAGATGGAGCATTCAAAGCAATCATAATATTAAACAATGGTGTAGTAGATGGAAAAGTAATAGATCTAGAAACTAATGAAGAATATACTAATATTAGAACAAAGATGAATGGTGAATTTGTTAACAAAATTAGAGAAGAATATAAAAAAATACTTATAGATATTAATAATAATTGTTTTTCTAAAAACACTTTTATATTTAATCAAACAAATAGAATAAACGATTATATTATTAATAAATATTTAGTTAAACCAGAATTTCTATGGGAAAAGCTTCCAGGGTGTGGTGTTTATAGAAATAAACATAATAATAAATGGTTTGGTATTATAATGAATATAGATATGTCTAAATTAGATGATAAATCTGGTGAAGTCGAAATAATAAATATTAAATTAGATGAAGAAACTATTCAAAAATTAGTTAAACAAAAGGTTATTATGAAGCATATCATATGAATAAAAAAAGCTGGATTACTATTGTGTTAAATGATACACTTGATGATAGTATGATAAAAAAGTTAATAGATGAATCATATAACATAATAAATGATGTAAGAGGTTAATATGAAAAATAAAAAAGAACTAATAAGAAAAATAAAATTAACATTATTTTCTATTTCTGCAGGGATAATAGAAATAGTAATATTTACCCTTTTAAATGAACTAACTAGTTTTGGATATTGGGTTTGTTATTTAACTGCGCTTGTTGCAAGTGTGATATGGAACTTTACACTTAATAAAGAGTATACATTTAAATCAACAGCGAATATTCCTCTTGCAATGTCGAAAGTGTTTCTATTTTATATAGTGTTTACTCCAACAACTACAATACTAGGTAATTATTTAGTTAATAATGTTCATATAAATGAGTATATAGTAACGGGGTTAAATATGCTTTGTAACTTTATATTAGAGTATTTATATGATAAACATGTAGTTTTTAGGGGAACTATAGATACAAAAAAAAGTAAGTAAACACACTTGCTTTTTTTGTTTATTAAATGTATTATTATAATAGGGAAAAATAGATAAGAGGGTATGAAGTATGGAGCATAAGTTATTTGCAAGTATGGGATTTGCACTTTGTGCATTTATTTATTTAACGTTTGTATTAATTATTTATTTAAGGAAGAGAAGCAAGAAGACTGTTTCTAAAGCTCCATTTGCTGGCTTTTTCCCATTCTTATTAATCTTTAATATGGTTATGGGAGTTTCAGAAGTATTTTATATTCTAACTATGACTGTAAGGGAAGCACATCCTGTTCTATGTGAAGTGGCTTGTAGAATATATATCTTTATTGGCTCTGTATGGTTAACAAACTTATTATTCTATGTATGGACTATTAGTCAAAGAAAAGAAACTGATGTTTTGGTTGTTAAGAAAAAATCTAAAAAAGTTGGATTAGCTTTATTTATGCTTCTTGTAATATCAACTACTATATCACTAATGGGAGATATTTATTATTCACCATATAGAAATGATTTTTATGTCTTTGGTGGCCCTGCAGCTAACTCTGTTTATATAATTGGTTCTGTTGTTGCAACTGCGGTTATTGTTGCAATGATTCTAAAGGGTAATAATATAGAAAAAAGGCTTAAAAGGCCAGTCTTCTTTTCATTTGGTTTTATAATAGTATTATTCTCATTCCAGTTGATACTAAATGTCGATTATAACATTTTAACGTTTATATATGCCTTTATTATTTCAACTTTATTCTTTACATATGAAAGTCAAGATTATCAAATGGTTCATGAGCTTGAAGAAAAAAGAATTCAAGCTGAACAAGCGGATAAAGCTAAAACAAAATTTTTATCAAATATATCACACTCAATTAGAACACCTATGACTACTATATTAGGTCAAAGTGATTTAATGCTTATGGAAAATGAGTTAACTAAAGAAAATACTCAAGAAGGTATAAGTGATATAAATACCTCAGGTAATCAGCTTCTTAGTTTAATCGATAACATATTAGATGTTTCAACACTAGAATCAGGTAAAGAAACTTTAAATGAAGGAGAATATAAATTAGAAAACTTAATATACGAAGTTAATAGTTTAATACATTCTAAAATTAAAAATGGTTCTATTGATTATACTGTTCATGTAGATCATAATATACCATCTAAATTATATGGTGATTATTCTAAGATACTTAGAATATTAACAAGTATTTTATCGAATGCAATTAATTATACTAACTATGGAAATATTGATCTAAATATTAGGGGAGTACTTGTTGATAATCATATGGAATTAGTATTTAAAATAGCTAATTCTGGTCATGAAATGGAACAACAAAACTTCGATAAAGATTTAGATGAATTAGGAGAAGATGATAGTGATTCATTTGTTAATCTATATATTATAATTGCTAGAAGACTTATTAAAATGTTAGATGGAACTATAGAGTTTATTAATGAAACTGGCAAGGGTACTCAGTATATAGTTAAACTAAATCAAAAGATAATTGACTTTACTCCAATTGGAGACATATTAGATGTTAAAAATATTCAAAACGTTCATCGCAAGAGACCTAATTTAAGTGGCAAGAATATTCTAATTGTTGATGATAACCCTATTAATTTAAAACTAACCAAGAGATTGATGAGCACTTTCAATGCCAAAATTACAACAGCATCTAGTGGTCAAGAGTGTTTAAATCTAGTAAAAAGTAATAAATATGATATTATCTTCTTAGATCATATGATGCCAGAGATGGATGGTATTACTACTATGAAGTTATTAAAAGATGTTAGTACTAATTTACCTCCTGTTGTTGCTTTAACTGCTAATCAAACAAGTGATACAAAAGATGAATATCTACAAGCAGGATTTAGTGATTATTTGGCAAAACCAATTAACAATGGTGATTTAATCAGATTAATGGTTAAATACTTTGTTACAGAAGAAAGGGGAGAGTAAATTATGTTAGGTGGAATAATATTTACAATAGGTTCTCTTTTCTTCATGATACTTCTACAGTTTTCTTACTTTTCACAAGAATCATTAAATGCAATTCAAAATAGATTATTTAGATGGTTAATGACTGTTCAAATACTTTTGACAGTTTCAGAAATAATAGCCGTTATTAGCGCTGTATATGGAGATAATTATCTGTTAACACTTATTCTATATAGAATACATTGGGCAACGGGTATAGTAATATTCTTCTTCTTTTACTGCTATTACACAGTATATTTTGGAAATGTTCAAGCAAGTAATTTAAAAGATTTAGTAAAAAGAAAAGAATACTTTAAAGTATTTATATTATATATTGTATTCTTAATAGTATTCATGTTTGTTCCATTTAGTAAAATATCATATCATAATTTATACATGCCAGGTCCAGCAGCTTACTATATGTTTGCAACATGTACAGTGGCACCTGTATTAAATATAATTTATCTAGTTAGGAACAAAAGTCTTATAAACAAAGATAAAATTACGCATGTTATTGTTATGTCACTATTACTTGTATCAATTACAGTGTTTCAAGTATCATTTAAGTTTATTGCATTCCCACCAATATTCTTATCTATTTTAATATACTATCTATATTTCAAAATAGAGAATCCAGATTTAATAAATGCTGTTAAGCTTGAAGAAGTTAAACAAAAAATAGAGCAATCTAATCAAGCAAAAACTGACTTCTTATCAAATATGAGTCATGAGATTAGAACTCCTATGAATACAATAGTTGGTTTAAGTGAAGGATTATTAAATAGTCCTACATTTGTAGAAAAAAATACTAGACAAGATTTAAAGAATATTTCAGTCGCTGGAAAAAACCTTTTAGAAATAATTAATAATATATTAGATATTTCTAAGATAGAATCTGAGAATGAAACTGTTAATATAAAAGAGTATAATCTAAAAACAATTATTTCGGATTTATCTGCTTTGGTTAAAACTAAACTTGAAGGTAGATCTATTAAATATGTTTTAGAGGTTGATCCAAATACACCAGTTAGACTATATGGTGATTCAACTAAACTATTTCAGGTTCTATTAAATCTTTTAAATAATGCAGCGAAATATACTGAAGTTGGTAAAATTAAATTTAGAATTCAGTCTATTATTAAAGATAACTATGTAAATCTTACATTTAGAATATCTGATACTGGTACTGGTATTAAAAAAGAAGATTATGACAAGTTATTTGAAAAGTTTTCAAGGCTTGATAATGCAACTACTAAAGAAATAGAAGGAACAGGACTTGGTCTTGTGATAGCTAAAAAGTATGTTGACTTAATGGGCGGCAAGATCACTTTTGATAGTGAATATGAGGTAGGAACTACATTCTCTGTTACTATTAATCAAAAAATACTTGGCACTGAAAGAATTGGTAATATTGATGATATAGTTAACGAAGAAAAACATATCGACTTTATCGATTGTTCTAATAAGAAAGTTCTCATAGTTGATGATAACAAACTTAACTGCAAAGTTGTAACTAAACTACTTGAATCTTATAAATTAGAAGTAAATGTCATTAGTAGTGCTCATGATTGTATTTATAAGGTTAAAAGTGGAGAACAGTATGATTTAATATTTATGGATTATTTGATGCCAGACATGGATGGTATTGAGTTAATGCATGTTTTAAAGAAATTAGAAGCATTTAATGTTCCTCCAATAGTATGCTTAACAGCGAATGCTTTAGTTGGAACAAAAGAAGCTTACTTGAAAGAAGGTTTTGACGATTTCCTTTCAAAACCAGTTGATCTAATAGAATTAGATAAAGTAATACATAAATTTTTAGCTAAAAAGAAAGATTAAGACAAACTTAATCTTTTTTTAGAATATTTTACACATAAAGAACACCTTAAAAGTAGATTATACGTAATCTACTTTTTATGTTATAATTTAAGTAGTTAAGGCATAAAGAGGTGTAAGTATGAATAAAAAGATTAGAAATGCTGTTAGAACATACTTAATAAAAGATAATAAAGTAGTTGCCATAAAATATAAACAACAAGCTAGTGGTTATTATGATATCCCTGGTGGAAAAATTGAAAGTAATGAAACAAAAGAAGAAGCCTCTATTAGAGAGTTTAAAGAAGAAACAGGAATGATAGTTACAAAACAACACCTTATAGGTAATATTTATGTTGAATATCCAGATAGAATATTTAATTTTAGTGTATTTGCTGTTGATAATTACCAAGGTGCCCCTCTTGAATTTAAAGAGAACGAAGCTATGTGGATAGATATAGATTATTTATTAAATGAACAAAAAACTTTTCCAAGTGTTAAAGCAATTAAATATTTAAAAGATAATATCGATTTAAAAATAGAATGTGACAATGATCATAATATACTAAATATAATTGAAAAATAAAGGAGGTATTATGTATTTAGATGGAGTAGATTTAGGACTAGGGGAAGTAGAAATCTTAGATTCAAAAGCAAGAATAAATAAAGTTGAAATCCCTATAAAGTGTATAATTATTTATGACAAGGAGTATACATGCAGATTTACGTTTTGGACTAGTCAAGAGTATGAAAAATTTAATGATTTAGAATTAAATAAGAAAACAAGCGTTATTGGACTTATTGATGATTATGATATTGATTTTGATACAAGGACTCGCTTTACAATTAATTCAAGAGAAAATGCTAATGTTTATTTTACAAGAATAGATACTAATAAATATATAGTTAATGCTGAAATATATGACTTAAGTAAATGTATAATTGGAGGAATGGAAAATCATAAGACTTTAGAATTGGAAGCAATAATAGATTTCAATAAAGAGTAATGAAAAGTAGGTGATACTATGAATAATATAAAAACTCCAGAAGAACTATTAAAGTTTATGTCAGAGAATATAAAATATGGTTATTTAGGAAAAAATGGAAAAGTATATCAGCAAGAAGATGAAGACTTTGATTCTAGTTGGTATGATCAATACGTCTTGGAAAATAAAGACGATATACTAAAAAACTTATGTGGTAATTGTTTTGATCAAGTAGAACTAGAAAGATATTGGTTTTTAGAAAATGGATATACTATTAAAACTATTTATGAAATGGTTAAATTAGACTATGATAATAAATATCCAACACATTCATTTTTAGTATATAACGATAATAATAGTTGGTATTGGTTTGAAAATGCTGATTCAAATAACAGGGGTATACATAGATTTAATACACTTGAAGAACTAATATCTTTTCAATATAAAAAATATGTTGAACATCTAAAAGAATTTAACATAACAGATAATGAAATAGAAAAAATAATTTTAACAGAATTTAATAAACCAAATGAGCATATTTCTGCGAAAGAATACATAAATCAAGTACTTAATTCAAAAAGAATAATTATAGATGAAGATTTATAAAAATATAGGGTGATATAATTGAATACTATAACTATAAATGATCACAATTTAAAAGATAAAGATATAAGTGTAACTTCTAACAAAGTTAGAGCTGTTTTGTTGTCTCAAAATAAAGTACTAGTTTCAAATTATAGTGGTGTTGTATTGTTCCCTGGTGGAAAAATTGATAAAGGTGAAACAGAAGAAGAAGCTATAATAAGAGAGTTATAGGAAGAAACGGGAATTACTTATGATATAAAACAACTTGATAAAGTATTTTTGGTTAAGTATTATCAAGCTAATTATCCAACTAGAAATGATAAAACAATTAATAGGTTAATGACTATTAAGTATTATTTAGGTAAGTATAATGGAATTAATATAGATAAAACAAAAAGAACTGAAAGTGAAATTGAAGGAAATTTTAAATTAGAACTTGTAGATATAGATGATCTCCTATTACCAAGCAAAA
>CAYOUK010000022.1:0-9600 GCA_964407175.1 uncultured Muribaculaceae bacterium
TTTTTGCCTGGAGATTATTCTCTTGGTGAAATATTAAAAAGAGATGGATACAATCAAATGTTCATGATGGGTTCATATAAAGAATATGGAAACAGAGGTCAGTATCTAGATGAGCATGGTAATATAAAAGTATATGATTATCAAACAGCTATTAATAAAGGGAAAATAGATGAAGATTACTATGAATGGTGGGGATTTGAAGACGCCAAATTATTTACTTATGCCAAAGAAGAAATAACAAAACTAGCAAAGAAAAACAAACCATTTAGTTTTTCTCTTCTTACCGCAGATACTCATGCATACGATGGGTATGTAGAACCTTATTGTCCTTTAAAATATGATGATCAACTATCTAATGTTATATCTTGTAGTGCAAGTGATGTTGCTGATTTTGTTTATTGGATACAAGATCAAGATTTCTATGAAAATACAACCATAATAATTAGTGGAGATCACCATCATATGAATCAAGCATATTTTAAGGACTTAGATGAAGGTTATGAAAGAACGATATTTAATTTGTTTATCAATTCTGCAGTAGAGGAAAAAAATAATAAAAATAGAATCTTTTGCACTATGGATATTTTTCCAACAACACTTGCGAGTTTAGGTTATACAATTGAAGGTGATAGGTTAGCGCTTGGAACAAATCTATACTCTGGCAAAAAAACAATAATGGAGAAATATAGTCCTAGAAAAGTTAATGAAGAATTTAATAAAAGAAGTGCTTTTTATAACAAGAAAATCATTAATGGTGAATAATTAAAAATCAAAATAACTAGCGTTATTCTGATTTTTTTTATATACTATTAATTGGTGATATAAATGTTTGATTATTTAGGAGATAGAATTTCTAGCGCAATCAAAAATATTAAAGGTATGGGAAAGATTACTGAAGAAAATATTGATGATGCAGTTAGAGAAATTAGAATGGCTTTATTAGAGGCCGATGTTAATTACGAAGTAGTAAAAGAATTTGTTAAGGATGTTAAAGAAGAAGCTTTAGGTGAAGAAGTATCTAAAAGTATCAAACCTGAAGAGTTATTTATTAAAATTGTTAGAGATAAATTAATAGAGCTTCTAGGCGGCGAAGCTGCACCGCTTGCTGTGGATAAAAAACCTACCATCATAATGCTTTGTGGACTACAAGGTAGTGGTAAAACAACTACTGCTGGTAAAATTGCAAACTTTGTAAGAAAAAAACATAGTAAAAAACCATTATTGGTTGCTTGTGATATTTATAGACCAGCTGCAATTGACCAGCTTAAAGATATAGGTAAAGCTCTTAGCATTCCAGTTTTCGATGAAGGAACAGATAAAAACCCTAACGAAATAGTTAGAGACGCTCTTGATTATGCTAAAGAAAATGGTAACGATTTTATCATCATCGATACTGCAGGTAGGTTACAGATTGATGAAAAGCTAATGGATGAATTAAAATCTATTAGCGACGAATTTAAACCACATGAAACACTTCTAGTAATAGATGCAATGATTGGTCAAGATGCTATTAATGTTATTAAAGGATTCAATGAGAAACTAAATTTAACTGGAGCTATCCTAACTAAGATGGATGGTAATACTAAGGGTGGTGTTGCTCTTTCTGTTAGACATTTAACTAATGTTCCAATTAAGTTTGTTGGTGATTCTGAAAAGATGGATGGATTATCTTCTTTTGATCCAAAACGTATGGCTAATAGAATTCTTGATATGGGAGATATTTTATCTATTGCTGAAAAAGTTGAAGAATCAATCGATATGGACGAAGCTGAAAATCTTGCCAAAAAAATGCAAAGAGGTAAATATGACTTAGAGGACTTCTTAAGTAATTTAAATCAAATTAAAAAGATGGGCCCATTGGAAAACATCATTAAAATGCTTCCAGGTGTTAGAAAAATGGGACTTGGTGATATAACAATAAATCCTAAGGATATGGCCCATATAGAAGCAATTATAAAGTCAATGACTCCATATGAAAGAAGACATCCAGAAGTATTAAAAGCTACTAGAAAAAAACGTATCGCTGATGGTTCTGGTAGAAGTGTTGAAGAAGTTAATAGACTTTTAAAACAATTTGAAGAAATGAAAAAAATGATGAAACTTGCTTCTAGCGGAAATCTTAAGATGCCTTTCTAGTCAGTAGCCTAACTAAATAGAATAAATATACATAAACTAAATTAGAAAGGAAAGTTAGTTTATGTATAAATTTAAAGACGGAATGAATAGACCGAGCTTTACACAAGAGAAAAGCTTTGTTTCCTATGATAATAACATGGAAAGCATGGCACCATGTTGCCCTGTAATGCCTCCAATTTATGAATGCCCACAAGAAAGGATATGTCATAGAGAATTTTGTTATAAAGTTCCTCATATCATTCCTATTAACACTAAAATAATAAATCATCATGTGTATAAACATTCATATACTCCATGCTTTACTGAGTGTGAAGAAAATGTTTGTACAAATGAATATGAAAACTGTTGTCAAAACTTTTAAAGGAAGAGAAATCTTTCTTTTTATGTTCAAAAAGTGTCAACTTTTGTTGAAAATCTTGATTATACTTTCTATAGTTTGTTAAGATTAAATTGTAGAGGGTGATATAAATGATTTTTCCATCAATTGATAAGTTACTCAATATAGTTGATTCTAAATATGAATTAGTACATGTTATTGCTTCTAGAAGTAAAGATATGCATTACTATGACAATTATCAACTGCCTTTGTCTGAATACAAGAGCAAGAAAAACATTGGAAAAGCTATGGAAGAGTTTGAAAAAGGGTTAATCAAAGTTAAGAACAATTATGAAGATAAAGAGTAAAAACACTTGATTATCTTTTTTCTTTGTGATAAGATACTCTTGTCCTTTGGGGGATTAGCTCAGCTGGCTAGAGCACCTGCCCTGCACGCAGGGGGTCGCGGGTTCGAATCCCACATCCTCCACCATTAAGGAATTAAGACTCTAAAAAAGAGTCTTTTTTTGTTAGAAAAACACGATTTTCTTTGTATATTTATAGTTTTATATGATACAATGATATATAGAAAGAGGTAAATATGAAAAAAAGGTTAATTGCTTTAGTGGTCGGTTTATTATTAGTATTGCCGTTTACAGTTTTTGCTGAAACAGAATCAATGGGGTTAGCTGATACCTTTGCTGCAGAAGATATCGAAATATCTACAAAATATAAGGAGACAGATAAACAAGCTACAATCTACTTATTTAGAGGTCAAGGTTGTTCACATTGTTTAGATTTATTAAATTATTTAAATTCTATTCTAGATGAGTATGGAAATAAATTTAAATTAGTTTCTTACGAAGTATGGAATAACACTGATAATGCTGATTTAGAAGAAAAAGTTGCAGAACTATTAAATGCTGATGTACAAAAAGGTTCTGTTCCATTCTTAATTATTGGTGATCAATACTTTATTGGTTTTAAAGATGATTATGGGAAAGATATTAAAGAAGATATCGATGACTTATATAAAAGCGAAGAACGTTATGATGTAATTAGCTTACTAGGCGAAGATTCTGGTGCTAAAGAAAAGGACGACGATAAAGAAAAAGGAAAAAATGACGCTTTATATGTTATTATTCCATTACTAGCTATCCTAATTTTATATTTCTTACTTAAGAAAGATAAATCTGACGATAAAGAAGAAATAGTAAAAGAAGTAAAAGAAGAGAAAAAAGAAACAACTGTAAAGGCACAAACTAAAAAAGCTGCTCCTAAAAAAAGTAGTACAACTAAGAAAAAAACATCTGGTTCAACTAAATCAGGAGCAAAGAAAACAGCGGCTAAAAAAACTACAGCTAAAAAGACAAGCACTAAGAAAAAATAAGAACACTCAATAGTGTTCTTTTAATATGTCTTAATTTTTTTTTAGTTGGTTGACTTTTTAAAATAATAGTTATAATATACTTATACGTTACATAAAAATAAATGAAATAAGGAGAGTAATATATGTATAAAATACTAAAAAATCTAAGGAAGAGGGAACTACTATTTATACTTATTAGTGCAGCTTTAATAGTAACTCAGGTTTGGTTAGAACTTAAGATGCCTGACTATATGTCGGAGATAACTGTTCTCGTTCAGACTGAAGGCAGCAAGATGAGTGAAATACTTAAAAATGGTGGATATATGATATTGTGTGCATTTTCATCTTTTTTAACTTCATTTCTTGTTGGATATTTACTAGCTCAAGTTGCAGCTACTTTTTCACTTATTACTAGAAAAAAGTTGTTCACAAAAATTAAAGGGTTATCTACAGAAGAAATAAAAAAATTCTCTGTTAGTAGTTTAATTACTCGAACAACAAATGATATTACCCAAATAGTAATGTTTTTAAGTATGGGAGTAAATCTTCTTATAAAAGCTCCAGTTACTGCTCTATGGGCCGTTACTAAGATAATGAATAAGAACCTTACATGGAGTGCAGCAACGGGAGTTGCAGTGTTGATTTTATTATCGACTGTTGCAGTAGTTATGGTATTTGTTGTTCCTAGATTTAAGATTATTCAAAAACTAACTGATAGGTTAAATGGTGTAACAAGAGAAAACCTTCAAGGTATAAGAGTTATAAGGGCATTTAATGCTGAGAAATACCAAGAAAATAAGTTTGCTAAGGCAAATGATGATTTAACAAACACACAACTTTTTGTTCAAAAATTATTTGCATCTTTCTCTCCAATAATGTATCTAGTTATGTACTTCTTATCGCTATCTATCTATTTTATCGGAGCTCACCTAATTAATGAAGCAATGTTAACGGAAAAAATCACATTATTTGGTGATATGGTAGTATTCTCTTCATACGCAGTTCAAGTAATTATGTCATTTTTAATGCTAGCATTTATTTTTATGGTATTACCAAGGGCAAATGTTTCTGCTAAGAGAATATGTGAAGTTCTTGATTCTAAATCAAAAATAGTAAATGGCAAAGTAAAAGAAGGAAAAGAAGAGGGAACTATCGAGTTTGACAATGTTTCATTTAAATATCCTGATGCAGAAGAATATCTTCTTAAGAATATTTCTTTCAAGGTAAAAAGAGGGGAGACTGTTGCTTTTGTTGGATCAACCGGATCAGGTAAGTCTACTCTTATAAATTTAATTCCAAGATTTTATGATGTTACTGAAGGGAAAATACTAATTGATGGTGTAGATGTTAGGGATTACGACTTGGAATACTTATATAATAAGCTTGGTTATGTTCCTCAAAAAGCTGTTATGTTTAGTGAAAGTGTAAGTAATAATGTTTCATTTGGTAAATCAAATCAAAAAATAACGGATAAAGCGATTAAAGAAGCTGTAAAAATCGCTGAAGCTAAAGAATTTGTTGAAAAAATGGATCAAAAATATGATTCTCATATATCGCAAGGAGGAACAAATATATCTGGAGGTCAAAAACAAAGACTGGCAATAGCAAGAGCTATAGCAAGAAATCCGGAAATATACATTTTTGATGATTCTTTTTCGGCGCTTGATTATAAAACAGATGCTAAATTAAGGAAAAATCTTAAAACAAAAGCTAAAAATTCGACTATTTTAATTGTAGCTCAAAGAATAGGAACAGTTTTAAACGCGGATAAAATAGTGGTTTTAGATAATGGTGAGTGTGTTGGAATAGGAACTCATAAGGAACTATTAAAGAAGTGCAAAGTCTATAAAGAAATAGCTTTATCACAGTTAAGTAAGGAGGAACTAGAAAATGCATAATGAAGAAGAAACACATAAAAATAGGCCTCATGGACCAAATAGAGGTTCTGCTGAACACGCTAAAAACTTTGGTAAAGCGATAAGTAGATTATTTAGTGAAATAGGTAAGTATAAGGCTAAAATAATTATATCATTAATACTTGCATCTCTTGGGGCAGTCCTTTCAATATTTGCTCCTAATAGATTATCTAATTTAACGGATGAAATTCAAAAAGGGTTAGTTGTAAACAAAGATAATTTAGTAGAAATATCTAAGAATATTACTTCTTCACTTTCAGAAGAAAAGATGAAGGATATCGTAATAAATGGATTAACAATTAATATTTCTCCTGAAACTATATATAAAGTTAATTATAGTGAGGAGATATCAGATGAAGAGAAACAGAAATTTAATCTATTTTTAGATGATATGAAGAAAGACAATTCGATTGATAAAGTATTAAGTCTTTCTCCAAATATTCAAAATATTATACTTCCAACTAGTAAATATAAGGATATTACACTTAATACCCAAGATAAATTAAATATAATAGATTTTATTAGCAAGTTAAAAACAAGAGAATTTTTAGATTTAGAAATAAATGAAAAATTAGCAGAAGTAATTTTTACTGATTTTAAAATTGATGGAATAACTATAACTGCTTTAGATCAAGCTGATTACTTGGTTTCTATGGGGAACGTAACAGAAAAAACATCCCCAGAAGATTTATATAAAAAAATAGATGATGCTCCTATTAGTATTCAAAATGCAGTTAAACCAAAAATGAATATGAGTAAAATAAAAAAGATAACTTTATTCTTAGCAAGCATCTATATATTAAGTGCTTTATTTACATATATTGAATCTATTTTAATGACATTAGTATCAAATAATTTTGCAAGAGATTTAATGAATAATATTTCAAACAAGATTAATAAACTTCCACTTAAATACTTTGACAAAAATCAAAGCGGAGATGTAATGTCTAGAGTTACAAATGATGTTGATACAATTGCTCAGACTATGAACCAATCACTATCAACATTAGTTAGTGCTATTACATTATTTGTTGGAACTATTATTATGATGTTTTATACAAATTATATACTTGCATTTACTGCCATTGCATCTAGTATTATTGGTTTTGGATTAATGATAATAATACTTGGTAAATCACAAAAATATTTTGATGCTAGACAAAGAGAATTAGGTAAACTAAATAGTCATATTGAAGAAGTGTATGGTAGTTTAAATGTTGTAAAAGCATATAATGCTTCTTCTGAAGTTGATAAAAAGTTTGATTTATACAACAAAAAAGTATATGACGCGAATAGAAAAAGTCAGTTTTTATCAGGACTTATGCACCCTTTAATGGGCTTTATAGGTAATTTCGGATATGTTGCAGTTTGTGTTGTTGGAGCTATTCTTACAATGAATGATGTCATTACTTTTGGTGTAATTATTGCTTTTATGACATATGTTAGATTATTCACATCTCCTCTTACTCAAATTGCTCAAGGTTTAAACTCACTTCAATCAACTGCAGCCGCATCTGAAAGGGTGTTTGATTTCATGGATGAAGAAGAGATGAAAAAGATAGAAAATAGTGAGATATTAGACATAAGTGATGCTAAAGGAAATATTGAGTTTAAAAATGTTTCATTTAGATATGACGGCAACGAAAGCGATACTATAAAAAACTTTAATGCCAAGGTAAAAGCTGGACAAAAAATAGCGATTGTTGGACCAACTGGCGCTGGTAAGACGACAATGGTAAATCTTTTAATGAAGTTCTATGATATTGAAAAGGGAGATATAATCATAGATGGCAAATCAATTAAAAAATTAAATAGAGAAAACATACATGATTTGTTTACTATGGTATTGCAAGATACATGGCTATTTGATGGAACAGTTAAAGAGAATATTATATATAATAGAAAAAATGTAAGCGATGAAACGATTAAAGAAATATGCAAAGAGATTGGTATCCATCATCTAATAAAAACATTCCCAAAGGGATATGACTCAAATCTGAATGAAAATGATTCTGTTTCCTCTGGAGAAAAACAATTATTAACAATAGCCAGAGCTATGATTAATAAAACACCATTTTTAATACTTGATGAAGCAACATCAAATGTAGATACTAGAACTGAGGAACTTGTTCAAAAAGCCATGGATAAATTAATGGATGGAAAGACTTCATTTATAATTGCACATAGACTTTCAACAATTAAAAATGCCGATTTAATACTAGTTATGGACGAAGGAAATATTGTTGAACAAGGAACTCATAATCAATTAATAAAAAAGAATGGTTTCTATGCTAAGCTTTACAATTCTCAGTTCGAGCTATAAAAAAAGGTTTTACACACAAAATAACAAGTGTTATAATTATTGTAGGTGATTATATATGGCAAGTAGTGAAGAAACTAAGAAAAAAACTAATACAAAAAAGACTAGTAGCCAAGCTAAAAAAACTAGTACTAGTACTACAAGCAAAAAGAAAACAACACAAAATAAAAGTGGCCAAGCTAAAAAAACTACACCTAAGAAACAAAGTACAAATGCAAAAAAAACAGGCCAAACTAAAAAAACTTCTACAAATAAAACTGCACCTAAGAAACAAACACCTAAGAAACCACCAGTAAAAAAACAACAACCAAAGAAAACTGAGGCTCCAAAACCAGCTAAAGTTGAACCTAAGGAAGAAAAAAAAGTAGAAGTAAAAGAAGAAGTAAAGCCAGTTGTAACAGAAGAAAAAGTAGTTAAAGAAGATTTCACTTTTAATACAAAGGCAAGTGAGTTACAAAAACTTAAAGACGAAAGAGAAAAACTTGCTAAAGAAGAAAAAGTTACAGAGCCTAAAAAGGCTAAAGTTACATCACTTCTTGGAATTGAATTACCTACATCTGAAGCAGATAAACCAAAGAGAAAGAAAATATATAGAAGAGAATCTCTTACATTTGCAATAATGTTACCAATTATTGATTTATTTGCAATGTTATTTATTAAAAAATACACTTACTTTATTGTAACTAATAATGTAACTATGAACTATATAATTACAATAGTAATAGATTTTATTTTAGTGTATTGTGTTACATTCCTACTTGACTATTTACTTAGTGAAGATGGTATAAAAAGAAATAAATAATCAATAATAATATTGGTGATTTGTTTGAATAAGATTAAAAGATTTATAGGAAGTATTTATACTTCCTTTTTATATATCATTATATGTGTATTAATAATACTTGAATTTGCTATTTCATTTATAAGGATAAATAACATAAACTTCGCTAGTTATTTAAATGGAGAACGTTTATATAGTTATGTAGGTAAAAATTCAAACATATCAAAAGATATACTAGTAGACTATCTTAACGAATATAGTTATTATATCTTCTATAAAAGAAGTTATCCTACTATTAATTACAGTATTTTAAATGATTCTGAAAAAAAAGAGTTTAATAGAATTAAAAAGAGAATAGATATACCATTTGAAAAAGTACTAATTATAAGAGATATAAATATGTATATTCATAACAATTCTATATATTTATTATTAAACATAAGTTTGCTCGTCTTTTTCTTGCTTTTATCTAAAAGATATAAAAGTTTTATAAAGGGTTTATATTTTATGGCTTTAATGGTCCTTCTTTGTTCTTTAGTAATCTTGTTATTTAGCACATATTATATAACAAATGTTAATAATTATTATATAAAAGAAATTTTTAGAAGTGAAAATTTAATGTCTAAACTTTATAGAATTAACACCTTATACATATGTGTTAGTTTTATATTATCCATGCTTACTTTCTTTTATAATATGAAACTAACACATAAATAAGGCAAGTTTTTCTTGCTTTTTTAAGTTTTATGTATTATATTTTTA
>CAYOUK010000022.1:9610-13601 GCA_964407175.1 uncultured Muribaculaceae bacterium
TTAAGAGCGAAAGAAGGATAAGTATGGACAAAATCATCAATATAGCAGTGATCGCTCACGTAGATGCAGGTAAATCTACACTTGTAGATGCGTTATTAAAACAAAATGGTGTTTTTAGAGAGAACGAAGAAGTAGTAACTCAAGTTATGGATTCAAATGACTTAGAAAGAGAAAGAGGAATTACTATTTATTCCAAAAACTGTTCAATTAAATATAAAGATTATAAAATAAATATAGTAGATACTCCGGGACATGCGGATTTTTCATCTGAAGTTGAAAGAGTTATTAGAACTGTTGATACCGCAGTTTTAATCGTAGATGCTGCAGAAGGCCCTATGCCTCAAACAAGATTTGTATTAAAGAAAGCATTAGAGCAAAATATTAGACCAATTCTTTTTATAAATAAGATTGATAAAAATGATGCAAGACCAGAAGAAGTTGTTGATATGACTTTTGATTTATTCTGTGAGCTTAATGCAAGTGATGAACAATTAGAGTTCCCTATTGTTTATGGAGCAGCAAAACAAGGATATGCAAAACTTAGTTTAGAAGATGAATCTGATTCTGTTGAGCCTCTTCTTGAAACTATATTAAAGCAATGTGAGCCATATAAGGGTGATGAAAATGATCCACTTCAAATGCAAATATCTAATCTAGATTATGATGATTATATTGGTAGACTTGGTGTTGGTAGAATTACTAAAGGAAAAATTAAAGCTGGGGAAACAGTTAGTCTAGTTAAAAATGATGGAGAAGTAACAAGCTTTAAAATAAGTAAATTATTTGTTGAAGAAGGAATCCGTAGAGTAGAAAAGAAAGAAGCATTCTTTGGTGATATAGTTACTATCGCTGGTTGCTCTCATATTTCTATTGGTGATACCGTATGTGAAAACGGTGTTATAGAAGCACTTCCTCCAATAGAAATAGAAAGACCAACTTTATCCATGAATTTCCTTGTAAACAATGGTCCATTCTCAGGCCAATCTGGTAAGTTTGTTACAAGCAGACATATTAAAGAAAGACTTGAAAGAGAACTTGAAACAAATGTAGGACTTGAAGTTGCAGAACTACCTGGCTCTGATGGATTTAAAGTATCAGGTCGTGGAGAACTACATTTATCAGTACTACTTGAAAACATGAGAAGAGAAGGATATGAACTTTGTGTTAGTAAACCAGAAGTATTATTTGAAGAAAAAGACGGAGTAAAATGTGAACCATTTGAAACAGTTATTATTAATTGTCCAGACGAATATGCTAGCACTGTAATAAGCGATTTACAATCTAGAAAAGGTATACTTATGCTTATGAATAGTGATTCTAAAAGTTTCACTCACCTAGAGTTTAGCACTCCAACTAGAGGACTTATTGGATACAGAAGCTCTTTTATAACTAATACTAAAGGCGAAGGCACTATGATAAGAAGTTTTGATTCATTTAAACCATATGTTGGTGAACTAGAAACAAGAAAAAATGGAGTACTTGTTAGTATGGAGAACGGAAAAACTCTTGGTTATTCTCTTTATAACTTACAAAATAGAGGAACATTATTTGTTGGACCAGCAGTTGATGTATATGTTGGTATGATTATAGGAATTAACAATAGAGATAATGACTTAGATGTTAATCCATGTAAAAATAAAGAAATGAGTAATACAAGAAGTAAAAGTGCAGATGATGCAATCGCTTTAGTTACTCCAAAAACATTTAGTTTAGAAGAAGCTTTAGAATTTATTGAATCTGATGAATATGTTGAAGTAACACCAGATTCGATAAGAATGAGAAAAGCTATTCTAAATCCACAAGAAAGATTTAGAGCTAATAGATAAGTGTTTAAAACTTAAAAGTTTTGAACACTTTTTTTCAAGTATATGATAAAATTAAAGTAGGTGGTAGTATGATATCAATGTCTAAATATGAAATTGCAATCTATCTTCAAGATTATTGCGACTTTATTTATAATATGAATCTTCATCCGACAATGAAAAAAAAAGATGTGTTTTTTTTAACTTTGCGTAATAAAAATAGTTTGGAAAAATATAATGATGATTATTATCGAATAATGCGATTAGTATATAATTGGTTCCTGCGAATGAAAATGTTTTCTCTTGAGGAGGATATGTTGCTTAACAGGGATAAATATATTAACAATACACACTTAGAATATGATATTGCAATCGAAAGTCTAGGAATAAACAAAAACAGATTAATTCAGTTAATAAGAGATGCATTCAATCATAACAATAGTGAGGAAGTTGAAAGATTTAAAATATCTAAAAACGCTAGGTTTATAGAAATAGAATACTTAAATATTAAAAAAAATGATGGAACTACCGGCCCTATTGTTATAAAACTTAATAGCGAACAAATACAAGAGATTTATTCAGACATGAATAGAAAAAGACAAACTGCAATATTATTAGACATTGATATACCAAAAGATATAGATATATACTCTAAAAATCTATATCAAGAATTGGGTAAGATAAGAATAAATTATTATTATATAAAGGAAAAATTGTCTAGAGAGATAATAGAAGAGATAAATAAAATAGGTGACGAGAATAAATCATTATCTGATTGTAATGAATTGTTTTTTGAAATGGCAAGAAAGTATGGGGAATGTTTAGAATATAGATTAACAGCATCTCAAAAAGATAAATTGTTTGAACTTGTGGAAAAATTTAAAGCAACACATGAAAAGAAACTAAAAAGTACAGAAGTAGAAAGCTTAATAGACTTTTACATAAGAAATAATGTATCTGTTATACCCGGTGATAAGATAGATAAATGTGTATATCACTCTATCTTCTGTATGGGGCTATTGTTATACAACGATACATTTTTAGATACACTAAACACAATATATTCAATGTCTAATAATACCAATCCCTTTCATAAAGAAAATAAATTTGGGCAGGATACATATGAAAAATTTAAAAGTCTGACTAGAAAACAACAACTCGAGATGTATATGCATTTCAATTTTGGGGAAAGTTTTATTGCTTATTCATTTTTAACGTATGTTGAATTTGTAATAGCCCATTGTTGCAATGATGAATATATTAATATAGATAATAATCAATATAGCGTGAAAGAAATTAGAAATAGTCTAGTTCATGGTAGATGGCATGTTTTTGGACAAAATATAGCATTTTATGATGCAGATCCACGTAATGTTAATATGCTAAATACAACTTTGGTTGGTTTAATAGATCTTGGCCATTTAGTAGATTGGGCAAATGACTATTTAGAAGAAAACAAATATAGATTGGAAATTCAAAAAGCCAAAAAAAAATAAAATGGAAGTGGTAGTATGTCAAAACTATATGAAACAGTTGAAAAGATAATTAATGCTGAGACAATAGAAGAAGCAGAGAACCTTTTATATGGAAAAGATGGCATACCTATCAATACTAAAGAACACTATCAAAGAATAATATCTAATTTTATAAAAAAGAAAGAATTGATTATTTCAAAAAACGGAAATGAAATATATTTTGATTTGGATCAAAATATAAATGATGCATGGGATATGATTTTTATCTCAGAATATATTCAAAAACAAATAAAAGATGAAATAGAAGAGCTTACAAAAGAAGCACAAAGATTAAAAAATGCTAAAGCATCAAAGGATGAAATAGATAAAATAAGACAAGCAAAGAATGAGTTAAGTAACTCTCTTGCTTCAATTAGAAAAATATCAGACTTAAATAGAATAACTGTAAATTCATTTAAACCTCATGATAATATTAAAGCCGAAATAACTAAACTAAAAGAAGCAATTAATGTTATAGAAAAAATTAGAGGTTCTTTTGAACATCAAGATATATATGGAAATAATAATTCTGTAACTGTTGATAAAGTGGTTGAAATAAACAATTCTAAAGTAAAATTAAATGTTAAAATACCAATAGAATACTTAGACGGATTTACTAAAGGAAGAATTATCGCAAGAGAAGAAGATAAAATAGTTTTAGAAAAAACAAATAAT
>CAYOUK010000023.1:0-11674 GCA_964407175.1 uncultured Muribaculaceae bacterium
TTCAGATAAGTCTTTGATTTTATTAAACCATGTTTCTTTATCATCAGATTCATCATAGTATTTTTCAAAATATGTTTTTACTATTTTTTCAATTTCTTCTTCATCATTTATTGTTTGATATTCATAGTTTTTATCATGTTCTAAGTATAATTCATCAAACATATACCATATTTTTTCTTTAATCTCAGAGTAATGAGCATAATCTTTTCTTGGTTTCTTTTGCTCTCTTTCAATATTTAATATCGCTTTTGTATACTCTTCATTATCTTTAATTAGTTTAGCAAAATCTTCGTCATATCTTAAAGCCCATTTATATAACTCATCAAAAAGCTCATCTTTAGTCATACGACTAATTATATTTTTAGATATATTATCTAGTTTATCCATATCAAAGAAAGCACCTGATTTGCTCATTTTTTTAGGACTAAATTCAAAATCAGTAAATGGATTATCTGGATGGCTAGTTCTCCATTCTTCATAGTTGGAGTTTGCTATAGTCATTACAGAATCTATAACTGCTTTGCTTGGATATCCTTTTTCTATATAGTATGTCATTAATGCCTCTGGGTCTTTTCTCTTAGAAATCTTTCTAACAGAATCTCCATCTTTTTTTAAAATCAATGAAGTGTGAACATATTTTGGTGGTTTAAAACCAAAAGCATTGAACATATCTAAATGTTTAGGAACTGATGATAACCATTCTTCTCCACGAACAACGTGAGTAGTTCTCATTAAATAATCATCAACAACATGTGCAAAGTGATATGTTGGAAGTTTTGTTGATGCTTTCATTATAACTATATCTTCATCATTTTCTGGAAGCTCTACAGTCCCTATTTTGGCATCATCAAATTTAAACTTTTTATTAAAGTTTCCGATTGATCTAAATCTTAATACGAAGTTTTCGCCATTTTTAATTTTGTTATATGCTTCATCTACTGAAAGGTTTCTACATTTAGCATATCTTCCATAATAACCCGTTCTAAGACCTTCTTTTTTCTGCATTTCAGCGACTGCATCTGTTTCTTCTTTCTCACAAAAACAAGGATATGCTCTTCCGATTTTGATTAAATGTTTTAAAAATGCATGATAAATATCAACTCTTTTGCTTTGAACATATGGTCCATAGTTTCCAAATACTTTGTCATCTATTTCATATTCATCAGCGACTAATCCATAAGTATTTAATGTATCGTGAATTAACTCTACAGAGCCTTCAACTAGTCTAGCTTGATCTGTATCTTCGATTCTAAGCATAAATACTCCACCAGCGTTTTTAGCCATTACATAGTCAATTGCTACTTGCATAAATGTTCCAATATGCATAAAACCTGTAGGACTAGGAGCAACTCTAGTTACTTTAGCCCCCTCTTTTAGATCTCTAAGTGGATATTCTTTTTCATAATCTTCTATAGTTTTACTAATATTTGGAAATATTAATTCTGCTAAATCTTCGTTTGTCATGTTATCACTTCCCTTAATCTTTAATTAATATTTTAACACCCTTCATACTTTCAGGGATTGCAAGATCCATATATGAAAGGATTGTTGGTGCAACATTTACTAGTGTTCCCTTTAGTAATTCTAGTGTTTTATCAGTGATTAAAAATGGGACACTATTACATGTATTAATCTTTTTAGTTTGATTTTCTGCATTAATCATTTCTTCAACATTACCATGTGTTGAAATAATTATTACCTTATAGAAATTGTTTTCGGCGCTTGCCATGATCTTATTTAAGCATTCATCTGTATATTCGATCATTTCTACGGTTTTACTAAAATCTCCTGTATGACCAATTTCATCTATTTTAGACAATGCTGCAACAATAAAATCAGTATCTTTTTCCATGCATTTAGTTATTTGTTTTGTTATACCATCTAGTATTTTTTTATCCCTATCTTCAGTATCTTTTGGTAAATCAATTTCATAATTTATACAATTAGTAATTTTTTTGTTTGATTTACCATTGAAATGATATGTAACAAAATCATAATATTCGGAATCGGCGATTCTTGCTTGTGATAAATCAAGTTTACTTAAATATTCACCTATACTATACTCAGGATTATTATCTACATGTATAAGAACTGTAACATTTATGCTTGGGTCTACTGGATAAAGCATAAGTGTCTTTAAATTAATTAAAGGTAAATCTTTAAAATCCGGAGCTTTTGATGGATTAGTTAAAGCGGTTAAGATTTGTTTAGATTCTTCACTTTCATAGTTCATCCATATCAAAACATCGCCATTTTTAAGATTAGAATCTTCTTTTAAAACAATTGGCGGTAAAAACTCATCAGTTATATTACGCATATAACAGTTTTTAAGTGCAATTTCAACTTCTTTTACTTTAGAACCAACACCGTTTTTAATTAGATCATAATAAATTTTTGTTCTATCCCACTTTTCATTTTTATCAAGGGCATAATATCTACCACATAAAGTTGCAATAGGTATTCCTGTTTCTTCGATTAGTTTGATATAATTCATTGCACTTTTATAATCGACATCTTTTCCGTCGCTTATAAAATCAACAACCATTTTTATATTTTGAGTTTTTAAAAATTCAATTAAATTTAGAGTATCTTGTATATTAGAGATAATTCCACCATCACTCATAACACCAGCGATATGAATTGTACCACCACTTTGTTTAACGCTTTCTAATGCATTTTTAATTGGAGTATTTGTTGCTAAATTATCTATATCAGTAAAATCACTTGCATGTAAGCTTTTTTGTTTAATAATTTCACCACTAGTGATAGTTTCGTATCCAACAACAGAGTTTCCCGGTTGATTTTCACTTAAACCAACATCTATCCCGCTTGCAGATAATTCACAAGAAGGATACTCGTAGAACACTTTATCAAAAGTTGGTGTTTTAGCTAAATTATATGCATTTCCTATAGTGCTTTCACTAAAACCAAGACCATCTATAAATAATGTTAGTATTTTTTTCATAAAATTGCCCTTTCAATTAAACTTTTTTCTTTAATATAATAGCACATTTTATGATAAACTTCTATATTGATTACTTTTTTGAATCAAAAAGTGTTTTAAAACAAAATAATATATTATATTTTAAAAATCTTGGAATTCTTTTTGGTTCACTAGCTATACGATAAAACCATTCCATATTATGTTTAATATAAAATTCTGGTGCTCTTTTTTTATAGCCACTTAAAACATCAAATGTACCGCCTACACCTATATATATGCCTTTTTTAACATGAGGCATAATTCTTAAAATTATTTCTTCTTGGGTTGGTATTCCAAGAGCAACTAAACATATATCTGGTTCTTTTTGTATTATTTTCTTAATTTCTGCTTCTTTGTCTTTTACATATCCATTTGTTGCTCCAACAATCTTTAATCCTTTGTATTTTTCTTTAATATCTTTTTCAAGTTTTTCTAAAACTTTTTTTTCGGCACCAAAAAGATATATGGTTTTCTTTTTTTGATTACCAAATTCAAGTAGTTTTTTAGTTATATCTATTCCCGTTATTCGTTCAGGAATGTGTACTTTATAAAATCTTGCAGTTGCTTTAATTGCAATCCCATCCGTTACCACATCATAGTCTTTGTTAAGTATCCCTTTTTTTATTACATCATTATGCTTTGCAATCGAGAACATCTCCGGATTTGCAGTTAAAATACATTTTTTTTCATTGTTATCAAGGTACTTGCTAAGCTTTAAATAATATGACTCACTTGTTCCTCTATACAGTTTTTCATACAATTCTTTCATTTGCTCATCTCCATAATTAATGCTAACCACTTCTTCTGGATTTCATCAAATGAATATTTTTCCGCTGTCTTAATTGCTTCTTCTTGATACTTTTCTTTTTGCTTTAATTTCATGTATTTGATTATTTGTTTAGCCATTTTTTCTTTATCTCTATTTGGTATTAAGAAACCATTCTTACCGTTTTTAATTATTTCTTTTGCGCCAGTGATATTTTTAAAAGCTATCGCTGGAACACCACACTTCATAGATTCTATTAAAACAATACCAAATGACTCTTTTATAGAACACATGACAAATAAACCGGCTTTTTTATAATACTTGCTTATTTCTTTTTGATCTTTAAAACCATGCATAGTAATGTATTTATCAAGTTCATATTCAGATATTTTCTTTTTAATTTTATTTTTTTCTTTTCCATCACCAAAAATATCTAGTTTTATTTCACTATCTTTTTCGTGAACTAATTTAAATACATCTATAAGGTCTAAATAACCTTTTTCTTTTTCAAGTCTACCTACCGTTATTAATCTTTTTTCTAAACTGGATTTAACATTATATTCATAATTAACACAATTAGGAATATATTCTATATCAATATTATTTATATATTTTTTATAGATAGAAGCTGCAGTTTTAGATACTACAACATATTTATCTAAATTAACAAGATTATCGTTAATAAAGTTAATATGTTCTTCGCTTATATCATAATTATGTTCTATACCAACTTTATAAGCATTTACTCTACCGTTTTTACTAAGTATTTTTGAAAAAGTGTCTCTTGTTGAAATAACATATTTAGAATTATCATATGATATTAGATTTTTAGTAAGAATATACTTCTTATATAATAAATCACATGATTCTATAAGTATCTTACATGCTTTTATTAATTTCAATGATTTTAAATACTTTTTTAGTTCTTCTTTTTTTGGTTTATTATTACTTAGATATATAACTTTTACATTATCATTTAATCTATATGGTATTTGTTCATTTACTTTATATAGAGATATTATATGAACATTATATTTTTTTGATAACATATTAGCAATATCAACTGTTGATCTTTCCGTTCCACCAAAACCTAAATGTAATGTATATAGACTTACTCTTTTACTATCAATGTTATTTTTTCTAAATGCTCCAACTTCATTTAGAAGTAGAATTAGGTATAAGTCTACATATATTGATACTGGTGGGTTTAATAAAACGTGTCCACATATCACTGATATAGCTATTGCTAAAAGAATAATTAATGTATACAAAGATATATCTATACTTAGTTTTCTTTATAATATATATTTAATAACCATATAAAACGCATGAATAAATGGTACAATCATTAAAACTAATCCAACAACCCCAAGGTGATAAAACAAATCACATACATCCATTTCAACTAGTTTTTCTACCTCAATATCATCTATTCTTGGAGTATTACTAAATCCTAGTCCGAAAAGAGTCGTATTAATTGAATTATTATCTAAATAAATATTATGAGTATTATATAAGTATTTATCTCTATTACTTAAAAGAGATTTTATTATTATTTCTAATTTAGATCCTGAATCATCTGGGTCTTCTATTTCTTGCTCTTTAATTTCATTTTTAACATTTCTTTGCATGTTATTTAAAGTATATCCATTATACATGAATGATACTATGAATACTAATACAACGAAATATTTAAGGACATCTTTGCTAAGAAGCTTTTTTTCTCTAATAATTTTAGTGATAAGCATAATTAATCCAACTAAAACAAGACCAAAGAATGAAACTTTAGTACCAATTCTACTTATCATTATTATTATTGGAAGTGATATTATTACAGAGCCCTTAACATCTTTATCAATTAAGTAATATAGGAATGGGAATAACAAAGTAATAACAGTAGAAATCTCATTTCCAGCATAATACCAACCTATAAAACCACTTTTTGAAGTATCGTATGTCCCATAGGAAAGGCCTAAAACAAATGGTATAAATAATAATACTGAGTAAATAAGTATAGATATAAACATTATCTTTTCTAGTTTTTTCTTATCAAACCCACTATCGTTATAAAAACATAATAAACCAAAATACATTATAGGGAAAAACAAAATCTTACATAACATTTTAACTTCATATAGAAAATAGTTTGGATCAAGTAAGTCTTTTTTTAACACAAAATAAAGAATAGTAAATATTCCAAGAATTATTATATATTTTATTGAAATCTTTCTATACTTTGAACCTGTAATAAAACATATGTAAAAGACAAAATATAAAAGCATAAAAGCTTTTATAAATGTACCAAAAGTTAAAGTTGTATTAAAGTTTCTAACAGCATAACTTGTAATTACATCAATAATTGGTAGAAGTATTAAGATTATATTAAATATTTTGCGTTTGTTCTCTGTCATGATATCTCCCTACTTTGTTTTTTTCCTATGCTCAAATAATATATCGGTCTTCAAAACTGCGAATAAAAGCACAACAATCAAGCCAATATAAATATATGAAGCTATTTTATTATCACCAATTGTTATAAATATTGATACTGCAGCAAAAGCTAAATCTATTAGATAAATAATAAGAATTGATGTTTTTGTTGAAAATTTAAGTTTAAGCAACTGATGATGAAAATGTTCTTTATCTGGTGTTCCTATAGATTTACCTTGAAGAGTTCTTCTAAGTATTGCAAATAACGTATCAAATATAGGTATTGCAAGTATTATAAGTGGTATCAAGAAACTCTTGAATGTTACGTTTTTAAATCCTAAAAGTGAAATAACTGATATCATAAAGCCTAAGAATTGACTTCCAGTATCTCCCATAAATATCTTGGCAGGAGGAAAATTAAATACCAAAAAGCCTAGTGTAGTACCAAGCATAATAATACTTAGTATTATATCTAATCCACCAATT
The DNA here is from genome assembly GCA_964407175.1 of uncultured Muribaculaceae bacterium. Classification (GTDB taxonomy): domain Bacteria; phylum Bacillota_I; class Bacilli_A; order RF39; family UBA660; genus RUG11867. The sequence continues at coordinate 6,666 of CAYOUK010000023.1, forward strand.
CTATTCATGATAATAGCAAGTATAGATATAGTTAAAAAGTATATCGATGATATTCCAGCGGCAAGGCCATCTAGTCCATCTATTAAGTTTATTATATTAATACACGCAAGTATAAAGAATATTGTTATATATGGTGATAATTTACCAAATGAAATATAATAATTAAATACATATACATCCTTTAAAACTAAACCACCATATAATACAACTATTGCAGCAGCAATTAGTTGTCCTATTAATTTATATCTGGCTTTAAGTGGATTAATGTCATCAATTATTCCAAATAATATTATTACAATTGCAGCGATTATTATCGATAACATCTGCGATGTGGCTGGTCCAAAAAACATATAATTAATCAAGAATGATAAAAATATAGCAAGTCCACCTAATCTTGGCATAGGTTTGCTATGTACTTTTCTAGAATTTGGGATATCCATCGCATTAATATGAACAGACACTTTCTTACATACTGGAACAAGTATAAGACTTATAATAAAGCTCATAATTGCCATTATAACAATACTGTGCCCACCAACTGATAAAGACATAATACCACTCTTTCTTTTTATTATTATACCTCATTATTAGTAAAATACAAATAGTAAATACGTGTTTTTTTAATCAAAATTGCCATAATAAATATGGTGATTCAAATGACTAGAAATGCCAAGTATATTGACCAAATATATGGTGATAACGAAGATTTAATAGTAAGAAAAATCGATTATATTAACGATACAATATATGTTTATTATTTTGAATCATTATGTGATACAAAAAATGTATATGATTATATAACTAAAAATATATTTGAAAATCTTAACTTTATAACTGATAATATTGAAAACTTAATATCTAGTCCAAAATTAAAAAAGATAAAAGATATTAAAGAAGGAATAAATCTATTAGAAAATGGATTTTCATTAATATTATATAAAAATCTAATATATGCAGTAGAAACTAAAGCAAATATAGACAGAGGTATAACTCTTAGCCAAACAGAGCAAAACCTATATGGCCCCAAAGACTCTTTTTGTGAAAACTATCAGAAGAATCTAGGTACTATTAAAAGAAGAATTAAAACTCACAAATTTAAATCGAAGAATATAATTATTGGGACTAATACAAAAACTAATATTAGTATTCTTTATATCAGTGATCTAATTGATAAGAATGATCTAAAATATATAGAAAACAAATTACAAATGCTCCATGATAATCTAACAGATAGTTCGAGTATTTATGATATTCTTAACAATGACAAATTATTTCCCACAATCTTAAAAACAGAAAAACCATCTAATACCGCTGAATATATATTAAATGGATATATAGTTTTACTAATTGATAATTATCCTTTTACATTGATATTAGATGCTAAATTAAAAGATTTTATAAATCCAGTTAGTAATGATAAATTTTTATATTTACTAAGACTTTCTTGTCTAATAATGACTATAATTACGCCTGGTATATATATAGCAATGACTAACTATAATCCAGAGACAATACCCACAAGTTTATTAATCAACTTTGCCTTTCAAAGACATGGAGTTCCCTTTCCTTCTTTTATAGAGGCTTCGATAATGCTTTTTGTTTGTGAGATTCTTCGAGAGACCGATATTAGATTTCCAAATGCTTATGGCTCTGCTGCATCAATTCTTGGTGCGTTAATACTTGGTGATGCCGCAGTAAATGCTGGGATTGTAAGTCCTATTATGATAATTGTTGTGGCCATCACTTTTATTACAAATTTATTATTTACTCAAGTTAAATTTATAGAAGCTTTAAGAATTTTAAGATTTCTATGTTTAATAGTTGGGGCAGCGCTTGGACTATATGGGATAGCTTTATTTTCAATTTTAGTTATTGCATACTTAGCAAATATAGAAACAATGAAAGGTTCATATTTATGAGAAAAATCATACTAATAATATTATGTATACTACTATGTGGATGTGATTATAAGGAATTAAATAATCTAGGAATAGTTACCATGATAACTGTAGATTATAAAGATAATAATTATCTAGTACATTCTGAATTATTGAATATTAACAAAGACTCAAAAAATAAATCTATTATAGTAAAAGGACATGGAAAGTCGCTTTCAACAGCGCTTCAAAATGCGGAAAATAATTCCGAATATATCTTTAATTATAGTCATGTTTATACAATTATATTAAGTAATGAAGTTTTATTAAAAAAACGAAACGAAATAAATGATTTTTTTATAAGAAATAAAGATTTAAGAAAAGATTTTCTGGTTTTTTATTCTAACGACATAGATAATATTCTTAATTATAAAACAAGTGTTCATAGTTCTATTGGCGAAAGTATCATTAATATCACAGATAACTTAAAATCAAGCTTTGTAGTAAGTAAATACAGAGAAGTATTACATGCAAAATTAAATAACATGTCGTATTTAGTGGGTAATTTAGAAGTAAAAGATAACACTTTCACTTTTAATAATTACTATGTAATCAGAGATAATCATATTAAAACCGTTAATAAAAAAAACACTTTGTTATATGGATTACTTAATAATAAAATTCAATCTTTTGATATTAATAATGATAATAACTCATATAAAATATATGATTATAAGATCAAAACTAAAGTAAATGGGAATAATATAAGTCTAATTATTAAACCAAAGGTAAAACTAACCAGTATTGATAAAAAAGATATAGACACATATAAAGGTGTTAGCAAACTAGAGAAAAAGTTAAATAAGACTATTAAAAAAAGACTATTAGAAACAATAAATTACAGTAAGCATGAACAAATCGATATAAACAATCTAACATATCTCTATTATTTAAAATATAATAAAAGAATTAATCTAGATGATTTAAAAATTAAAGTAAAAGTTGATACAACTATAAACGAAAAAGGGCTTTCATCGAAGGGGTTTAACTAATGAAAATAGATTAACTTACTTTTGTTCAAGAAGTCTTTTTGTTGGAATAGGATTATCTTATTTAATAGATTTAAATGGTGTTAATTTGCTTATATCGATGTTACTTGGGTTACTAATCGGATATATTATTATAGACAAAACAAAGTATAAAAAGAATAATGGTCTTATCTTTTTACTTCTTATATCGCTTGGATCATCAATTAGTAATTTATGCCATACTTTATATTTAGAAAACACATCCCTTTTATTAATTGTTCTTTTTACTATGTTTATTTCTTTTATGATTTCTTATATTAAAAGAAAGGCTTTTATAAGGCTTAGTGAAAACTTATTTTACTGGTCAATATTATTATTTATTATGATGTGTATTAGTTTAATACCATTTGTTAATATCTCTTATTTAAAACCTTTTACTATACCTAGTTATATAAATTTATTTAAGGGAAGTTTGTTATTCGCAGGAACCAGTATTCTTCCTTCATATATTTTAGATGAAAAGGATAAAAAGAATTACTTGCTTGGAACAATGACAACCATTATAATTACATTTTTAATATTTGCTATACTTGGTATAAAAGAAGCAGCACTATATAGATATCCTGAGTATATTGTGTTAAAAAGAATTAGTTTTTTGAATTTTATTTCCAACTTTGAAAACATTTTCTTCTTTATTATACTTGTTGATTTAGTCATTGTTATATCTCTTTGTTATAGCAAACTAATTAAACACAAAAAGCTTAATGATATATTTTTATTTTTACTATCAGTTTTAACTATTTATATATTAACTTTTTATCAAAAAACACTTAATACTATTTATTATTTATTTCCAATTTTTGTTCTTGGCTCATTCTTGATGACATTTGTTACCAAAAAAAAATAGTATAACCTAATACAATAAAACTAAGATAATAATAGGTGATACATTTGAATATAATACCAACTGTTTTAGAAAAAACATATAATGGAGAAAGAGTATATGATTTATATTCTAAATTATTGGAAGAAAGAATAATATTTTTAAGTGGTGAAATAAACGATAATAACGCAAATCTTATAGTATCAGAATTATTATACTTAAATGCCGTTAGTGACGAGGATATTTATTTATATATTAATAGTCCTGGAGGTAGTGTAACTTCGGGACTAGCTATATATGATACTATTAATTATATAAAAGCTGATGTATCAACAATTGCTATTGGTATGGCTGCTTCTATGGGAGCATTCCTCTTAGCTGCTGGAGCCAAAGGGAAAAGATATGCTTTAAAAAATAGTGAAATAATGATTCACGAGGTTCTTGGTGGAACAAAAGGCCAAGCATCTATTATCGAGTTAGAAGCCGAAAGGATTATCAAATTAAGAGATAAAATGAATAAGATGCTTGCGCATTTAACAAATCAAAGCGTAAAAAAAATATCAAAAGACACGAAAAAAGATTATTTTATGGATTCAAATGAAGCATTAAAATATGGAATAATAGATAAAATCATTTAAAAAAGAGTATTACTACTCTTCTACTGGACTAAACATATCTTTTGTTGCACCACATACTGGACATACCCAGTCTTCTGGTAAATCAGCAAACTCTACATTTCCATTTTCTTTTGGATCATATATATATCCGCATATACACTTATACTTCATAGTTTCTCCTTTCTATTTAATATCTAAAATATCTTTTTCAAACTTTTGAAGTCTCTTTTTTGGTGTTTCACCATATTTTTTATAATCGTAAATAAAATCAACCTTTACCTTAGACTCTTTATCTTTCATTATATGTACTGCTTCAAAAGGCTCCTGCCCTTCTTCTATAAAAAGCTTATATAATTTAATTGCTATTTCTTCGGCGGTATCTTTAATTTCAGTATATCTTTTTTCTGAGATAACTTCATTATCAACATATAAATCTTTAAAATCTACAAAAGAATCTCTTTTTGTCTCTTTTATATATATATGAGAATCTAGTATTTCTTTTTTATTTTTCATGATTGCTAGATAATCCATTTGATGATATTTATTAGGAGCATTTTTAATTAAATATTCTATTAATTCTTCTAATATAGGTGGTATTTTAGAA
>CAYOUK010000023.1:11684-13052 GCA_964407175.1 uncultured Muribaculaceae bacterium
TACTTCTGGACGATTATAATCCGTGATATCTGAACCAATAAGTTTGTATAACTCTTTAACTGTAGTTTTTTTATCTAATAATCTTTCAAGTTCACTGTTATGCACACCAATTAGTTCAACAAAATCTACTATTCCATTTGGTGTATCTATAGATCCAACTTCTTCGTCTAAAATTGTAATAAAGCCTGTTAGTTTAGATTTTTGTTCAAAATCGATACCGACAGTTTGACCAGTATATATGTATTCAAAAGGTTTATATAACTCTCCTCTTGTAAAAGTTGTTCTTGCTAGTTGTTGAAATATACCTGCAATGTTTTTAAGTTCTTTGTCCAAATCTTTATATTTTTTCTTTTTTAATTTAAGAGTAAACTCCATTCCATATCCACTATATTTATCATCTTTATTACTTTTATCATATAAATCTGATAATCCATATGAAACAAAATGATAATAATCTCCTCCGTCATATACACTTATCCCTTGAAGTGGATCGTTGCCACCGAGTTCCCAAGGAAGTTTAGTTGTGTAATGAAGCGGTCTTTTTTGACCAGGATATACTTTCTCAAATATTTCTGTTATAGCATCCCAGCCTTTTGGAGCAATTTCCTCAATCTTTTCTTCTTTTATTTCAACTTCCTTCTTTTTCTTTTTAAAAAACATTGTTACCACCCTCACTTATTAGTTTATCAAACTCTGCTTTTTCTTGCTTTGCATTTTCAATTTCTTCCTTATTATATGTTTTAAGTTTATATGAATAAGATATATCAAAATATTTTTTAGCTTCTAAATAATCTTTTTTATCAAAGAATAGCTTTCCTAAAGAATCCACAGTAAAAATAGAATCTCTATTATATTAACCAAACAATTCGAAATCTATTATAGAGGCCTCTCTAAGTAAATTCTCAGCTAAATCGTATTCTTTAGTTGTAACATAAAAGTTAGCTAAACTAACCATTACATCTAGTGTTTCTTTACTTTTTATACCAATAGAATTCTTTAAATTATTAAATCTTGTTTCTAATTCTTCTACCATATAAAACCTCTCTAATAATATACCACGTAACTAGTTAAATTTAAATCTATATTTTTTTATTAAAAAATAGTAAAATAAAATAGGAGTGATAGTATGGAACTTTTAAATTATTTTAGTTATAACTCTGTTGTAGTATTATCTATGTTTTTAATCAGTTTTGTTGAAATAATATTAAATTCTGTAACAGGTGGTTGGCTAACAGACACTCTTTTTTCAACCGAAAGAGCATCTTTACTTAATCCATTTACGTATGTTAGATTTATTACCCATTCACTTGGGCACAGAGACTGGGAACATTTTTCTAACAATTATATGAAGATCCTGCTTCTTGGCCC
>CAYOUK010000024.1:0-12068 GCA_964407175.1 uncultured Muribaculaceae bacterium
AAACGGTAGTGCAAGTTCTAGATCTACAGGTGCATATAGCGGAAATGGATATTCTTATAATGGAAGATCAAGTGCATCTGCAAGTAGATATACTGCCAGAACTGCAAGATCAAATGGTAGTGGTTATGTAAACACATATGGAGGAAGTTATAACTATAATCCAAATGGTTCAAGAAGTGTAGGTACTAAGACAGTTACTACAACTACTACTACAAAAACAACTGGTAAAACTACAACTACTAAAAAAACTACTATTATTAAGAAAATAAAGAAAGTAGTTAAAAAAATAATTAAAAAGACTGAAACTAAGGAAGAAAGTTCTGAGAGTAAATCAAGTACTCAAAGTACTGAATCTAAAGAATCTAGAGAATCACAAAGTCAATCACAATCTCAATCTCAATCTCAAAGTGAGTCTCAAAGTCAAAGTCAAAGTGAATCACAATCACAAAGCGAGAGTCAATCTCAAAGTCAAAGTGAGTCACAATCACAAAGTGAGAGTCAATCACAATCTCAATCTCAATCACAAAGTGAATCAACTCCTGTTTGTACAAAGGAAACAATTTATGAATATGAAAAAATTACAAAAGGAGAATCTAAATTCACTGAATGGTCTGACTGGACAACAGATGAGATTAAAGAAAGTGAAACAAGACAAGTACAAGTTAGAACAACTAGAACACTTGTTGCAATTAAAAAGACTACAACTAATGATTTAGATAGTCCTATATTCTCAACAGAAAAAGTGTTTATTGGAACTGGTACTTTAAAAATATGTAATGATTATAACAAAATTACAACTACATCTACTAAAACTACAGTAACTAAAGTTACAAATTATACTACTTTTGTTGATAAAGGTACTGTTATTGCTAACTCTAGTGCTAGTTTAAATAATGGTAATGCTATTGCTCATAAATATATGGGTGAATCAAGTTGGTTCTGTAAAAGTGAAAATTCTTGTAATTCAGGATCATTTGCAATCTATAGAATGAGCCAAGGTGTTCCATCAACAAGCGAATCAAGTAGCACAAGCTCTACTTCTGTAAGATATGAGTGTGCAGGTTATACTACAATGACTACAGGTTATGAAGCAGAAAGAAATATTATTACAGGATATAATAAGAAAACTGTTGAAGAACCAGTATATTCATACAAAACTTATTATAGATATAGAGACGTTGTAAAAACTCCAGACAAAAAAGATATTAAATGGAGTCACTATAATGATAAATCATTACTTGATTATGATTATACATATACAGGTAGAACAGATACAAAAGAAGTTTGTAAATAAAAAAGAAGGGGGTTAAATCATGAAAGAAAAACAAAAAGAAAAGATTGATATAGGATCTTTAGCATTAGATGCTTTAATTGCAACTACTTTGCTATCTTCAATTGCTGGATGCGGAGATAGAAACGCTGTTGAAAGTGAAAAAACACCTAGCGAAACTCCTATAGTAAACGAAGAATTATCTAATAAAGCTGCAGATGCCAAAAAAGAAATTGAAAACATTGAAGATGTTGTCTTAAAAGCAGCTAAAGAAGGTATTTCTAAGGGACAAGCTTTAGTAGTAAATGAAGATGGTACAATTAATGAAGAAGCTTTAAACGCATTTGTTAAAAGTACACTTGACTATGAGTTATTAGATGTTATAGATCCAACACACGCAGATAAAAATAATCATTTAGCATTCATTTTTGATTACTTAGATCAAGATGGAGAAGTGACTTCTGTAGATGTAATGAATGGTGCTTTAAGATATGAGGATAGTTTAGTTGAACAATCTATGAACTCTTTAAATGAAAAAATGGATTACTCAAAAATCTATTCAAACAAAAGTGATGTTGAGATTGCAACAGAAGCAAACGATCTTCTAAATGCTTATAATCACGCAGTAGCTGCAAATGATAAGCAAAATGATGAAAAAATGCTTAGAGATGGTATCTCTGAAAGACAAACTTTTAGAGATAAACTACTAGTAGAAATACCAGATAATCCTACAATGGCACATGACTTTGCATGGAGATTATTACTCCGTATGAATGATTATATTTCTACTTCAGGTGAATCTATAATAACTAGATGTGAAGAGAGAATATTTGATCATCCAATTGCAGGATGTATGGAAGCTCTATACAATTCATTAATGGCTTTTGATAATGCAGAAGTAACAGAAGCAGATAAGTTAGAAGCTTTTAGAAAAGTCGCAATTGAAGCTTATGGAATTGATGCGGCTAATATGACTAAGGAACAAATAATTGCTGCTATTCAAGCAAAATTTGGTGGATCATATGATGGAGTAGTTTCATTTAGTGATATTACTAGAGCTCAATTATATGAACCTATCTTAAATCAAATTATATTAAAAGATAAGATAACTCAATTTACAAAAGCTGAAGAAGCATATTCATATAGTGCTATTATTAACAAAATATCTGAAGCCTTAGCAGATTTAATCGAAAAAGGTGAGTTAAATCAACTTGTATTCGATCACGATTTCTGGGTTAACTATAGTAAATTAGGTATTTATGGCCCAGCGCTTAGATTTGAAGGAAATAGAGTATTTACTAAGTCTGGTGCGTATATTACATATCAAACTAAGACTTCTACTTCAACAAAAGTAGAAAAAGTAGATAAATCTCAAGTTCCAAAATCTGCTTTAGTACCAGATGAATATACACCAGCTCCTGGAAGAAATGGAATTTCTGATGCTGAAGGACACGCTGCTTATGATAAAGCAAGAGCAGAAGCAGAAAGAGCAGCAAGAAACGGAGAGGATTATACACCTCCAAGCGATCTTCCACCACAAGAAAAAGCCGAGGTTATGAAAACATATGAACAAAATAGGAGTGAACGAGACAAAGCTGTAAAACAAAATGAAACTCCTAAAGTAGAATATGAGGAAAAGCATAATCAACAAGAAGAAATAGTTTCAGATGAAATAAGAGGTGGAGAAGCAATCAACAGTGAAGCTCCTAGCAGCAGTCAAAGTACTTATAATGATTCAAATAATGGTAGTGATATAGATCTAACATTAAGTGAATATGAGGAAAATGTTGCTCTAGCAGAAGCAATACTTGGAGAAGAATATATAGAACTATCTCAAGGTAGAACAAAATAAGCGGGTAATCGCTTATTTTTTTCGTACAAAAAACTCGAAGATTATTCTTCGAGTACCGCATGTACAACAAGTCTAACTTTACCATTTGTAGTTGTTTGGCAAGTAGATAGGGTAAGTATTTTATCCTTTGGTTTAATTGTTACACCAAAATCATAAACACTTCTCGATTTCATAGTATTAGCAAAGTTTAAGAATTCTTGTTCTGTACCAAATCTGGTATATAGATAATCATTAGTTACACCTTCAGTTTTGTAAATAGAGAATATTCTCCATTTCATATTCTTGTTGGCAGTATTAAATGTTATATATCTATTAGCTTCATTTGTTTGCCAGTTGTAATTAAGAGTTTGTTTTAAATCCCCAAACATTAGTTTTGCTCTAGATATATTATGACCATATATAATAGTATTTTGATTTAATTCTTCTGGGTTGTTTCTATAATCCATGAATATCCAACCAAGGGTATTAGAATTTCTATTAAAGTCATGTACCAAGTAGTAACTATTATTAGATGATTGAACTACTGGATAGTTAACAGTTGTATTTGGAACTGTAAGCCAACCGACAGTATCTGGGTTTGTCTCTTTAAGAACAGCAATAGCTTTTGAATAGTTCTTATAATAAGGGCTTTCGTAACTACTACTTTCTATAGATTCAATCGATTCGTTGGCATCAAATGAACTTTCGACAATAGCATTTATATCTTGATTAATATCTTCGATTTGTTCACCACTTTTATAAATGTCATATCTATTAAACCCATATGCTAGAGTAGCAGCGATTATTATTACAAGTAGAATATATCTAATAGTTGTAAAGTTTAATAGTTTTAAGAAGTTTTCTTTCTGATATTGTTTAGTATAGTCAATTCTAAATTTAAGTTTTCTTTCTTTAATAATCTTATTCTTCTTAACAAACTTTTCAAGCTCATTAAAATTTCGTAAATTATCTTCAGTACCTTTTATACTAATTAATATTTTATCTAGTTTATACTTATCTATATATTTAATAACACTTTTTAGAAGGTTCATATTAATATAATCAAAGAATACAACCTTCAAGTATTTATTAATTGATAAGAATATGTCAAAATCCTTAAAGTCATCATCTGTGAAATCAGATTTGATTATTATTTTCTTTTTATAGAATACATCAGAATATGTATTTAATTCATTTAGTCTTATAAAGTTACTAATAAAGAATATTTCACTTCTAGATTCAATTTTAACAGATTTAGTAGAATCTATTCTTTCAAGTAAGTATACAGGGATTGTATAACAGTTAATTGTTTTAAGAGTATCATTTTTAAGAATAGCTAGATGCATCTTATAATCTACTGGAACATCTGGTTTTATGGTTAGATGCGTAATACTTGGCATTAAATCTAAAAGCTCAAATGTAATATCAATTAAGTCTTTGTGTTTAACGACGGCCTTATTGGCATTTTCATTATTAACAATAACATTTAAAAAACCAGCGACTAAATTAATGTTATTCTTTAGGTATTTCATATCAAAGATAAGATCTTCATCAGTGATTATATTAGTGTTATTAATATTAGTGATTGGATTATCTTCATCTTTATAATCAATTGATAGTATTTGTTCTCTAATTTTGAATCTAATCTTCTTCATGATATACCTCCTTATTATATATTAACATAAAATATTATATTTTTGTTAACAAATTATCAATAAAATTAAAGTTTATTTATTTTTAATATTTTTAGTAAAACAAAACAAAATATTAATGTATTATTTTTTGTAAAGTTTTAAGATATTTGTATTGTAAAAAGATTTTTAACATGTTATAATCGTGATAAGAGTAGGGAGAGAAAGACTTATGAAAAAAAGAAACTTATTAAAAATATTTGTTAGTGTGATAGCTTTATTTGCCTTCTTTGGTATTATGGGTAATGTTAATGCTGCATATCCATATCCTGAAGCAAGAAGTGCAAAAATCTCAGATGCTGGAGGACCATATTGGTATAATCAATATGGCTATGGGTATGATTATAATACCTCTAAATATATTTTTACTGCATATTTAGGCGATAACTTTGAAGAATCTACTCAGATAGCTTCAAGCGCACCTGGTGTGTGTATGAGCCCAGTTTTACAAGGAGCTGAGGTAGGAAACAAATATAGAGCAAGTGTACTAGTTAGTGGCCAAGATTATCAATTGATGCCAATAGTTAATGACGAATTATTATATTACTTATATTATGGTTTTTGCCCTGACGGATGTACTATTGATGTTGCTGCTAAAGTTTATGCTGCAAACCATAACGGTGACGTAATTTCTCCTGAACGAAGAACTATTCTTGTTCATAGTGCAGCTTCATATGTTAATGATCCTAATAACTGGAGACATAAATTAAATGATACTGCAATAGAAGATACGAGGGATTTTATCGAATATATTAGACCATGGCTTGCAAATAAAAATGATGGACATTATCCAACAGGATTCTTTGCATATAAAGTAGCTAATGGTGTATCTCAAACAGTTGCATTTATATATACTACTAAATATGATTTACATGTTAAGAAAACAACCGAAAACAACGTAAGTGGAGTAAGTCTTGCTGGAGCAAAATATAGAATTTACTCAGATAGAGGTTGTTCTCAAAGAGCACAAATAAGGGAAGGACAATATTATGATGACCTTGTAACTGATCCTCAAGGTAATACTCAAAATGTCCCAGTAGTAACTAAAAAGGTATACTATGTAAAAGAACTTTCTCGTCCTTTAGAAGCTGGTACTAACCGAGAAAACATGAAATTTGATTTAGATACTTCATGCTACGAATGTGATTTATATAATAGTAATCAATGTGATATTAATAGTAAGGACTACTATACCGAAGATGCAAAATTACTCATCAAGAAGGTTGATGGTAATGGCCGAGCATTAATAGGCGCATCATTTGAGCTTTATAAAGGTGCTTGTGGAACTGGTGAATTAATTGAGACAATAACACCATCAAATTCTGAAGCAAAAAGGGAAGCTCAATCTGTAATTGCATTAGATACAGATTATTGTATTCGTGAGTCAGTAACACCTGAAGGATATAAAACTGCTGCTGATCATCCATTCAGAATTAATACAGCTGATGAGAGTCATATTCATACTTATACTGCCGTAAACATAAAGAAGAAAAAAGGTAGTGTAAAAATCAAGAAAGTTGATGAAGAAGGTGCAGCATTAGCTGGTGCAGTATTCTCAATATATGACGGTTCAGTAAATGCTCAAGGAAATAGTTGTGAAGGCTCGTTAATAGCTAACATAACAAGTGGTGATGATGGATATGCAACAAAAGATAATCTAGAACCTGGAACATATTGTATTACTGAAAGAAGCGCACCTAGAGGTTATAAGAAAGCCGATTTTGCTGAGGAATTTACTGTACAAGATAGTGAAGAGGCTCAAGAAATCGATTTGCATGAGGTAGAAAACACACTTATAAGAGGCGGTATTATCATTGAAAAATCAGCGCTTCTTGAAGATAGAACAATTAATTTAAATGGAAATAGTAACTATACTTTCAACGGAACAACTTTCCTTGTATATCAAGGATCATGCGGAGTTGGAACCTTACAAGGAACATATACAATTGATGATGACAAGGATTATGTGATAGTTGAAGACTTAGAGCCAGGCACATATTGTGTTAAAGAAAAAGATGCTTCAAAAGGATTTAAAGTTAATACTCAAGAAAAAACGGTAAGAGTAACCTCTGGATCTTCTAAGACAATTTCTTTCTCTAATGCTCCTAGGTTAGGAACATTAAAACTAATTAAATATTCAAATAACGAAAGCTTATTAAATAGTGATCTTGAAAAATACTCACTTCAAGGCGCAGAATTTAAAGTAACAAACGCAGCTGGAGACGATATGGGAACATTAGTAGTTGGTCCTTACGTTGAAGGCGTAGGTTTTGAAACAAATACTTTACATGATATTCCTTTTGGAACATATTATGCTAAAGAAGTTAAAGGTCCAGATAATGGTCTATACGATATAGATGAAAACATATATCCTGTAACTATTTCTCAAAGTGACAGCGATCCATCTAAAGAAAATGGTGTATTCCGTGCTACAAATAAATTCAAAAAAGGTGAAGCTTATGTAAATAAGGTTCCTGCTGAAGAACCAGACGGATCTTGTACATTAGCTGGTGCTGAATATGCTGTTTGTAAAGATGAAGATTGTCGTGAAGTAGTTGTTACATTAATAACTAAAGAAGACGGAAAAACTCAAACTGAAAAATTAGAACCAGGAGTATATTATTTCCAAGAACAAAAAGCTCCTGATTGCTTCGAAGTAAATTCTGAAGTACAAAGAATAACTGTTGCTTCAGGAACAACTGTTGAAGTTACTTCTAAAGAACAATTAATACCTAAGAATCCAAAGACTGGTATTGATAATCCATATCTAATAACAATTACTACAGTTGCTATTGGTAGTGCTGGATTATACTTCTTAAGAAGAAAGAATGCTTTCAGACAAATCTAAAATAATAGGATGATTTAGATCATCCTTTTTTTTGGCAAAATAAAAATTTCTCATACTGCGAGAAATTTAGTTTACTTCAATTAGCAATTAACTACATTTTTGCTTGCAACATTATGCGCTTGTAATCCTTTTGGTGTTTCAACTAAATCAAATTCGACAATTTCACCTTCTTTAAGCGTTTTATAACCATCCATAATTATTTCAGTATAATGAACAAATATGTCTGATCCGTTTTCGTTTTCAATAAAACCATAACCTTTTTCGTTGTTGAACCATTTTATCTTGCTTCTCAATTAACTTATACCTTCTTTCTACTATATTTTGTTGTGATCACATACGCTTAATTAAGCTTCTATAGTATATCATGCATTATATAAATCTTTTTTGTATAAATAATAGTTGTATTTTTAAAGTGATTTTTGGTATTAGAAAAAAGAATTTAATTATTTATTTAAATATGGTATAATCTTCTTAGAATATAAAGGAGAGTGATAAAATTGCCTGAGACAAGATTTGAAAAGACATTTTTATCACGCTTTATTCTTTTGGTATACCATATCTTAGAAGCTATAATAGACGTATTTTTACATATATGTATGGGTATTTACTATATTTTCCTATATGTACTTATATTACCTCTTAAAAGGGTATTTAAACATAGCAATAAGAAGGTAAGCAAAAGAACTATTAATTCTTATAGTAAAATAAGTGATAACATTGGTAAAGAAATAGATGATTATAATATTAAATATAAGACTTTAAAGCCATTTAGATATAAAGTGTCTGATAGTGATGGAAATACATTTTCTAATACGTTCTTTGCTTATAGCAGAAAGGATGTATATGACTTTTTAACAGGTGAAGAGTACTTTGTTTTATCTCTAAAAACAAGTAAATTAATAGAGTTTGTTTTTGGAGAGTCTAAGTATATTTATAATAAGTTTAGAACTAGAGATTTAATATTTTTAACAACAGAAATAAAAACATATAAAAAGGCAGTGATGACTTTAACTGAAGCAGTTAGACTACTAGCTAAAGAGGAATCTAGAAATAAATATAAACAAAGAGTATTATTGTCTATACTTTATTATTTAAATATTGGTGAGCCTCTTTCATCTGCTTTATCACATCAGAATAATTCTTTTCCAAGTTTGTATATCAACATGATAAAATCATCTGAAGCGACTGGAAATATAGAAGAAGCCTTAGATAGCTTAGAATCATATTATATTAAACTAAATAAGATTCATAAAGATATGATAAACGCTATTAGTTATCCAATAATAATATTGTTATTTGCAATACTTGTTATATTTGTAGTAATTAGATTTATTGTTCCAAGATTTTCACTTATTTACTTAAGCGCAGGGGCAGAACTTTCATCATGGACTAAGTTTATAGTAAACTTAAGTAATTTCTTAAAAGATTATTCTAGTTTAATATTACTGATAATTATGGGGCTTGTATTTATTAACTATATTCTTTATAAGAAAGTTAGGGGATTTAGATATGCTGTTCAAGTTATATTGCTTAGACTACCTTTAATTGGTAAGATAATAAAGTATAATGAATTAACTATATTTACTAAGACTTTTTCAGCATTACTTAGAAATGATGTTTATATAACTGATTCAATGAATATACTTGAGAATTTAACGAATAATGAAATTTATAAGAGTATTATTAGAAAGACGATAAATAACATTGCTAAGGGAGAAAAGATTTCAAAAGCATTTAAGAATCATTTTGCTGTTCCACCAATGGTTTATCATATGATAATAACGGGTGAAAATACTGGTGAAATGGATACTATGATGGAGAAGGTTAGTGAATATACTTCAGAAGAACATAGTGTGCTTGTGCATTCTCTTGAAACTCTTATTGAACCAATACTCATAATTATTTTAGCATTTGTTATAGGTGCGGTCATGCTCGCAGTTATTATGCCTATGTTTGACCTATATAATGCTATTATTTCGTGAGGTGACTAAATGTATATCTTTATGTTTATATTAGGAAGTGTTATTGGTTCATTTATATGTGTATATGTAAATAGAAGTATAAATAAAGAATCGATAATAAAACCAAGAAGTCACTGCGACATGTGTGGTAAGTCACTTAAACCATATGATATGATACCAATTGTTTCATTTATTGTCTTAAAAGGGAAATGCAGATATTGTCATAAAAAAATAGATAGATGGGCATTTTTCTCTGAGCTAATACTTGGATTATTATTTGTTATTTCATATCATATATATGGTTTATCTGCAAATATGTTTATTGGTCTTACTTTATCATGTATATTATTATCGATATCTATTAGTGATTTTAAATATATGGAAGTACTTGATACCACTATAAGTATTGGTATTATTCTACTTATAATCTTTGTTTATTTTAGAGGAGGAATAGGCGAGTGGTATTCTAGTTTTTTACAGGGTGTATTTGGGTTTGTTTTAATGTTTTTAATAAAGACCTTTGGGGATCTAGTATTCAAGAGAGAATCACTTGGTGGTGGTGATATTAAATTTGCCTTTTTAATGGGATATGTTCTTCCATTTCAAGAATTCTTAATTGCCCTTGTTCTAGGATCAACTCTTGCTTTACCATATGCTTTTTACATAACTAATAAAAAAGACTCAAATGGAGAATTACCATTTGGCCCTTTTCTGGCTTTAGGTCTTTTAATTGTATTTTTATTTCAAAATGATATAATAATTTTGATAAGTAAAATGATGTCTGTATAGGAGGATTTATGAAATTAAGTGGAAAGAAAAAAATAATATATGCTTTGTCAGTATTAGTATTGTTAATTTTAGCAATATCTTTTATCGGTGTGTTTGATAGCAAAGCTGGGATATGTGTTGCTCTAGCAGCTACATTTATATTCTCTTTAGTTCTTGCATATGTTTCTCATAAAGATAAGATAAAAATGATAGAAGTAATAATGATAATCGCTGCTTTTATAAGTTTTGTATTATTTATAGTTAATTTTATTATTTATAAGAAGAATAACATATTAACTACTTATCCATTTCAAATAACTCTTGAAGAAAAAGAAAGTCCTAAAACATTACTATTTACTTATAATGATAAAATGTATTACAGCTATAACGTTGGTAATATAGAAGTAATTATGGAAGATGGAACTAAATATCCATTAAAAGAAGCGCTTGAAACAAAGAAAGTTACTTTAAGTAAGATATTGTCCTTAGCAACACCATCAAATGATACTACGGGATATAAAATATATTATGATGGTGGTCAAAAGAAATATAACAATGATAAGTATTCAATTGTTGTATGTGAGGGAACAAGTAAAGATATAATCTTTAGTACATTTGATTATGAATATGAAAAAGAGATTTGTAGTTAATCTCTTTTTAAATTTATTCCAAATACATGACTTATAATAGATGTTATGATAATTAGTAAGTAATAAACAATAGTTTTAACTCCGAATAATCTAATAAATACTAAGTTAAGTATAATTAGTATTACATCTACTATTAGACCAAAGGTTAAACCTTTTAAATAAGCTTTTTTATCTATCTTTTTACCACGATGTATTCCAATTATAAATAGTAGTATATTATTTAATATAAATATTATTATATATGACTTACTATACGAAATAATGTAAAAATATATAAGTAAAGTAATTATCAAATTATATAGGATAAAAGATAGAGCAAAAGCAAGGTTTTTACTTGATTTTATTAATTTTTTCATATATACCTCAATTAATTATAGTGTAAAGAGGTCTTCTTTATGATTTATTTTTTATAAAAAATGTGCTATACTTAAATTGTCCAAAGGGAAGCATATAAAACCGACTAAATGTGATTAATTGGGGATCTAATTGATGTGCGGTGTCGAAAACTTGTAAAACCAAGGATCCTAAAGCATATCATGTGATGACCCACCTGTGTGCGAGCGGGTTTTTATCACAGCACCTTTGGATTCATTAGTAAACAAATATACGAGTTAAATGCTCGTATATTTTTTTCTTGTTTTTTCAATTAGTTTGTTTATCTTAATATAGTTTTCATCAGAGTAATGTGATTTAAACTTAGATAAATCAATATTTGGATTGGCATATAACACTTCATAATTTTTCTTTATAAACTTATATGTGAATTCTAGTTCATCTTTAGATAAATGAATATCGTTTTTTAAAGCATAGTTATTAACGTCTTCAATAGTCATTTTTTCTACATAGTTTTTTATAAGAGTAAACATATTATCACCTGATATAATATATGAATAAGTATAATAAAATTTTACATAATATTATTATGAAAAATAAACTAGTTATATTAATTTTCTAGCTAAAAATAAACTATTAACACTTAAGAATATACAATAGCAAAATTAAACTATTAACACTTAAGCATATACAATAGCAAAATTAAGCAATAATCT
>CAYOUK010000025.1:0-3303 GCA_964407175.1 uncultured Muribaculaceae bacterium
TATAAGTAATATACTTTCTCTAATATATTGATATCCTTTAATATGCGATGGAATACCAAGTGAATGTAACATTTTTGTTATTCTATTTTCAAGGTTACTATTTTCATTTATTATATTTTTATTGAATATAGAATTAATAACGTTTTCTAGATCCTTTGGATTATATGGTTTTAATAAAATATAATCAATATCATAATCATCCATTCTAGAAAAAACAATATTATTCCTTGCACTGCACGTTAGGATTGTTTAAAACTTGTGTTC
Source organism: uncultured Muribaculaceae bacterium (assembly GCA_964407175.1). GTDB lineage: Bacteria > Bacillota_I > Bacilli_A > RF39 > UBA660 > RUG11867. The sequence continues at coordinate 265 of CAYOUK010000025.1, forward strand.
CATATTAGATAACTCTTCTAAGACTGATAGTCCATCTTTTTTTGAAAGAAGTGTATCCATTATTACAACATCAATTTCATCATGGTACTTTTTAAGAAGATTAATACCTTCCATACCATCACTAGCAAAATATTCAACTTCGACTACTGTAGAACTACTAAAATACTTCTTTACTTCATTAACGGTTTTATCTTCACCATCGATTAGTAATGCGCGTATTTTGTTTTTCATAAGCATCTCCTTTATTTTACTACGCATACTTATTATAAAACAAAGAGCGTCAAAAGACCAGAATATTTTATGTAGTATTATGTAAATCATTGTCAAAAAAAGTCGAATGTTATTTTAACACTTCGACTGCTTTTAAAACCTGGGTATCACTCATCAAATCATCAACAACATAAATAGATTCATTAAGAGCAACTTCTACATCTGGTTTAACACCAATAGTGTCAATACTTTTTTTCTTTGGTGTCAACCATTTTGCCGTTGTAAACTTTACAATATTACCGTTTTTAAGTGTATCCTTTTCCTGAATTACACCTTTGCCATAACTTTGTTCACCAACTAACACCGCTCCATAAGAATCTTTTAATGCGGATGCTAAAACTTCTGTTGCACTGGCACTTTTTTTATTAATTATTATAGATATTTTATAGTTTCTTTTTTCCTTTGTATCATCTTTAATACTTGTTAACTTATTTTTTTTATCTAAATAATATATTATTTTCCCCTTTTTCAAAAATAGCTCTGCGACTCTTTTAGCGGAATCCAAATAACCACCAGAATTATTTCTTAGATCAATTATAAGTGAATTAATATTTAATTCTTCTAAACTTTCTAAATTGTTTTTAAACTGAGTATATGAGTTTTCATTAAATGATGTTAAACTGATATATCCAATATTATCATCTAGTAGTTTATAATTTGATACTGGAATATACATTGTTTTAATATCGACATCAAAAGATAATAGTTCATCTTTTCTTTTTATAGTTAAATTAATGGTATCGTTTTCATTTTCATCAATTATCTTTGTTACATCATTTATACTAAAATCTTTTACGTCATCAAGATCTATCTCAGTGATTATATCATCTATTTGAAGTCCAGCTTTATACGCTGGAGATGCTTCAATTACATTTATTATTTTAAAACCATCATTGCACTTTTCAATAATAATACCAATACCCTTATACTTACCATTTAAAGCATTATTTAAATTATTAGTATCTTCATCATTTAAATAAGAAGTATATGGGTCACTTGTTGCACTATACATTCCTTCAATTGCAGCATTTATTAAATCTTCTCCACTTACTTTTTCATAATAATTATCTTTTAATTTATCATATGCTTCATAAAAGTATTTTAAGTTATCGTCTATATCGTCACTAGCAGTTTTATTAGTGTATATTAAAAATCCACCTAAAGCTGCGGCCACTATTGTCGTTAAGAAAACAATAATTATTATATCGACAAAATTAAATACCTTTCTCATGAAGTTTCACCAGTGCTTATAATAACATAAATGTATAAAAAATAACACATAAAATGTGTTATTTAAGTACCTCTAATATAGCATCTTGGCTATCGTAATAATTTTTGATTTTTCCATCCTTAATTTTTATTAAAGTTGGACCATTAAACATTATTTCTTCTGCAGTTTTAGCAGTTTTATTACTCTTATCTCCAACATGACTATTGTTTTGTTTTAAACTTAGATCTAATGAATATATTTTAATACTAGTTGATTCATTTTTATATGTTAATACTGCATTTGTATAATCCCCAGCATTTTCTCCATTAAAATCATATGCCATAACATAGTATTCTTCATATGGTCTATTAAATATGTTAACCACATTAATTGTGTCATAAGTAATACTTGCATTAGTACTTTCAGTATTAGTTTTAGAACTATCACTAAAAGTCTTAGTAGTTAAAAAATAAATAAGAACACATATTAAAATTACACCTATTAAGATTAAGAAAAACTTTCTTACCATATTAGTATCTTCATTTGTTTGTTTTATTAATTTTTTTTCTTCTTTGATACTTGCTTCTCTATTTTTTCTCATTTCAATCACCTAGTAGCTAGTATACCAAATATATGGAAAAAAAGCAAAAACAATAAAGAAAAAAAGACTATAAAATCTAGTCTTTTTTATATTACATTAATCCATCGTTTTCATAGAATGACATTGGTATTTGATTTTTTTCACTACACTTTTGAATCCATGTCTTTAAATATTCGTATGCACTTATTGCTCTTCTCATAGCTTCCATATCTTCATTTCTGGTATCATGTGCAAACTCGAATATAAAACTTCTTGCTTTTACTTCTCTTTCAGGGATTGGAGTTCCAACAAATATATTAGCATCTTCTAATTTTTCATATGCAACTATTTCATATGTTTTTTTAACAAATTCGATATCTAATTTGTTTTTTAATACATCAAATTCTTCTTTTGATAGTCTTTCTATATGCATATTATTTCTTAAATAAATGTATTTACTTCCTAAGTTTGAATCTTTATGATATGGATATTTGTCTGGACGATCTAAAATAGATAGTTCCATAGAATCGAGATATTTATTAATATCATTAACATCTATTATATCTTTTAGATATGTTTCTAGAAGATTCTTGTATTTTATTTGAAGAGATATGAACTCTTCTTTAGTTATTCCAAGTTCATCATAATTTACTCTATCATAATTATAATACATTATCTAACCCCTCCTATACCAGTAAAGTCAAAATCTAACGCTGCTATTCTTAATTCTGGATAAACAGTCTCACCAGAAGTATCATGTGTTGTACCATCATTTTTAAATGACTGCTGTATTGGAAGTGCATATTCGCTTCCCCAAGATGAAACAATTATATTATCATCTACATAACCTGTAACAGATACACTATGTGCGGGTACTTCATTATAATTGTTGGTACCACGTAATTTACTTTGAATATAATTATATGTATTAATATCTATTTAATTATCAGATTTCATTTCATTTAAATCATAATCCGAT
>CAYOUK010000025.1:3313-11902 GCA_964407175.1 uncultured Muribaculaceae bacterium
CATTAATAGTTTTATCTTCATGAATTGGAGTATTTAAATCATAATCCCATCCACACGCAACATATACACTTTTAGGATGTTTATTACTATAGTTATATATTTTTTCAAAAGCATCATTAACTGCACTCTGTGAATACGTATTTTGATTACCAATATTAAAATCACCAACTTTTGCTATTTCATATGAATAGCCTATGTTTTTAGAATTAAAGTATTCTTTATAATGATCATATTCATAATTAGTTCCTCTAGCTTTATCTAAAAATTCATCATATGATAAATATTTATAACGATCAAGCATTATATCCATTGCAACTGCAGTTATATTTAATTCCTTAGTATTTCCATCAGTAACATATGGAGAGAAACCATATATTCTTTCAAACATTTGTTCTCCATTAGGCTGTTCTAAGATAGATAACATAAAACTTTGAGCAACCGCTGTATAATTACAACCTCTATTACTAAATACCTTCGCTATATCTAACCTTTGTTTTAAGTCTGTCTCTGGATAGTGATTTTTAATTACTTCATTTAATATTTGTGCTTTTTGACCTGAAATACTATTGTCTTGATATAATGCTTCTTCTGAACTGGATTTTACAAATAAGTTTTTTGGTTCATCTTGAGTTGCACCATAAGCATCTGTTTTATAAACGTCATCATAAGCTTTAAATCTTTCTGAAACACTATTAACTCTATATATTCCCTCTTTTACCGCTTGATCCTTTGTTAAAATAGTCTTAGGTATATTGTTATACTTATCTTTGTCAAAAGCTCTGTCATACCCCATTAAAAGGCCTGCCATGTCATCTCTTGTTGCAATATTTTTAGCTTTTATATCATATAAAGAATTTACTTTACTATCATTAAATAATTTGTTTTCATATGCCCATGCAAGTGATTCAACAGAATATTCATGAGAATCAACAGTATTTTTAATAGATGAAATAGTACCACTACTTGCTCCAGTATAATTTCTTTTATATGTAGCATATGCTTTCATAATAGTCATCATTTGTTCATTTGTTATTGCTTCATCTGGCCTAAACGTTCCATCTTCAAAACCACCAACTATACCATTAGTTTTAGCCCATGAAACAGCGTCAGCATACCATTTATCTGATTCTACATCTCTAAATGTTGCATTCCCTTTATTTGGATATCCTTCTTTAGCATATAATACTTGAACCATCTGAGCACGAGTTACTTGGCCATTTGGATTAAAGCCTGTATCATCACCAACCATATAACCAGCATTTCTAACATATGCTTCTCTTTCAGATTGTGTTGATTTATATGGGATTTTAGTATCGTAAGTCTTTAGTGGATCTTTTATTCTTTCTGCATTGGTATTTAAGTTTGCTGTTTCTTTGTTTTCATTTGTTTGGACATTATTTGTTTCTCCATTACTATCATATAAATTTGTTCTATCATAGTGATTATCAAAGTTGGTTATTAATCTTGCAAATTCAATTCTTGAAACAGCTCTTTTAGGATTTAGTCCTCCCCTTGTAGTTTCATATAAATTATTATCTATTGCCCAAGACATAGACTCTTTGGCATAATTACTAACATCTGAAGCGTCGTAATATCCATTTAAGTTTCCACTTGAACTTATATCATAACCATTATAATCAGCGTATTTACGCATGATTGCAACCATTTGTTCATTAGTTAATACATCATCTGGACCAAATGCACCATTATCATATCCACCAACTATACCACTTTGTTTTGCCCACGTAACTGCATCGTAATACCAGTCATCTTGATGTACATCCGTAAATTGTGAATTTGATGATATTTTTGGTTTACCAGAAGCACTATATAACGCTTGAACCATTTGAGCTCTTGTAAGATTAACGTTTGGATTAAATGTTGTATCACTCATTCCAACCATATAACCTTTTTCACTTACATAGTTAACAACTGCCATATCTTCAACAGAGACATCGCTATATTCTCTTGATTGTTTAAATGTTTTTTGATGAACAATATCATCTGAAGGATTATATTCAACTTCAACATATGTAGGATTAGTTGGTACTGTATCATCTGGCACTACTTCTTCATGTACAGTCTCTGTTGGATTGTCTTGTGGTTCTTCTTCTTGAGGAGTTTCTCCATAGTGAATAGGAGAATCTGGTGAACCTGGGGTAAGATCAACTTCTTCTGGTTCTGTTTCACCGATATATATTGTCGAATTAGGGTTTTCCTCTTGCTCTCTTACACTTGGTGCAGGAGGACTATCTTCAGTTGTTTCACTTGTTGTAGAGCCTGTTTTAGCTTCATCAATACCATCATATATTGGATCTATTTTAGGCGCAGTTGTACCAGATAAGATTGGATTAATCTTACTTGCCCTAAAAGCTAAGTCATTTGCATAAGTTGTTTCAAATCCAGTTATATAACTAGCTAAATCTCCTCTTGTTACCACACCTTGAGGATTAAGAGTATCACCTGTATAAACCCAGTTATCTACAGCCCATGACATAGTATCTCTAGCCCAAGGGCTAACACTACTTGCATCACTATATTTACTGATATCTACATAAGCATTAACATCTAAATCTTTATAATCTCCATACTTTCTGAGCATAGCAAGAGCTTGTTCGTTTGTTAGTTCAGCATTTGGATTAAATGTTCCATCGTCGTATCCTGAAACAATTCCATTTTCAGTTGCCCATGTAATTGCTTTACTGTACCAAGCGGAATTTGTTACATCACTATATGTACTATTTGGTGTTACTTCAGGTTTTCCGGCCATGTTATATAAAACTTGAGCCATATAAGCACGAGTTACTTTACCCTCACTATTAAAAGAGCCATTTGTTGAATCAAGCATATAACCTTTTTCCATAACATATTTAGTTGGATCAATTTCGTTATTTGGTTTATTAGCAGTTAAATCTACGGTTTCTGTAGCTACATTACTATTTAATTCTGCTTGTTCGAGGTTTAAATTTATGTTATTATCAACTAACGATTTTAATGCTTTTATATCGTAATTCATGCTATTACCTACCTTATAACAAATATACCAGTTTTTACAAAAATAGTAAAGGAAGATATAAAAAAAAGATGGATTATCCACCTTTTAATAATTATACTTTTTGATTTGTTACAACAGCCATATAACATCCATCACCATATCGATCAAACACTTTGTGTTCAAATTCATCGATAGACATTTTAGTAGGTTTATTATTTGTTAACTTCCAGTTATCAATAAAGTAAACATTTCCACCTTCTATTTTAGAAATTAATATTACGTGTCCTGCTGGTCCTCTGTTACCATATTCTGGATCATTTACGCCAGAATATCCAGCAATACTAACGACAACATTTTCTACTGATCCATTATTATCAGCGATCATTTTTTCGAATTGTGCTTTGTCGTTATCTTTATTCATTGGATAGCCGATTACTTTGTATCCTGTTGATGTTTTACCGTTTCTAGCAAATGCAAAAGCTTGATCACATCCATTTGAAACTCTATCAGCATCTGAAATTAAACCTTGTGATTGTAACATATCACATACTAATGCGCCACACATACCACTATATGGTTTTCCTGGCATAGAATTATATCTTTGTTGTATTGAATTTAGAATTGCAGCATCATCAACTTTTTTATTAGGATTTGTTTTAGCAGTTTTTATATTATTTACTCTTCCTGTACCATTATTATATCCTTGATCAAATGCCATAAGTGCAACTGCTAATTCTGCACGTGTTAATTCAGCTTTAGGATTTAATGAATTACCAGTTGGATTGATAATACCATTTTCTTTAGCCCATGCAAGTGATTCTCTTGCATAATTACTTGCATCGTTTACATCACCATAACTATTAATAGATGAAATATTATAATTATTAGTATTCTTACCAGCAAGATTTGCAAATTGTTTTAAAATGGCAGTCATCTCTTCTTTAGTTACAGCTTGATCTGGTCTAAATGTTCCATCAGTATAACCAGCGACAAGACCAACATTTTGTGCCCATGTAACTGCATCTCCATACCATTTACTATCATCTACATCTCTAAATGTATTATTTTGTCCAGTATATGGTTTACCGCTCATTGCATATAATGTTTGAACTAATTGAGCACGAGTTAAAGTACTGTTTGGACTAAACTTATACTCATCTGTTCCTACCATTATACCTCTTTCAGAAACATAATTAGCAGCTTTTGCTATTTCACCTGAAACATCAGTGTATTTAGACGTAACTGGAACTTCTTCTGGTTCTTTTTCAATTGTTTCTTTTTCTTCCATAGTTTCAACAACGTGATTATCTGATGAAGAATTACTATCTGCTGTTACATCAACAACTGATGGCTTTGGTTGTTCTGCTTCATGTACTGGTTCTTCTTTTGGTGTTTGTGTGTCATTTGCGTTACTTGTATTATCTTTAGGAGTAGAATTAATATTATCTTGTATTGGATTTATATCAGGTTTAACATTCTTTGATAAGATTGGATTAATACCCGCTTTTCTAAATGCAATATCATTTGCATATGTAGTTTCAAATCCCTTTATATAATTAGCTAGATCACTTCTAGTAACACCAGCTTGTGGGTTTAGTGTATCACCTTTATATACCCAATTATCTACAGCCCATGACATAGTTTCTTTAGCCCAATCGCTTACATTACCATAATCACTATAATCACTTATATTAAGATATGCATTAGTATCTAAGTTCATATAGTTACCATATTGTCTTAACATAGTTAATGCTTGTTCATTTGTTATCTCATCATTTGGATTAAATTTCCCGGCATCATCACCAGATACTATGCCATTTTCTGCTGCCCAAATAACTGCTTTACTATACCAAGCAGTGTTTGTTACATCATTAAATTGACTATTACCTGATACCTCTGGTTTTCCTGCCATATTGTATAATACACTTGCCATTGTAGCTCTTGTTATTTTGCCATCTGGATTAAATGTATCATCATTAGTACCAAGCATATACCCCTTCTCTGTAACATAGTTAACTGCATCAATATCTCTATCGTTTACATCATTATAAGTTGTTGCTCCTTTTGTTGTTACTTTCATTGTTTCAACTTGTGCATTTTCTTCGTTATAATTTTCCTTAGTTACCCCTGTGTTCTCGTTTGCAGTTACTTTAGTGTTGTTTAAAACAATATTCTTTTCCGTTAAAATTTTAATAGCTTCAATATCGTTTTGCATATACACTACCTCACTATCTTAATTGTACCTTTTTTATATATTTTTGTAAACAAAAACAGTTACATCGTTGTAACTATTTATCGTTAGTAATCTCTATTACTTCCTTTGCACCAAGCGATTCTGCGATTGTCATCATCTCCTCACTAGTCAAATATGAAGATGAAAGGTAGTAATTAATATTATCACTTTGCCACTCTAGAGAATTCTCGCTTAACGCACCAATTGCTTGTGTAAGCATAAGTGGTTCTCCATATATAGAAGTAACTTCTAAATCTTCACTGGGTTTACTCATTTCTTCTATTAACATAAATGGTTTTCCTCCAGTATATGTCATAATAACTCTATCTCCCCCTTGGGTTTCAACAGTGTCCTTTGTATCAAGATGAGTATTAGTTGGAAGATATAAAGGATAAACTATATTATCTAAGATACTTGTCTCTTTTTCTTCAGTACTTTCATTATTATCTTCTTTTTGCTTTTCAACTTTGATTAAATTTTCAAGTTTAAAGTTTCCTTTGTTAAATCTTTCATTATATTTAACTTTAATATATTTCATATTGATTATTTCATTATCATCTTTATCTAATACACATACTCTTTTTATATTTGAAGTTTTATCAAAATATATTTTCTCTTTAACTAAACTACTGTTATTTGGATAATCAACTTCTGTTTCAACTACGTATTGGTCTTTTTTCTTATATGTTTTTATATCTTTTGTATTTTTAATATCTTTTACCACTGATTTAAGCAAGTAACTTTGGCTTGAGTTCTCTGGCCACTTACTTTGAAAATTAAAGCTTTTATTAAGTGCAGGCGTAACGACAAAAACCCCTTCTTCATTTTTAAGTATTACTTGTTTATGCCCATTATTCTCATTTGTAAGTGTTACTTTATAATAATTATCATATTTATAATCTACTTTTACATCATATTTATATACGTCTTCATTATTTCTTAATTCCATAGTACCAACTATACTATATGATTTAGTATTATCAATTTTTCTAATGAATTTATTTACAACATCATTATTTTTAGAAGAACATGCGCATAAAAGACCAACTACCAAAAGCATAATTAATAGTTTTATTTTTTTCATATAAACTCCTTTTCTAACTAATTATATTAAAGGAGTTTGTAAATAATACAAAAAAAGAAGATTTATTAATCTTCTTTTTCATCTTTTTCTTTTTGTTCTACTATATATAATTTATCATTATCTTTAATTAGTACTATAGTTGCTTCTTCATCATAATCTAAATCTTCAACATATTCAAATGTTAAATCAACAGTATATCCTTCATATTCTGTATCATATAATTCATATGTTGATTCATTTATATCTTTAACTAATATATCTGAGACCTCCGGTAATTTCTGAGTTCTCTTTTTAGTTTTTTCTTCAACATATTTATAAAGAGTATCTCTTACCTTTAGTTCATAATTCTCTTTTGCTGCTTCATAAATATATTCAGTGCTTCCAACATCATATTTGCTATCTTTATTATTAATAGTATATAGATCTATTATATAAAGCATTGATAAATCTTTTGCATATTCTTCAAAATCAACATCATCACTTGATAATACTTTTTTTAGATTATTAAACTTATCTTTAAATAATTTAGTATCTCTTTTTTCTAAAGTATATCCATATCCTTTTATAGTATCTATTACTTCACTTGAGGCTTTCTTTTTAGTAATAACATTATTTATACTTGATCTAAATAATATTACTACACAAGATATACCTGCGATTATTAGAAAAGCGATTATAGATAAAATTATCTTTCTTTTTTTGTTACTCATTGTTAGTTTTATCCCCTTCTGTTTCAATAAGATTATACACAATAATATCATTAGATAAGTCTAATACCTTTTCGGTATAATCTTTTGATGTTTCTATATATTTTTCATCGATAACTGCGGAGTCTTGTAATACTTTATACTCGCCTTTTGAATTATTGTAATATACTCTTTCAGTCACAAAGTTACCATTTGGGAATGGAATTATATTATCATTTTTAATTTCAAATATATCATGACCAAGGGCATATTTACTACTAAAACCAAACATATTTCCAAGTGTTGGAAGTACATCTATCATACCCATGTAGTAATCTATTTCTTTTACATATTTATGATCTTTTGTCCAAATTAGAAGAGGAGTTTTTCTATTTAATTCATTTGCATAGTAATCATAGTTTACATATCCTTCATCTTCCTCCGTTTTAAGTCTTCCAAGTTCAGGAGAATAGTTGAATAAGTAGTTATACTCTTTAGATGCTAGTTTAGCATCATGATCACCATAGAACACTATTACAGTATCATCGAACATATCATTTTCATATAGATAATCAACAAACTCACCAAGACATTTATCTGCATAGTGAACACTTCTTATATAGTCGCCTATTTTAGTATCTTCTAGATATTTATCCTCAACGGTTTCCTCTTCACCAGTTTTTTCATTTATTCTAGTTACAGTTTTAGTAAGTGGGAATTCACCATATAAATCTCCACCTTCCCAAGGAGTATGATTTGTAAGTGTTATTATTGTTCCAGAATATTTGTCATGATCTTTTTCTATTTTTTCAAGAATTGGTACAGCTTGTTTAAAGAATTCATGATCTGATAAACCTAGACCTATTGTTGTATCTTCCGTTACATTAAATGAAGTCTTTGAGTAAAAATCATCATATCCAATGCTATTATACATAGCTTCTCTATTCCACATACTAGCAGTATTAGCATGCATACTAAATGTATAATAACCTTTTTCTTTAAGCATCTTTTCGATAGTTTCATATGTTCTATCATAGTAACTTACAAATACCGTACCAGAAGCAACTGGCATAAGTGAATTGTTTAAAGTAAATTCTGTATCAGAACTAGTTCCAGTTGAAACTTCAGTATAGAAATTTTTGAAGTATAATCCTTGTCTAACTAATTTATTTAGATTTGGTGTTACCTCTTCATCATTAACTTTCATATCTATAAACATATTCATAATACTTTCCATATGAACAAGTACTAGATTTTTATCTTTAAACACACCAGTATATCTATTATTTGACACTTGTATTTCCCTATTATCGTAGTAATCATGGAATTTTTGAGCAGCTTCATCATATCCAAAATATGCAGATAGTTTAGACTGAGTATTTTGAATTATATCGTTTACATGATATATCACAATACCATATCTTTGTACTATGTATTCTCTATTCCACTGTTTAATAAGTCTACTATAATCTGTCTTTGTTAGAGTAATTATATTCATACATAGACATATTACTCCTAGAAGAAGAATAGTACTGAAATTCTTTTTACTAATTTCAATCTTTTTTACATAATGATAATAATTATGTCCCTT
>CAYOUK010000026.1:0-11787 GCA_964407175.1 uncultured Muribaculaceae bacterium
TACTATATCTCTTGGCGATAACTTGAAATTTGTATCTATATTTAAATTTTGCACGTCATAATCTCTAGAGTGAAAAATCCTTCTACAAAGGGCAAAATGTTTTTTTACTTGTTCTTTGTCTCTTTCACTTAGTGAAGCCCTTAGACTATATAGAAAGTCTTCCTCACTAATTTCAGTTAGAAATCTAAAGTTAATATATCCGCCTTTTGGTAATTCATCATAGTGGTCTAATATCTCAAATCGAAGTTTCCCTTCACTAGATGTACATGGAAAACAAATAAGTTTATCATTTACTTTTGTAAGCACAATAAATGGCCCTGTTGAATGCCTGTTTTCTGGATCATCTAAAGGGTTTGCAGCTGGTCTTTTAGCATAAATTATATCTCCAAAATTAGCATTATAAAATTCGATTAACTTTCTTTCTTTACTACCGTTCATTATATGCCCCCTCACATTTAATGTAGGATATATTGTAACACATTATTAGAATAAAAAAACTATTTTCTTTCGAAAATAGTTTATTTTTTACTTGTTTTAACCTTAGATTCAGACTCTTCTTGAACGTCTTCACCCATATATTCGCTTATTTTTTGTTTAACTTTTGTAATAGATGCATCATCTGGGATCATAACATATAATTTAGCACTTCCACCAGAATATGTTGTTCTATATGCTCCTTCACCAGAAACATTTAGACTCTCGATTTCCCAATTAACGTCTTTTTCTTGTTGCAACTTAACTAGTCTAGAAATGCTTTTTTCATCCATGTTAGTAACCAAATAATTATCTATAGAACTAAGAATACTTGAATAATTAGCTATGACTGATTTTGATGTTAATTTTTCTATTATAGCTTCTATTACTAATTCTTGATTTTCTCCTCTTGAAACATCACCATTTGATAAACCATGTCTATGTCTTGCAAGGGCAAGGGCTTTTTCACCATTTAGTGTCTGAACTCCTCTAGAAACGCATTGATTGTAGTAATAACCTTGTCTTCGGTTAGAATCTTGTTCACAGAATGATGTTGGAACATTAACTGTTATTCCGCCTAGTGCTTCAACTAGTGTAATAACAGTTGAGAAATTCGCTTTAAAATAGAAATCTATATCTCTTGAGAAAATATCTTCCATTGTCTTTTGAGACTCATCTATTCCATATATTCCAGAGTGTGTTAGTTTATCATAAGACTGTTTAGAATGTAATTTTACATAGTAATCACGAGGAACATGTACTAAAAGTATTTTACCCTCTTTTGGATTTACTACTGCAAGTATATTTACATCACTTCTACCAACATTATTAATAGATCCCTTTGTATCAATACCACTTATATAAAGAACAAATGGCTCTTTAGCAACATTTACTTTACTTCTTGTTACCTTTTCTTTTTTAACAACTACAATTGTATCGAGTTCTCTATATTTAATAAATAAATCATTATAATTCTCTGACATTAAATCTTTCATAGATGCACTAATAAATAAAGCATCCACGTCTTTATTGTCACCAGCTTCTAAAAGCTTTTCTATATCATCATACTTTTCTTCATTTTCAAAAGTAACCTTTTTATTTAACTTATCAACAGCTTCTTCTAAAAGATCACTACCTTTACTATATATACCTAGATTTTTACCATCTAAATCCGTTAGTTTTTCATACTCTGAATCTTTTAAAACATATACCGAGAACACTTCTTCTCTAACACCAGCATTATTAACAACCTTTTTAATAAAGTTAGCAGTGTTATTTAAGTTATATATTCCATAAGTACCTACTCCAATGATTAAAACCGCGATTATAAAAAATGGAACTTTTATAAATGTTTTAAACTTCTTATTTAAAATAAGTATAAGTATTAAATCTAGTGCTACTAGTCCACCAGAAAAAATTACAAAGTATAAAGTACTTAGTAAATCTACAGAATATAAACTGTATATTAAATATCCAGAGACTAATACAAGTAGTATACTCGTTATTATATTTAAAACCTTTAAACGTCTTTTTTTGGCTTTTTTACTTCTCTTTTTGCTCATCAAAAATCACCTATATTTATTATAGCTTAACCCTTATAAATTAGTATAGTTAATTAAATAAATCTTCGTAAACTTCTGTAAAGTTATTTATAGGTATAATATTAATTGATTTTGTTATTTTTATGCTTAATTCTCTAATATCTCTAATATTATCCATTGGTATATATATCTTTTTAATATGATCGTTATATGCGCTTATAATTTTTTCTTCTATACCTTTTACTCTAAGAATTCTTCCGTTTAATGTTATTTCTCCAGTGAAAGCGATATCATTTGGTATTTTAACATCTTTAAATAAGCTTAAAAGTGCCGTTGTTATTGCAAGACCACCAGATGTACCATCTTTTCTACTATTAGCATATAACATATGAACGTGTATAGCATTTTTAAATTTATTAAAGTCTATATTAAATTTTTTATAATTTTTCTTTAAATATCCAAGAGCAACTACTGCGCTTTCTCTTGTGGATTCACCAAGTAATCCAGAAGTAATTAACCCTTTACCTGGATATGATACTGCTTCAACGTTTAGTATTAGTCCACCATTTGATGTTCTACTTGCCATATTAGCAATACCTACTCCATTATATTTATTAGTTAGTTTAGCAAATTTAGCATTTCCTAAATATTTTTCAACATCACCAGTTTTAATAATAGTTCTTCCCTTTAATCCACTTATTAAAACTTTTCTAACTATTGAAGAAATATTTCTTTCTAGATCTCTAACACCTGCTTCGTCCGTGTATTCTGTGATAATTTTAGTCAAAACAGCATCACTAAAACTTATTTTGGAACTATCAAAATTATATTCTTTTCCAAGTCTTGGCATAGTGTACTTTTTAGCAATATTTATCTTATCTAATATTGTATAACTATTAACTTCAATTATTTCAAGTCTATCTCTAAGTGGGAATGGAATACTTCCGATATCATTCGCAGTTAGAATAAAGATAATATTACTTAAATCAAACTCAATACCAGCATAATTATCTATAAATGTTTTGTTTTGGTTAGAGTCTAATATATCAAGAAGTGTACTTGCTGGGTCCGCCCTAAAATCTTTAACCATTTTATCAACTTCATCGATAAGTATAATTGGATTATTAACTCCACATTTTCTTATACCATCTAAAATCTTACCTGGGCTTGCGCCTAAGTATGTTCTTCTATGTCCCATAAGCTCTGACGAATCATTTAATCCACCAACACTAATCTTAATAAACTCTCTTCCAATAGAGCCTGCAAGCTCTCTTGCAAAGGTAGTTTTACCCGTTCCGGGAGGGCCAACAAGGCATAAAACAGGACTAGGTAAATCTTTATTTTTATTCTTTAAAATTAAGTATTCTTCTATTCTATTTTTAGCATTAGTCATACCATAATGTAATTTATTTAAGTGACTAAATGTTTCATCGATATTAGTTTTATCTTGGCTTGATTTATTCCATGGAAGCGCAAGCAAAAAATCTAAATGTGATCTAAGCATACTGTACTCAGGAGAACTATCTACAGTTGATTTTAATCTATCGATTTCGTATTTTATATCTTTTTTTGTCTTACTATCTATATCGAGCTTATTTAATTCTTCTAGATAATTTACATCACTACTATCATCCGTTGTATCATTTAATTTTTTGTTTAAAACTCTTATTTTTTCACGTATTAATATATCTTTTTCGTTTTGTTCAAAACTATTTCTAATCTCTTCTTCTATTTCTTTATCAAGATCGTTTTCTTTAATCTTAGAAGATAATACTTTTATAATAGTTTTAGCTCTTGTTACGCAGTCTGTTTCTTCAAATAAGTCTTGTTTATCTCTACTTTCAAGTGGAATAGATGCACACAAAATATCTACTAGTTTATTTAAATTACTAGACTCATTTACCATAGAGATTATATCGTTAGATACTTCACTATTTGAATCGATATATTCACTAACTAAATTTTTAATTTTATTTAAGTATGCAGACTCTGTTTCTGCATCAAAATCATCACTAACTAAAGTTTCAATTTTAGATATAATAAAACCAGACGATATTGTTTTAGATACAATTAGACATCTTTTTATACCCCTTACAGTAACTCTAGTGTTACCATTTGGTAGGATTATTTTACGCTTGATTGAAACCTTAATACCAACATCATTTAAGTCACTTAAACTAGGACTTATTTCAAGTTTATTTTTAGGTGTTACAATCATTAATTCTGTATCATAATCATTAATTGCTTTATCAATTATTTTTTTAGATGTTTCATTACTGAATTCTAATTTTATCTCTTCGCCTGGAAAGATAACGAGGTCTTGAAGTATTAATGTTAAAAGTTCATTTTGCATTATCTTCACCTCTTTTGTCAATGTTTTTTATTATAAATAAATTCATATAAAAAGTAAACAAAAAATTAAGTTTTTTTTAATAAAAAACAACTTTTTTCAAAGTCATTTTTTTTCTTTAACAGTCACGGCTTTTTTTGGCCCCGGAAGTGAAATTTTTGGTATATCTTTTTTCATAAAATACCAAAATAATGTGTTGATAACAGAAGTTAATGGAACACATATAATCATTCCAACAAAGCCACCTACTTTACCACCAACAATAATTGCAAGTATTGTAAGTATAGGTGGTAAACCAACATGTTTTCCAACAACATGTGGATATATAACATTGTTTTCAAGTTGTTGTACAATTTCAAATACTATAATAAATATAATAGCTTGTTTTATACTTTCTGTTGCGATTAGTATTGCTCCAACTATAAGAGCTATAGTTGCTCCAAATATTGGAATAACTGCGGTTATTGCGGTTAAGAATGCAATAGTTAATGCATATGGGAAATTGAATATCTTAAATGCTATGAACATTAGTAATCCGAGTACTAAGCATTCAAGACATTGGTATGCAATAAAATCATGAAAAGCTTTATTAACAAGTGCTGCTAATTTATCTAGTTTTACAACGATAGAATCATCGAATATTTTTAGTTCTACCTTACGAAGATTAGCAAGCATTTTTTCTTTTCCAAAAAGGAAATATATTGCAATGATTGTTCCTGTAAATAGATTAAATAACACAACTGCACTATTTGATATTATTCCAGTGAAGTTATTAATTATAGATGAGAATCCAGATGAAATAAACTTAGAGATATTCTTTGTTCCATCTATATTAGTTAGATATTTAGAAAGCTCTGTATTTTTAAACAGATTATTTAGTCCATGATAGAAATCATTAACCATCGTTGGAACTTGTTTTAATATACTTGTTAAACTATCTATTAAATCAGGGATTACCCATGAGAATATTGCTACAAATAGTAGTGATATTAATAGAATTGATATCAGTAAAGAAGCTGTCCTAATTTTTTTATTAGTCGCTCCAAAAACTTTCTTTTCAAAAGCTGACATTGGAACATTTAAAACAAATGCAAGAACTAGTCCAGTCCATAGTGGTGTTAATAATTTAAATACACTTCCTATAGCTCCTGTAATATCTCTAAACTTAAACAAACACAACGCTAAAAGTATTGTGTATGTAATAAGTCCCATTATTTTTTTATAAGTAGCTTTAGTCATACTCTATCACCTATTAGAATTATAGCATGTAAAAAAGCAAAAAAAAAGAGGTATTTACTATTTCTTTTCCTCTTCTTTATTGTATTCTTTACATGCTTTATCAAGAGCTTTTAGTAGTTTGTCGACATCGGCCATCTTTTCTATTTTTGCTCCAGATGCTAATGCATGTCCGCCACCATTATATTCTTCAGCGATTTTATTAATGATTGGGCCTCTACTTCTTATATTAACTCTATATATTTTTTGTTTATCATCATATGACACAAGAGCCCAGCATATAATTTCCTTAATATTATAGAAACTATTAACTAAGTTAGATGCTGTGTTAGAATCTACTCCATACTTTTGTATTATTTTTTTATTAATTTTTAATGATGCAAATCCATTGTTTGTTAAGTTTAAATGTTCTGTAATATATGCTTGGAATTTTACTTCATTATATGGTCTTAAATATAACTTAGGATATATCTCTCCAATATTAATCTTTGAGTTTTTAAGTAGTATAGCCATAAGTTCAAAAGTTTTATATGTCGTAGATGGAAATAAGAATCTTTCAGAGTCTGATACTACTCCAAGGTATAATGCTTCTGCAATAGCTTTATTTGCTCTATATCTAGCTGTTATTAGGTATTCAACTATCATTTCACAAGTACTTGTTGCATTTTCTGCTACCCACTCAATTTCTCCCATTTTATCTTCAAATGGATGATGATCAATTTTTATAACTTCTTTATATTTTTCAAATGTTACACCATCTATTCTATGAATATTTGGACAATCAAGTACTATTAATAGTGGATTATCAAGTTCGTCCTCATTAGGAGTTTTATCTAGTTTTCCTAAATATTTAAATTTACCAACTGGAGTTCCTACTGCATAAACTTTTTTACTAGGATATCTAAGTTTTATTGCATCTCTTAATGCAACTTGACTAGCAATTGCATCCGGATCAGGACCTACATGTCTAGCTATAACTATATCTTTATGCTCTTTGATTCTTTTAGCAATCGCTCTTATCTTTGAATTCATTTTTTCCCGCTTTCTATTTTATTAATTCATATGTATCTTTAACAATCATTATTTCTTCATTAGTAGGTATAACCATTATTCTAACTTTAGAATCATCACCACTAATTGTTCCTTCAGAAACTTCTTTAAATGATGCTATCTTATCATTTTCTTCATCATTTACTGTTAGACCTAAACAAGCAAGTCTTTTAATAATTTCTTTTCTCATATATGCACCATTTTCAAGTACGCCTGCAGTCATTACAATTGCATCTACATTTCCTTCAAGTTCAACATAGTAATCTGCAATGTATTTTGCTATTCTATCACAGTACATATCTATTGCAAGCTTAGCATTTTCGTCTCCTTCAAGTGCTAAACTCTCTACATCTCTACAATCGGATTTTCCACATACACCTTCGAATCCACTGTTTTTGTTTAATTCGTTAGTTACTTCATCTATATCTTTACCAGACTCTTTCATTACATATTGTAATATAGATGGATCAATTGAACCACTACGAGTTCCCATCATAAGACCGTCAAGCGGTGTTAATCCCATAGTTGTATCATAGCATTTTCCATCTTTTACACAAGCGATGCTAGCACCACTTCCAACATGGCATATAATTAAATTTGGATCTTCTTTCTTTAATTTTTCTTTCATTGTTGTTGTAATATATTTATGACTTGTACCATGGAAACCATATTTTCTAACACCATAATCAGTATACCAAGAATATGGTACTGGATAAATAAAGTTTTCTTTTGGCATTGTTTGATGGAACGCAGTATCAAATACTGCAACATTTGGTACATCTGGAAGTGCTTTTTTCATTGCACGAATACCAGCTAAATTACCAGGATGGTGAAGTGGACCAAGTTTAGTTAACTCAACTATATCATCTATTACTTTATCTGTTATTAAAACAGAGTCAGCATACTTTTCTCCACCATGTAATACTCTATGACCAATTCCTTTTATTTCATCAAGCTTCTTAACAATTTTATGTTCTAATAATTCATTTATTAATACATCAACTGCTTCGGTATGGTTTTTTAAGTATTTTTCTTTTTTTATTTTTTCTCCATTTAGTTTAGTGGTCCAAAAACTATCTTTCTGTCCTATCTTTTCAATATAACCACTTACTAAAACTTTTTCTTCTGGCATTTCATATACTTGAAACTTAAGTGATGAGCTACCAGCATTTACACATAATATCTTCAATTTATTCACCTCTTCAGTGTTATTATACATAAAAGATTATTACATTTCAAGGGACTAAAACTATAATTGTTCACCCAATTATGTTATAATGTAAAAAGGAGGAAATCCAATGAAAGAAGAAAAGAAAAAAAGCATTATTCCAATAGTAATTATACTTGTTGGTTTTGTAATTGCTCTATTTGGAATTAGTCTATCGCTTGACGTGCATAATGAAGCATTATTAAAGAAAGAAATATCTGGTATTAACCATGTGCTAAATTCAGATAACTTCGACGAAGATGAATTAGACGCAAGACTTAGTAGAACTATTACTGAAAATGAATATAGTAAAGTTGAAAAAGCATATAAATCTTATATGAAAGATAATCTTAAGATTTTAAATGAATTAAAAGAATTCTATTCTAATGATGAATCTGATAATATATTAACAATTGAAAACTTATCTTCAGATGGTAAAGATTTGAAAGTTTCAAAAGAATTAATCAAATCTTCTATCAAAAACCTTAAAGAAATTCAACAAAAATATAATGATTCTTTTGACGAAGATAATATTATGTCATATATAGATGATAAAGATTTAGATAAAAGATATGTTGATTTTTATAAAAACGAAATCGTTAATAATTTAAGAAAAACAAGCGCAGAGAAAAACTTAATGTCTTCTATTGATACTAGTTTAACAAAGCTTGGTTATATAAAAGACGCTGTTGATTTTCTAATAAGTAACAAGAATAACTATATTATAGAGAATGATGAATTAAAGTTTAACAGCACATCTCTACTTAATGAATATAATAAAATAATTGATAATATTAATGAATAAAAAAACCTCGGAAATCCGAGGTTATTTTTTAAATGGCGCCTGATGTAGGGCTCGAACCTACGACCTAACGGTTAACAGCCGTGCGCTCTACCGACTGAGCTAATCAGGCATTGCTTCTTAATTATATAACTAAAAAAGCTCCTTAGTCAAGAGCTTTTTTAACTTTTTAATTATTTTTATATTCTACAATATCTTCAATACTACAATTAAGTTCATTGCATAACTTAGCAATAATACTTAAATCAATTCTAGTAAGATCACCTTTAATGAGTCTTTGCATACTATTAAAATCAATATCCTTTTTTTCAATTATAGAATTCTTGGTAACTTTTTCCCTCTCCAAAATAGAATTCAACTTAAATAAGTAATATCCATCTTCATATTGAACTTTATATACTTTTTCTAATTTGCTCTTTTTGGCCATATAATTACCTCCAAATTAATCTTAACAAATTAAAAATGTATATTATAGTTGCTTAAGAGCAAGTTATTGATTAGCTAGATAGCTATCCAAAACACTAAAAAATGATTCTTTATCTTTAGTTTTACAAATGTTTGTTTTTAACTCAGCGACATTTGGTAAACCCTTTAAATACCACATAGCATTACTTCTTATTTCTAGTAATGCTTCTTTTGGCGACTTATATTTTTCTAATAAAGAAAAATGTTTTTTAATCATATTTATTTTCTCTTCTTTTGAAACATCTTCTTTCTTATTATTAATAATTTCTCTAATTAACCAAGGATTGCCAAGAAGTCCTCTCCCAATCATTACAGCATCACATTTTGTATACTCTATCATGTGATTATAATCCTCTATTGATTTGACATCTCCATTACCTATTACTGGGATAGAAACATTTTCTTTTACTTCTTTTATTACATCTAAATCTGCTTTCCCGCCATAACCTTGTGCTCTAGTTCTTGCATGAACTGTTATAGCACTAGCTCCAGCTTCTTCTAGTTTTTTGGCAACTTCCACTGCATTGATATGGTTTTCATCCCATCCGCTTCTAATTTTAACAGTAACTGGTACATCAACTGCATTTACAACAGCTTTAACTATTTCACCAGCTAAAACGGGATCTTTAAGTAATGCACTTCCGGATTTTGCTTTAATAGCAACTTTGGGTACTGGACATCCCATATTTATATCTATTATTTTGCCTGGATAAAGAGCATTTATTCTTTTAGCAGCCTCAGCCATAACTTCTGGTTTATTACCAAATATTTGTATAGCAACAGGAACTTTTATATCTTCCATTCCTTTTATTATCTCTTATAATCGCTTCAGAGCTAATAAGTTCTGTCACCATAAAACTAGCCCCCATCTCTTCACAGATTTTCATAAACGCTGCGTTTGAAGTGCCTGCCATGGGTGCAAGTACAACTTTATTATCTATTTGAATATTACCTATCTTCCAACTTCTCATATTCAACTTCATCCCCCGTCTCAAGCCCATATAAAGCGGCTTCATCCTTATCTATATGAAGTTCAAAATAACCATTATCGCTTACTTTTATATTAGCATCAAAATCTCTAGTTTTTCCATGAACAATAACAACGTCTCTTTCACTTAATCCCATTTTTTTAGCATCTTTTGTGTTTACATGAATATGTCTTTCAGCACGTATTACTCCCATATCTAGTTTAACTTTTTTATTACCATTTATTATAGTTATTCCTGGAGTATCATCAAGAACACCACTTCTTCTTGTTGGGGCATGTAATTTAAATAATGTTAAATCACTACCAAGTAACTCTACTTGATTATACTTTCTAAAAGGACCAACAACCCTAACGTGTTCAATTTTTTGACCATTACATTCTAAGTCAACTGTATGAAAAGACGCAAATTCACCGACTTGATTTAAATCTCTTTTGCTTTCAAGTTTTTCCCCAGGGAAAAGTTTATTGAACGTCTCCTTTGTTAAATGGACATGTCTATTGCTAATAGCAACTGTAACTTTCATATATATCACCTAAATAAATTATATCAAATTGTAACATATTTTGTTAATATGTATATGACTTTTAAAATATTTTGTGACAAATTGATACAAATTTACATATAATATATTGAATACATAAATGCCCTTTCTTATCATTCTAAAATAAAAAAGTGATTTCTCACTTTTTTTATTTACTTTCTACTTGGAATAAATAATTAAAATTATCTATTTTTTCAAAGTAGTAAAACGATAGGTCATAATTTTTAGTTGAACCACCATTTAAAGTAATATTATTAATACTTACAACTATATAATTATTTGTTGTTTCAATAGTGTCATCAACTATAGTTCCATCATTTAATGTGATTGTTAATTTGTTTAAATCTATGTTGAGTTCCTTTGGAATATAAATTTTATAGTCCACTTTCATATCTTCAGCATTTGGATTCGTAACAATTATTTCATCTGATTCTATTAGTTTATCATTTGAAAGTAACATTACATCACTAGTTGTATTTTTCTTTTTGAAGTCCACTAGTGCTTCTTTATTACCGTTGGCATATTTTTTTGCTAGGGAAGCATTAACTTGAATATTTTCACTTTTAAAACCGACATAACAATAAATAATTAAAACAGAAGCTAAAATTACCTCTAAAAAACATATACCTATCTTGATATCTAATATATCCCTTTTCACAATAAACCCCCTAAATTTGAGGCATATTATAACATAAAGGTGCTAATTTGTCAAATTTCGTAAAAACACTTGAATTTATTATTAAAATATATTATACTCAAATAGTCTTATTCATTAAGACAGTGCCTGCCTTCGTGGCGGAATTGGTAGACGCACAGGACTTAAAATCCTGCGGATGTAATAATCCATGCCGGTTCAAGTCCGGCCGGAGGCACCATCTTTCGAGAAGTAGCACAGCTTGGTAGTGCACCTGGCTTGGGACCAGGGGGTCGCAGGTTCAAATCCTGTCTTCTCGACCAGTGGAAAATTAATACATGGTTATCCATGTTTTTTTTATGCAACAAAAAAACTAACCAAATGGTTAGTTATTTTTAAAATGGTGACCCGGGAGGGGTTCGAACCCTCGACCCTTTGATTAAAAGTCAAATGCTCTACCGACTGAGCTACCGGATCATGGTTGCCTTGGGTGGACTC
>CAYOUK010000027.1:0-4981 GCA_964407175.1 uncultured Muribaculaceae bacterium
TTTATGGTCACAATTAAAATCAAATCTCATTCTTTCTGC
This sequence comes from uncultured Muribaculaceae bacterium, assembly GCA_964407175.1. Classification (GTDB taxonomy): domain Bacteria; phylum Bacillota_I; class Bacilli_A; order RF39; family UBA660; genus RUG11867. Next base: position 40 of record CAYOUK010000027.1, read on the forward strand.
AGTTATATTTGAACCTTTTTGATGAATATCTTTATCTACGACTTGCTTTAAAGCTGCATTAAGTAGATGTGTTGCAGTATGATATTTTGTTTCCATTTCAGAATGGCCTCCAAGACCACCTTTAAACTTACCTTTAGAAGCTGTTCTACTTTTCTCTTGATGTTCTTTAAAGGCATTATTAAATCCTTCTACATCAACTTCTAATCCCTTTTCTTTTGCAAGTTCTAAAGTAAGTTCTAAAGGGAATCCATATGTATCAAATAGATGAAATGCTGTTACACCATCTATATTAGTATTTGATACTTTTTCAAACTCTCTAAGGCCTTTATTAAGTGTTCTACCAAATTTTTCTTTTTCATTTTTTAGAACATCTAGTACAACACTTTTATTTGTTTCTAGTTCAGAATAATACTTACTATATTTATCTATAATCTTAGTAGCAATTTCTTCCTCAAAATTTGAATTAATATCTATTTCAAGCGCTTTAGCATGTCTAATCGCACGTCTAATTAATCTTCTTAGTATGTAGCCCTGATCAGTATTAGATGGTTTAATACCAGCCGGATCTGCAGCGATAAACACTGCTGTTCTAATATGATCAGCGATTATTCTCATGCTTTTTTGGTTATCACCCTCATATGGTTTTTTAGATATTTTTTCAATTAACTCAATAACATCTTTCCATACACTTGTTAAATAGTTATCATTAACACCTTCAAGTGTAGCTACAACTCTTTCAAAGCCCATTCCTGTATCGACATTTTGTTGAGCTAATTTTGTTATATTTCCGCTTTCATCTTTATTGTATTCCATGAATACGTCATTCCATATCTCAACCCATGTTGGATCGTTTGGATCAAACTTTTCTGGAGCTGTTTCACCTCTATAGTAGAACATTTCAGAATCACCACCACAAGGGCCAGTTTCTCCAGCGATCCAAAAGTTATCTTCTAATATAGCAATTCTTTCCTTTTTTATACCAAGACTAAGCCATTTATTATATGATACTTCATCGAATGGAATATACTCATTCCCTTTAAAGACTGTGACTGCAAGTTTTTCTACAGGAATATTTAATTCTTTAGTTAAAAATTCAAAACTATACTCAATTGCTTCATCTTTAAAATAATCACCTAAACTCCAGTTTCCTAGCATCTCAAAGAATGTATGATGATAAGTATCTCCAACTTCATCAATATCTACTGTTCTTATACATTTTTGATAGTCGCATAATCTTTTTCCATAAGGATGCTTTGCTCCAAGTAAGTATGGTATTAAAGGTTGCATACCAGCAGTATTAAATAATACACTTGGATCATTCTCTGGAACAACAGGACTACTAGGAATTTGTTTATGTCCATTTTTTACAAAATAATTAATAAATAAATCTCTTAAATTCATTATTTCACTTCTTTCATTATCTCATCCATTAACTTAAATATTTTATTTTCTAAGTCATCAAGTGTACCATCATTTTCTATCATATAATCAAAGCCTTTATAATCATCTAATCCTACTTCTGTTATATGTTTTCTTTGTTTGTCTGGTAAATCACTTTCAAAATTTGGTCTATTGATATGCATAGTTATCATATTCTTGCATTTATCTTTGAAGTAATCCATTTCAATAGGAAGTCTAACATCATCAAGCATTACAGCGTTTACATATTCGTTATATACATCTAAATCTTCATCTATTCTTTTTACATAAAAGTCTTCTCTACCAAGTTTTTGTCTTATAACTTTAGTACCGAGAGTTTGAAGCAATTCACGAGGTTTAGGTTCACTTTTTCCATCCCAGCCAGTTATCTCGCTAGCATACATTTTTATGTATTTCCCATAACTTGTTACTACGCTTTCTTTATCATGCTCGTTAAAGTATTTCTTAATCATATTAGCGCTAGTAGTTTTTCCGTGTCTAGCTTTCCCACTTATAAAAAACACTATTAAATTATCCTTCACATGTATCACCTCAATACTAATAATTTTATACTAATTTAAGCATTTTGTAAAGAACTGAACCAAAACAAAACATTAGAATTCTAATATTTTGTTACACTAATAATATAAAAATATGATATATTTAGTGGGGAGGATATTATGGCAGTAGATTTAAAGCAAGTAAAGATTAATAATGATTTGTTATTTAATGCCTTTCTAGTTAATAATCAAGAAGTAATAAAAGATCTAATAAAAAAGACATATTCAAGATATAAAATAAACGACGAATTCTTTTTTATAATAAATAAGTTTATTGATATCGATAAAAACAATAATTATATATATCCCGGTTTAATAATAAGAACGAATGTAGATAGATATGCCATACTCTACCTTGAAAATACTAAAATAAATGAAATCTATGCCATGAATATCATACATGATTATTTAAAAGATATAAACGATATAAAAATAAAAGATATAAATATAACGAAATTTGAAATATCAAAAGAATTGTTTTTTAAATATTATTCCAAAAATCGTGAATAATTTTATTTCTTCCAGTCTATAATTAACTAGATTGGAGAAAATTATGATTTCAAAGAAAAATATTTGGTATTTAACGATGTTTAGCGTTTTATTAGTGCTCGCAGTATATTATGTATCTTTTAGTTCACCAAAAGAAGTAAAAGTTAGTAGTGATAAATCAAAAGAAACAAAACTAACAGTTAAAGAAAGTGAAAACTTAACAGCGCTTAGAGTCACACGCGATGAAGAGATTGAAAAACAAATGAATGAAGTCAAAAAAGTATTAAATGATGAAAATACAAACGCTGATGAAAAAAATGATGCATATGAAGCTTTAAAGAAACTAACTACTAACAAAGGTAAATCATCTGCACTAGAAACCCTAATAAAACAAAACTTTAAACTAGATTCATTTATCAGTATAGATAATAACAAAGTTAAAGTTGTTATCGATAGTAAAAAGCATTCATATAAACTTGCTAATGATATAATAAATAGCATTCAAAAAGAATTTGATAATAAAATGTATATTTCAGTTTCTTTTAAATAATCACATGTAGTAATTCTTTTTCATAAAATAAAATGAAAAGGAAGTGTTACTTTTGGAAAGCAATATCCTAACAAATAGAGAAAAAGAGATATTTAGTTTATTAGTTCAAAACTATGAAACAAAAGAAATTGCCAAAACACTAAAAATAAGTACTAAAACCGTTAGAAATCATATATCTAACACAATTCAAAAGCTTGGTGTAAAAAACAGAACAGCGGCCCTTTTAGAGCTTATAAAAATAGGAATAATAAACATATAAAGTCTAAAAGACTTTTTTTTATTTTGTTTCATATAATTATAATGGTGAACTAAATGCTAAAAAGAAAAAATATTAAAAAAATAGTTATCTCTCTTACATGTTTAATCATTACATTCTTATTATATTTGTTTCCAAAAAGCGATGATGTTTTTATACCAAACACAAAATATAATACAACTGCCTTAACAAATGCCATATACCCTATTAATGATTTTGGTTATATATCTAGAATTAAAGTTCCTCTTAAAGAAAAAAGCGCGCAAGGTAAAATAAGAGAAATAGTAGAATATCTAACTGTTGGAACATCAAAATCAGAGCTTCTACCTGATGGGTTTTCCCCTATTATTCCTAATAATATAGTATTGCTAAAAGAAAAAATAGAAAAAAATAATCTACAAGTTTATTTTAATGATAATTTTAATAACTTAGATAGTTATACCTTTGAAAAAGTATTAGAATCTTTAATATATAGTTTAACTAGTTTAAATGGAATTGATAATATTTCAATATATGTTAATAATAAAGTTTTAACTGAATATACAAATTCTAGTACTCCATTAAATCAGTATTTAGATAAATCATTTGGTATTAATAAAAAGTATGATATTAGTTCTATAAGAGATACAACCAAAACAACTATATTTTATACTGCCAAAAACGATTCTACTAACTACTTTGTTCCAATAACTAAGATTACAAATGATACTATACCAAAAGTTGAAATAATTATTAAAGAATTAACATCAAAACCAGTATATGAAACTAGTTTAATGAGTTATTTAAATGCTGAAACAACACTTAATAATTATGAACTTTTAGATAAAGAGATTAATCTTGAGTTTAATAATGCCATTTTAAGTGGTATTAATAATAAAAATGATCTCGAAGAAGTCACATATGCAATCAATCTATCTATTAAATCTAATTATGATGTAGACTATGTATCTTACATAGTTGAAAACAAAAAAATTGCAACTTTTGACATAAAAGACCTTGAAAACTAACGACTTTTAGTATATAATTACAAATGAACTGTTCGCGTAGCTCAGCTGGATAGAGCAACGGCCTTCTAAGCCGTGGGTCAAGGGTTCGAATCCCCTCGCGAGCACCATTTGATTATTAAAGAACTATTTATTAGTTCTTTTTTAATTTTAATAATACTAATCATTTGGAACATTTGATATAATATAATCATAAATTACTTAAATATAAAAGGAAGAGATTGTATGGAGAAAGGTAATTTTATTAATAGTATAAAAACTTTAAAATTAATCGCACATAGACTTGGTTATAAAATGACTAATTATCCTGAGAATACACTAGATTCACTAAACGCTATTTTTAATAATAAAGAATTATTAGATTCTTGTGATGGATTTGAATTTGATATTTGTTTTACTAAAGATCATATACCAATAGTACTTCATGACAAATACGTCGATGATATGACAGATCATGAGGGAATGGTAAAAGATTATACATATGATGATATAAAAGAGTTTGATTTTAGTTCTAGAAAAAGTCTTAAGGATATAAAAACAGATACTTATAAGATTATTACACTAGAAGAAATACTAGAATTTTTTAAAGTCAATAAAGATAAACTGAAGAAAAAATTTATTAAAATTGAAACAAAAGACTCTGCTTTTTTGGATAAGAAAAATC
>CAYOUK010000027.1:4991-11470 GCA_964407175.1 uncultured Muribaculaceae bacterium
CGTACTCGCAAAAATTTTAAATAAGTATCCTAGTTTATCTTTAAACATAGTTCACCTATCATATTATCCTTGGAATCTTATTGTACTTAGGAGGATACAAAATAATAAGGGTTATAATAAAACAAAGACAGATTTACTTTGTGAGAATAGTTTAATGGTTACTTCTTCAAAATTAATTGGTACTTTAGATAGTATTTCTATGAGAATTAAGACAAACAATTTAGGAGAAAAATCCCCTACTAACTCTAGAAGAGTAAATAAAAAAATTCATTCGGATAGATTCTTTATGCAATTCAGCAACGCGATAAGTGAAAAAATAATATCATATGCTATATCTAGATTTGGATGTGCATCGTTTTATGTATTAAATACTGATGAAGAAATTGATGAATTCTGTCAAAAAATAAGCGATAAATTTTTTGAAGATAACAAAGACAAATTTGTTTTTACGACTGATAATCCATTTAACTTAAGACAAACAAGAACAAAAAATAAAAAATAATCAAAGTATTAAAAATGTTGATAATTTTTGATGCTTTTTATATTTATATTTGTTATAATGATTATAGAGGTAAGATATGAATAAAATAGCAGTAAAAAAACTTAAAGTTGTTACTTCACTATTATTCATTTCGCATCTAATAAAATAACATTCTAAAAAGAATGTTATTTTTATGTAGGAGGTTTATATGAGTGGTAAGTATGAAGATGGACTAAGATTAATAGTCATGGAAAATTGTAAAGATTTTGGAAAGAAAATCGACAAACATCTAATGAAAGAAAGAGGAACAAATAAAAGTTTTATTATCCCCGTTACTCTTGATCGTTTTTCTAACGGTGAAGGAAAAGCAACTATAAATGATACTGTTAGAGATAAAGATATATATATTATTTCTGATATTGGTAATCATAGTGAAACATATAAAATGTTTGGTTATGAAAATCATAAAAGTCCAGACGATCATTTTCAAGATATAAAAAGAATCGTATGTGCTATTAGGAATCAAGCTGAAAGAATAACAGTAGTTATGCCAATGCTTTATGAATCTAGACAACATAGAAGAAAAGGTAGAGAATCACTTGACTGCGCTGTTGCACTTCAAGAATTACAAGCACTTGGTGTAAATACTATAGTAACTTTTGATGTACATGATCCTAATATTCAAAATGCTGTACCATGTAGTAGTTTTGAAAACTTCTACCCTACTAATACTATTTTAAAAGAATTTATTAAACGCGAAGAATTTGATCCTGAAGATGTTATATTTATAAGTCCTGATACGGGAGCATTAGATAGAGCTAGATATTATGCTAATATGTTCCAAGCAGATGTTGGTTTATTCCATAAAAGAAGAGATTATAGTAAAGTTGTAGATGGAAAAAACCCAGTAGTTGCTCATGAGTATCTTGGTAAGGATGTCGAAGGTGAAAGCGTTATAGTAATTGATGATATGATTGCATCTGGTGGTTCTATTTTAGACGTAGCAAAAGATATGAAAAAGCGTGGTGCAAAAAAAGTATTCTTAATAACTACATTTGCAATGTTTACAAATGGAGTTGAAGCTTTTGATAAAGCATATGACGAGGGATTATTTGATTCTATCTATTCAACAAATCTTACATATACTAATCCTGAAGTATTAAAGAAAAAATGGTATAAAAGTATAGATATATCAGAATATGCCTCTGAAATTATAGATACATTAAGTAAAAGTGGTAAAATTAGTCACTTGATGAATGGTAAAGAGAAAATACTTAAATTGTTAGAAAAGAAAAAAGAAGGTAAACTTTAATAGTTTACCTTTTTATTTGTCTAAATAAAACGCATAATATTCATCGTAAGTTATCCCCTCTTCATACACTTTTTTGGCCATATCTATGCCAAGGTATCTAAAGTGCCATGATTCTGGTTTATAACCCGTGATTGAAGCTTTCCCTTCTTCATATCTTCTAATAAACCCATATTTATATGAGTTTTTAATAAGCCACTTATATGTATCTGTTTTTTCAAAATTCTCAGTAGTTGCACTATATGTAAATATATCAAGGGCAAGGCCCGTTTCGTGTTCGCTTGAGCCTGGTCTTGCAGCATAACTATCTGCATATATTTTACCATTAGTGTTACGCATCTCCATATAGATCTCTTCTTGCCTTTGATTTGATCTATATCCACTTGTTAAAATAAGTGTTATTCCATCTTTCTTAGCTGCATCTGCCATTTTTATAAAGGCATTATAACACTCTTCATCTGCTTTTACTTCACCATAAGAATATGTACTAGAAAAAGTTTTAATAGATTTAGGAGTATAATCAGGGCTTAAAGCATTATATTTATTTACAAGCATTAAAATACCTTTAGAAGTATCAGTTTCTTTCATATCTTTGTAATGCTCTCTATATGCCCCAACATTGACAAGTGCAACTATATCTTTCCAAGACTCATCTTTATTCTTATGATAAAAATCTTTATATGCTTCATAGTTTTTATCCATAAAGTATTTTTCATACACAAGTTCTAAGACATCTTCATCTTTAGATTCTTCAGCGATTAACTCTTTAACTTCTTTATCAGATAGTTTACTTTCTATTTGGTTCGCTTCTTTTAGTGTATAACCAATTTGTAATAATTTATATTCATTAGTTCTATGATATTTATAAGTACTTATTCCTTTACAAAGCCCAAATATCAATAATACTAACAGCAAAAACCTAAATAAGATTATTCTATATTTCTTTTTTAATCTGAATCTTCTTACTTTTGCCATATATTATCACCATAATAAGTATATCAAAATATCCCTTTTATTTCTACAATATCTTTGATAATAGCTTTTTATATGTTATATTAGACATATATAAATTATATGGATTTTAATAAAGAATAATTGCCTTTTTTATAAAAATCTGATAAAATATGTGTGTTTTGAAGGGGTGTGAATAATGTTACCTGATATTAAAATACTAGATGAGAAGGACAAATTACTACATAAAAAATGTTCTCCAGCAGACTTTCCTTTAAATAAAGAAGAGAAAAAACTAATTAAAGACGCTCTTGAATATTTAAGACTAAGTCAAATCGAAGAATATTCTGAGAAATATCATTTAAGACCTGGAATGGGACTTGCGTTTCCTCAACTAGGTATTACAAAGAGAATATTTGTTATATGTAATGAAGTTAGTAAAGGTAAATTTGAAAATTACGTAATAGTTAACCCACGTATTATTTCTCACAGCGAAGAAGAAATATATGTAGAGGAAGGCGAAGGTTGTCTATCAGTTAATCGTGAAGTTGAAGGTATTGTTCCAAGATATGCTAGAGTTAAAATAGAAGCTTATGATGAGAATGGTGAGAAACATACTTATAGAGTTCGTGAAGATTTAGCTGTAGCTTTCCAACACGAGATAGACCATCTAAATGGTATTATCTTTACTGATAAAATAGATCCAAAAGATCCATATAAAAATATGGATAATATGAGAGCAATATAAAAAGGAAGATTTAATCTTCCTTTTATTATGCTGTAGTTTCTTCAGCGTTAATTACGCTTCCTTCAACTAACTTATCATCGTTATCATCCATGAACTTCTCTTCAAGGACTTCACTTGGATCTTCTTTTAAAACATCGTTTTCAAGTGTAATTTCAAGGTCAGAATACTCTTTAGCACCTGTACCTGCAGGAATTAATTTACCAACAATAACGTTTTCTTTTAATCCCTTTAAGAAATCAGTTTTACCCTTAAGTGATGCATCTGTTAGAACACGAGTTGTTTCTTGGAATGAAGTAGCTGATAAGAATGAATCTGTTTCAAGTGAACTCTTAGTTATACCAAGAAGTACAGGTGTACCTTTAGCAGGAACTTTTCCTTCTAAGATAACTGGTTTATTTCTTCTAACGAATTCTTTAATAGAAAGTGTTAGACCAGCAACCATATCAGAGTCATTTGCTTCAACTATACGCATTTTATTAATCATTCTACTTGCAATTATTTCAATATGTTTATCTGCAACATCTACACCTTGAGATTTATATACTTTTTGTACTTCTTCTAAGATATAGTTTTGAGTAGTTAATGGATCAGTTACAGCAAGTAATTCCTTAGGGCTAATAGCACCTTCAGTAAGTTTTTCACCTGCATTTATTTCATCCCCTACTTCAACACATAGTTTTGCAGCATAACTTGTAGTATGTTCTTTAGCAGTTATATCGTTTTCAACTGTAATCTTATATTTACCATTATTTGGTTCAATAATTGTAACTTTACCAGTGATTTCAGATATAGTTGCTTTTCCTTTTGGTGTACGTGCTTCAAATAATTCTTCAACACGTGGTAAACCTTGAGTAATATCTGCGCCACTTGCGATACCACCTTCGTGGAAAGTACGCATTGTAAGCTGAGTACCAGGTTCACCAATTGATTGTGCAGCCATTATACCAACAGCTTCACCCTTTTCAACTGTTAAACCAGTTGCAAGGTTTCTACCATAACACTTAGAACATACACCGCTTTCGCATTTACATGTTAGTATACTTCTAATTTCAACTGTATCTATGCCAGCTTTAATAATTTTCTTAGCAATAGTTTCAGTAATTTCTTTATCTTTATCGATAATTAGTTTTTTAGTTGATGGATCAACTATTCTTTTTGCAGTAAATCTACCAACAATTCTATCTGATAATGATTCTACTACACTACCATCTTTTTCATCAATCATAGCACTAACTTTTAGACCAGCGATAGCGCCACAATCATTTTCTTTAACAATGATATCTTGTACAACATCAACAAGTCTTCTTGTTAAATAACCAGAGTTAGCTGTTCTAAGGGCAGTATCTGCGTTACCTTTTCTAGTACCGTGACTAGCTAAGAAGAACTCACTAACTGATAAACCTTCACGGAAGTTTGAAGTAATTGGTATTTCTAGAGACTCACCATTTGGTTTAGCGATAAGTCCACGCATACCACTCATCTGGTTGAACTGTGAATCAGATCCACGAGCACCAGAATTCTTCATCATGAATACTGGGTTATGTAACTGTGTTTCAGCAAATTCTGATAATTCTTTACTAACACGAGCTGTTACATTATTCCATACTTCACAAACTTGTTTATAACGTTCTTGATCAGTTATTAAACCACGAGTAAATTGCTTATTAATTTTATCTACCATGGCTTGGCCTTCATCAATATATTTTTGTTTGTTGCTACTTGTTACGATATCTTCAATAGATATAGTAATACCAGATACTGTAGAGTATTTAAATCCTAAATCTTTTAATTTATCAAGGAATACACTAGTTTCTGTAGTTTTATATCTATCATATACTTGAGCAATTACTGCTTTTAAGTTTTTCTTACCAAAAGCTGCAGATAAAGGTATATCTTTAATTGCTTTTTTGAAATCAGTTCCTGGTTCTAAGAAGAACTTATCAGGAGTAAATCCTTCGATATTCTCTTTAGTTGGTTCATTAATATATGGGAATGTATCTGGAAGAATCTCATTAAACATAAGTTTTCCTGGTGTAGTAACTAAATATTTTTGTCTTTGTTCATCAGTGAAAATTTTATGTTTAAATGATCCTGCTGGAACAACAATTCTAGTTTGAAGAGTAATTTCTCTTCTTTCATATGCCATTAAAGCTTCACTAGAATTTTTATATACTTTACCTTCATTTGGAAGATCAGCATCTTCCATAGTAATATAGTAATTACCAATAATCATATCTTGACCAGGTGTAACAACTGGTGTTCCATCAGCTGGTTTTAAGATATTATTAGATGCAAGCATTAACACCCTTGCCTCTGCTTGAGCTTCTTCTGATAGTGGTACATGGATAGCCATTTGGTCACCATCGAAGTCTGCGTTAAATCCAGTACAAACCATTGGGTGAAGTCTCATTGCTTTACCTGCAATTAGTACTGGTTCAAATGCTTGAATTGATAGTCTATGAAGAGTTGGTGCACGGTTTAAAAGAACTGGATGTTCTGTTATAACAGATTGAACTGCATCCCATACACATTCATCTTTAGCATCAATTAATTTCTTAGCACTTTTGATATTATGAGCAAGTCCTCTTTCGACTAGTTCATGTATAACATGTGGTTTAAATAATTCTAGAGCCATATCTTTTGGCACACCACATTGATATATCTTTAAGCTTGGACCAACGGCGATAACTGAACGTCCAGAATAGTCAACACGTTTACCAAGTAAGTTTTGACGGAAACGTCCTTGTTTGCCTTTAAGTCCACTAGATAAACTCTTAAGAGCTCTATTGCCAGCGCCACTTACGCTTCTTCCACGTCTACCATTATCAAATAATGTATCAACGGCTTCTTGAAGCATACGCTTTTCGTTTTGAACGATAATAGAAGGTGCACCTAAATCTAATAATTTCTTTAGACGATTATTACGATTAATAATTCTTCTATATAAATCATTTAAATCAGATGTAGCAAATCTACCACCATCTAATTGA
>CAYOUK010000028.1:0-1747 GCA_964407175.1 uncultured Muribaculaceae bacterium
TAAATACCATAACTACGCCTTTTAGTTTTCTATTAACCCAGCTTGATTGCTTTATACCATATATATTATTCGCTGCTATTATCATTGAACTCATACCGTTACTTGAAATATATATACCAATTAATAGTAGTAATATTAAACTTAGTCTATATCCCGGGATATGGACAGATGGTTTAAGCATATTGTATATGCTAGGAGATAAATTTAAATTAAAATATGAATTTATATCCTGCATAGATATATTAAATATATTTGCAATAAGAGTAACAATTGTAAGTGTTGGAACTATTGCTAGAACGAAGTTAAATGCAAGCTGACTAGGAAGAACCGCCATATCTTGACGGTTAAGGATTTTCATTAATTTCTTAAAAAAGTTATTTGTCTTCTTTCTCATCGCTATCCCCTTGCATTAATTCTTTATTCCCTTTCATTTTTTCTGTTGCTTCATTAATAGCGTCATCAACAAGCTTAAGGTCATTATCTATCATACTAAAGCCTATAGCTACTCCTCTATCATATGGTAGATTCTTAAATTCTTTATTTAGCTTTTTAATATAACTAAGTACTCTCTTTTCAGAATAACCAACTAGGTAAATGATAAATTCATTTCCGTCTGCACGCATAATCTCAGAGTTATCAAGTTGTGATTTAATAAGGACGTTAGCAACAGCTTTAATCTGCTTATCCCCTGCTTCATATCCATAATCATCATTTAAGCCCTGTACTTCATTTATATTAGCAACAATGATTGCTTGTGGATATATAGTGTTTCTATTCCATATAGGAATATTTTCATTTAAGAAGTTTCTATTTTTAAGAGATGTTAATAAATCTACGTATTTAATTTTATCTGCTTTTTTAATTTTCTTCTTAATATGTATCTTCTTACCATGTTTATATAATACGTATCCAACTACTAATATACCTAGAATTAATAAACCAGCATATTTAGTTATACGATAAATCATTTTGCCATATTTTTGAGCAATACTAGCGCTATTTAAGCCACTATAAGTCATATCATTCTTATCAGTATAATTAATATAACTTGCTAGTAATTTATTAAAATTAGCACTTGAAGAAGCATACATATTATATTCTTCATTTATACTTTCTGTGAATCTAACAGAAGCGTCTATTTTCTTGCTCTTTTGATAGAATTCATACTCATATTTATCTATAGCAACTATATTATTATTAGTAAGAAGTTTTTTTATCTCTTTTGTTTTATTAAATGTTTTAACTTTAATCCCTTGATCAGCAAGATATTTTGCAACAAGAGTATTCTTTCTAGCATATAAAGTCTCATCTTTTATACCATCTAAAGATGAATATACTCTTTTATCAGAATCGTTCATAACTATACTTATATCGATATTATATGAAGTATTAACTAAAGTATAATCACTAGTAATACCATAATAATTTGTATATAAATCTACTTCTTTTTTGTTAATAGCTTTTTTCAATTTAGATAGATTCTTGAAAGACTTATATTTAACTTCTATACCTCCCATATTAGAAAAACTATCTAAATATTCTTTCATGATTCCACCATATGTTTTAGTACTATTTACATCATAAGGTGGATTAGAAACAAAGCCATAAGTATATACTTTATTATTTAATTTATCTATTTCTTTTTCACTGATATTTAAATTACTAGTAAATGTTTTAAATTCATTTCTATAAAATGATTCTTTATACTCTTCTTGCCATCCGTTAAGAAATTTAGTCATTATAGAAG
>CAYOUK010000028.1:1757-11277 GCA_964407175.1 uncultured Muribaculaceae bacterium
AGAATCTCTCCATTTACGCCATTATAGTCAATAAAATAATGATCTTTTATATCGCTAAAGTGATAATTAATATAGTATCCTTTACTTAATATAGTATTCATATACTCAATTCTTGGAACTATAACATATGTTACTTCCCCGCCTTCTAAGGCTTTTAGCAAGTCGTCTTTATTCTCATATTCTTTAATATTTCCACTAAGTTTTATCTTACTAGAAATACTACTATTTTTAGATAGAATACCAACATTACCAACGATTTCTCTTTCATTATATAAACTATTTACATTAGAAGATACTAGTACAAAGTGATCATCATATACTTTTGTTGCATGACTACTCATCTTAGTATCCTTAGTTAGCATTACTTCTCCACTATTATCATCACTAGATTTAGTAGTAATAATGTTAAATGAAAGGTTATATTCATCTTCTAAGTTATGAAGAAAGTCATAAAAAACGCCTTCTCCATTATTTCCAAAAATATTAGTATCATTTATTATGCTTACATTAATTACTTTATTATCGTTACTAGTAATAAACTTCTTTTCCGTAACGGTTAGTTTGTTTTCATCCTGTAATAGTCTATAGGCAAAAAAGCCCCCTAGAACTATAAACAGGGCCAAAAATAATATTAATAACTTTTTATTTTTAATTTTTTTCATATAAATCACCAGAGTTATTTAGCATTATGAGACCAAGAAATGTTTTCTCTCTCTGCTTTTTTGTATCCCAAGATTGGGAATGGATTTGGATCATCTGGAGCTTTACTTTGATCCTTTGTATTATTATATAATTCATTTACCATTAAGAATTGAATATCATAATAATTTAGATAATCCTCCTCAAATAGTGCTACAATACCAATAGCAGTATTCTTAGCCTCTTCAATAGTAACATCATCACTAAAAGTTACATCAAAGTAGATAATTTTTCCATGAATATTAACCACTGCATTTGTAACCTTAGCCATTTCCTTTGTTTGGCTCTCTAGATTCTTTTTCATTTTATCAGAGACCTTAACATCACCAATGCCATCAAGTCTGTTACCGTATACACTAGTATTCTTACTTCTTAGCACATAACCAACCCCAAGACATGCAATTAAAATAAGACAAGCGATTACGACAATCATTAGAATTGAAAACACTCTGTTTTCTTCATAAAATTTTTTCATAAAGTCACCTCTTCGCTATATAATTATACTATATTATACTATTTATATCAAATAAAAAAGACATTAATTAAATGTCTTTTTAAGGTTGATAACTTGATGCTTCTAAGGAAGCTACATAGCTATTATAATCATCTAATATACCTTCACATACAGTTTTACTATAACCACGTTGAATATTAATATTAAAGATTTGTTCTATTTCATCAAAATCTTGTGTCATATATGTATATAAAGTAATAAGTTCAATTATTTTTTGTGGAGGCATTTTATTTGATTCGTTTGCAAAATTAACAATCATTTCTTTTTCCTTTTCAGAAAATAAATTATAATAATACTTACATGATTGATGCAATTCCCAATTTCTATAACTTTTTGCAGAATTTCTAAGTGGAAATTGTCTTGGGACATAATAAACATTATGGTCTTGTAAAGCCGCTTCAGACACTCCCAGTGTACTTATTAATTCACCCTTAGTTTTATATAATACCATTTGATAAAGATCCATCAAAGTACCTTTTTCCATAGAAACTTTATTTTTCTTACTTGAAACTGGGCCGCTAACATAATGACCACCATTTATAAGCCCGCTTGTTTCTTTTAGAAGAGTATTAATTGGCTGATTAAATAAATCTATTTTTTCTTCTACGCTTCCAACAGCAAAGCCGTTTTCTGCAAGTACCTCATCTGGTGCATATCGTAAAATGTAAACAAGTCTAGAAATAAAATCATTATATTTATTAATTGATTTAAACTTAGCATATTCTCCTAACGAAAACATTAAAAGTTCTCTAACATCGGCATTCTCATTTTTTGCCCCTCTTTTAATAAAGGTGTTTTCTTTGTTAGTGGTATTATCTGCAGCCATATATACTATATATGGAAAACTATCTCCTAAAACGATATTTCTTACGTATTCTGGTAATAATTCCATATACTTATCATAATAATTTCTAAAGAAATCTGGATATGGCATATTAACTAATCTAAATAATTTGATTTCTTCTTTAGATAATTCATTAACCTCTGTACCAGCATCAATCTTTTTTAGTATTTCAATAAATTTCTTTTTTTCATCATCTTCTAATGAAAGTCTTTTTTTATCCCATTCTCTAATTTCATATCTTGCATATAGTGATACTGCTAAAGAAGTGTTTTTAAGCCATCTTAACATTGGACCAATTATGTTATTATCTTCTTTTTCTTCAGGTGCTTCTCCTGTTTGCTTTGCTTCTGCTTCTTTTTTCTCTTTTTCATACAATGCTTTATGCTTTTCATCTAATAACATCACTTTATATTCTAAATCTTCAATTGAGTCAATAAATTTCATAGCATCTATGTTTTTTTCAGCTGTATTACCATAAAAAAATCCCCCTTTTTTTATATGAGGGATATTCTAGCATAAACTTATCATTTTGTCAACTATTCTACGTTTGTATATATGGCAGTTACATCATCTATTTCATCTAACATTTTATAAAGTTTATCATATATTTCTTTATTTTCACCATCTAAAGTGGTTTTATCTTTTGGATAATAACCAATTTCATCTAGTTCATATACTGGACTTTCTATAACTTTTTCGATACAATCTTTAATTTTAGAATAATCAGTTGCTTTACCTGTTACTACAAGCAATCCCTCTTCATTTTCTAAATCTTCAATATCTATTCCGTCATCAAGTAAAGCTTCGAATAATTCATCATATTTATCTGATTTAACACCAACTATAGCTAAATGATCATAGTTATATAAAACAGAGTTTTGTACTCCTAGGCTTTTATGTACCTTGTTAAAAGCCGCTCTTACTTCACCAACTGTTCTATTAACATTATAGCTCTTTCAATTATATTATTTGGAACTTCATTATGTTTTGCTTTTTCAACCAATCTTTTTAGCTCAAGATTTCCTTCAATATCAGTTCCCTTTTTAGCAACTAAAAATATTTCTTTAGCATATGTTGTATATATTTTTCCTTTTTGAGCGCCTTGTTCCTTTATCTTTTTTTCTCTAACTGCGTATGCTCTTCCCATAATATCGCTTCCTTTGACTAAATAATTATACAATTAAAAAAGCTTATATTCAAGCTTTTTTAAATTCCCAATTTATATCTTTTTTTCTTTAAAATGAATAATGCTAATCCTGCACTTCCAGCTACTCCACCAGATACTGCTAGATAGTCACCACCACCAGTTGGTGGGTTAACAGGTAAATCTGGTTCAACAGGTGTTACCGGAATATCAGGAACATCAACTTCATCATAAACTTCAACTGTTTTAATAGTTTCATTAGTAACTGTTACTTCATGAACTGTTTCATCTAGTTTATATCCTTTAGGAGCTTTTGTTTCTTTAATATAATAAGTTCCAGGATCAACTTCGATATAATTAGTTAAACCACTATCATCAGTGATTAAAACAGCGATTACTTTAGTTAATTCTTTATCACTATAAACAGTGAATTCTGCACCTTCAAGTGTAGTACCTTCTCCACCATCACCTTTTTTCTGAACTAATAATTTTGTTTTAACTTCTTCTTTAGGTGTATCAGTAGCACGTACTACATAAGTGTTACCAGATGTAACTGTTGCAGTGTATACTTCTTCATTTAACTCAAATCCTTCTGGAGCAGTTACTTCTTTAACATAGTATGTTCCAGCTTCAAGAGAAACTGTATTAGTATTACCACTAGCATCAGTAGTTAATGTACCAACAACATTCTTTAATGCACTATCGCTATATACTTTATAAACTGCACCAGCTAAGCTTTTGTCAGTTTTTTTAGTACTAGTTTTAACTAATTTAATAGATCCATTAGGAATGTCTGGAACATCTGGTACATCAGGTACTTCTTGTTTTTCCAAGTAAACATATACTTGTTTTTGACTATCTGTTGGTTTAACAGCAAATACTTTATAATCTTCAGGTGTTTTAAGTTTATTTACTTCATTAATATATGCATCAGTATCACTAATTAGTAACTTATTTGCTTGGTATGACCAATCAAAAGCATTGTTACCAACATATGCAGCATAAGCTTTAGAAGCAGCTACGTGTGTTAGAATCATTTGACCATTGATTAGGTTTGTACCATGAGATTTCCAATAAGTATCTGCAGCATAATTATGAGTAGAAAAACCAAATTCACCATAATATAGTACTTTTAGTAATAGTTTGTTATTGATTTCAACAACATTACTACTAGTATCACCAACGTCTGGAGCCTTCTTATTTGGTGCAACACAAAGTGCACTATGAGTTCCACTTTCACTATCAGTTAATGTGATCTTTCTAGTGTTTAGAGTTGCTCCTTTATCAGCATAGCCATAATCAACATAATATGCCTTTGCATCAATTGAAGTCACCGTTGCAGTTTTAGCCTCTACACTCATCATTCCAAAGAACGATAAAATGATAGCTAAAAATAAACTAACCTTCTTTTTCATAGAAAATTCCCCCTTGCCATAAAAATTTGACAATGTATATAATAACACATTTTTCAAAAAAATCAAGTAAAAAGTCCTCAAACGAGGACTTTTTGGTTATTAACCTTTATTAGCTATTTTTATTTGAATAGTCTTAACTTTAGGACTATATGATACAAGTGTCTGATCTCCTGTTATCTCAACCTCAACTTCATGCGTTCCTGCGCCAAGTCCAGATAGATCAACAAAGGCACTAACATCTTCTGCTTTAATAGCATCTATAAGTGTACTTGCACCCTTTAATATAACAGTTGTCGTAGTATCGTCAATATTTAGTGTATTAGCTACATAATCAGATCCAAGGTTCTTATATTGCATTGAAATACCTGCAAGTTCCTTAGTTACTTCTTCTGCAACTTTTACATCGATATTAACATTCGTTTCACTCATATATCTAACACCATTAGGTTTAGTTAAGTTAACACTAAATGATTTATCTTTATTTAAACCTTGTACATCAATAACAGCTTCAATATATGTTAGTGATTTTAATGCTTCTTGATCACCATATACTCTTACGTTTGAAACAGACGGAACAGCATCAGATATAGCATATCCTGTAGCCATCTCTGTTCCCTTCTTAGGAACTACTTTAACTGGTAAATCTACATAATATGAATCAACCTTTATTGTAGCAACCACAGTATTTGGTACTATTTCAACGTTGTTAACTACTGATCCTTCACTATCGTATGCTACTAGTGTAATAGATTTCTTACTATCTTCTACATTAGAATCATCAATCTTATATGTACCAGAACTATCTATTTTTAGTTTAGATATATCTATAAGAGCTTTAACAGTAGCTACTTTATCGATTGTAGTCTTAGCTCCTTTAACATATACTTCACTACTTTCAAGTTCTACTTCACTAACATTTAATTTACTATCTAAACTATCTTGATTTAGTAAATCATAAGTTAGAGTTTTAACACTAGATACTTTTTCACTAATAGTTACTTTAACAGAGCTTGGATCAATTTTATATGTAACTGATTCAACTGAGTGATTATATTTTAATTTAACGTTATATTCACCTGTTTTATAATCACTTAAATCAAGTACTATTTCATGATCATCTAATTGTTTAGCTAAATATAAATCACTTTTTCTTCCAATTAATATTACATCTACAGTGTTTGGAACACCCTCGACTACATATTTTTCTTTATTATATACAACCGATACTGGTTGATTAGATAAAATCTCACTTTCTTTTTCTACTAAACTTTCAGCTTTTCCATTTACAAATAAGAATATAACAACTGATATTAATAGAGAAAAGACAATAAGAGATTGTTTTCTATTTAATATTTTTTCTAAAGCATTACTTTTAAAGCTAGCTTTTTTATGTATTAAATAAATTAATCTAGATATAGGTGTAATTAATATTTTATCAAGTACTTTGTATATTCCTTTAAATATATTACCAAAAAACTTTAATATCTTTCTCATTAATCTTCACCCCTTTCATCTGCTGCATAGAATGTATCTTTCTTTGGATGAAGTTCATTAGAAAGCATTTTCTTAAATTCTTCTTTTGATAAATTATAATGCATTGTACCATTTATAGCTATACTCATTTTTGCAGTCTCTTCACTTACAACAATTACTATAGCATCAGATTCTTCTGATAAACCAAGTGCAGCTCTATGTCTAGTACCTAAACTCTTAGATAACTTGTTATCTAAACTTGTTTTAAATACACAACCTGCACAAGTAATCTTTGTTCCTTGAATAATTACACCACCATCATGTAGAGAACTATTCTTATAGAATAAAGATTCTAGTAAAGCTGCTGAGATATCTGCATAAATCTTAGTTGCTGGTGCAATATATTCTTGCAAGCTTACATCTCTTTCTATTGCAATCAAAGCACCAAATTTATTCTTTCTTAAATATTCATTAGCTTCCATAATCTCGCCAACTATTAAATCAATTTCATTACGAGATAAAACCTTGTGTCTACCAAGAAGTTGACCACGTCCTATTTGTTCTAGAACAGTTCTAATTTCTGGCTGGAATACTATAATTAATGCAAGTGGTCCCCACATAATTATATATTCAAGTAATAATCCAACAGTATATAAATTAAGGGCATCACTTATAATCTTAATAATAATTATAAATACGATACCTTTAAATATAAGTACCATTTTAATATTGTTTTTTAAATTCTTTAACAAGAAGTATATCAGATACCATACAATACAAATATCTATAATTCTTGTTATAACACTCCATATAGATGTTAAAGTCATAATTTGCCTCCCATAAATTTCATTATAACAAACTTTTCCTTCTTAGTAAAATTAACTACCATTTATTTTGTCAACGGCATTGTCAAATGTAATTTCACTACCTGGAACACCTTTTTTAGCTTGTTTTAAATATTCTTTCTTGAGCTTTTCAAGCCTTGCTTCCTCAACCATATAACCAATAACAGCAAGAATAACTAATATAACAATAATTACAAAAAGCAAAAAATTATCTATCATAAAGTTAATCACACTATTCATAACTATTCCCCTTTTTCCTTTATGCTGGTATTTCAGCAGATATATTTGTTCCTTGAGAAGAAGGATTTATTTCTATATATGTATTACCATCATTAACCGATAGCTCTTCTCCATTTGCAAGAGTATATGTTGTTTTTTCTCCTCTTGATGATTTACTCCATTTAATTGGTATTGCTTTTCCTTCTGTAATAAAGTATCCATCTCCTGAACCAGTATTACTCATGTTTTGTCTACCTTTATCATCACCATATATATATGAGTAATAAGCTTTATAAGTAATTATATTTTTTGTTGTAAATGTTTCGCCAGAAGTATAATCTTTCATCTCTTGATTATTTTGTTTTCTAATATAAACTTTATTAGTTTCATCATAAACAAATTCACATTCATAACTATTTGAGAATCTAATAGTTATATATTTAGCATCCATAACACCTTCAGCTTCACTTAAATCAAGTGGATCAATACTATAATTAAGAAGTACTCCTTTTTCTGTTTCAGTTCTATATCCAAGTCTTTCAGTAGCTTGTTTTAATGAATCCATAGTAGTATATCCTCTATGTTCATATCCAGCTCTAACAGTGTTATCTCTAAAGAAATAACTTCCTTCATATGTTAAACCATTTATATTATTAATTCCTAAATTACGTATATCACTTTGGGCTTGTGGACTCCATCCCCAGTGTACATATAATGCATCATTTTCAAGTGCATAATCTAAGAAGTAATGTCTACTACTTCTAATACTTTGTATTTTTTCTACATCAGAATCTCTAAATAAAGCCATTTCTCTAGTAATACCACCTTCAACAAGTAGTTCATATACCATATATGCTTTATTTAATCCCGATTGATAACTCCATACTGCTGAATTATTATTAATCATAACAGCGTATGGTCTAGATTTACTATCTTCATCAATTATCTTAAGTTTTGGCACTTCTTTAGATTGTGATTCTTTTTTCTTTGGCACTTCTTTTTCTTTAAATAATTTTGGACCAAACAAAATCCCAAGTACTAAAAGTACTATCATTAAACATATTATTATTAATATTATTTTTTTCTTTTTACTAAGTTTTTTAAATTTCTTCATATGCTACCTCTATTATAATGATAACATTTTTTTATACATAATACAAACTTAAAAAACTAATTTTTTTTGCCTTTACTATTTTTTCTCTCTATATGAACCTGTCTCCATTACAGCTCCTAATGCTTTGATGATTTTTTCTTTACACTCATCTTCGTCACGCCAAGCCTTTGATGCTATTTGGTATTTCAAACCATTTGGATTTCCATACATATCTTCAACAATAGCGTTTGCTAATTCGTCTCTATCATCAATCATTTTATTCATACGAGGTGTTAGAATTAGATATATGAGGTTGAACTCCTCTTTCCAAATTGGTTCAGCCGTAACCGAGCTTATAACTTTAAAATTAGTGTCCCTTAATAAATGTATACATGATGAAATAACAGTCAGTGAGGTATCACCAAAATCTATATTTTTAAGATTGGGATAAGCCTTAAATAAAGCTTCAATAGCATTACCTATTCTAGCGTGGTAACCTATCAATAAAAAAACATCTCCATCAACATATAAAGTGTCTCCATCCATCGTTATATATTCTTTGATTTGCTCATCAATTCTATCAAAAACACTATTTGTATTATCTCTTCCCATATTACCTCCATTTAAGATAAATAATATACTAACATTTTTTTTGACATATTACAAATTTTTCTGTATTATTTTACCTAGAGGTACGAAATGAAAAACAAAAAGGCATTAACATATTTTTTATCTGTCATTATACCAGTTATTATTTTCTTTATAGCCGCTGAAATAAACGGGATAATTCCACTTGGAGATGAAGGAATAAACATATATGATTCCTTTACTCAGTATCCTGGTTTTTTGCTAGAAACAATTAGATTACTAAAACATGGACACTTGTTTTATTCATTTGGCGCTGGACTTGGCTTTAATATGCTTGGGACTATTACATATTATTGTATGAGTCCCCTTAATATATTTGCAATCTTCGCAACGCCTACTAATTATCCTTATTTTATATTATTTATGACATTACTTAGATTCTTCTTATTAGGAGAAACAATGTGTTTCTATTTAAGAAGCAAAAAAATATCTAATAAACTTGTAGTACTATTTAGTGTCATATACGCTTTAATGGGATATACAGCGACATATTATTATAATTACATATGGATAGATTCAATTATCATGCTTCCACTTGTTGTTTATGGTATTGATAAACTAATTGAAACAAATAAACCTCTTGTGTATATAATTACTCTAACAATTATGACAAACATAATGCTTAT
>CAYOUK010000029.1:0-10994 GCA_964407175.1 uncultured Muribaculaceae bacterium
GAATTCCAGCCTTCCAAGCTGATTACGAGGGTTCGATTCCCTTCACCCGCTCCATTTATTAAAATAAAGCCTTTATTTTAAAGGTTTTTTTTATTAACTTAGCTTTTATGAGTGTCGGCTTTTTAATAATACGATAAATAATACTAAGAGTGATGCAAGTAAAGAAATTTGCAAATAATAATTCCATTCCCAAATGAGATAGATTTTCTAAGAATGTTTTTCATTAAATAAAAATTGCCAGTATATAAAGATGGAAAACCCATTTAAAACTAGAAAAACTAATATTACCCAGATTGGTGTTTCACTTTTATTCTCTATTTTAGTATGTACCTTCATATTATCACCATAATAATTATACATTAAAAAAAGGTTTAAATAAACCTTTTTACCATGAGCTTCCGCCTCCACCACCGGAGCCTCCGCCAGATGATCCGCCTCCTGAGAATCCTCCTCCGCCAGAGTAACCTCCGCCAGAACTACTAACTGGTGAAGATATCATTGCCTCTTCTGCTGATTTCATAGTTGAATTAACAAATGAACCAAACGATTTCGTATTGAAGTCGCCAGAACCATCATACCATTTTGGTGCTTGGAATGAGATATCTTCGAATTTCTTAATCCATTTTGAAGACACTCCAAGAACATAGGTATATGGAAGTATATCATAGAAGTATGTTGGATCTTTTTCAACTAGCGCTTCTAATTTTTCTTTTTCTGATACTTCTAAAAATTCTTTAAAGCCTTTTATTTTACCAAGTATCTCAGTTCCATATGCATTTCTTTTTGGCATATATTTAATACAAACGAGCATTCCAGCTATACAAGTCATACCAATTACAAATTCTATGTAGTGAATAGGTGTAGTAGGTAGTGAATTATAATATGTTACACCCATTGGAAATAATAACATAGGTATGAATATAAGCACACATGCTAATATTTTCCAAAAAGCTGCCGTAACTGGTTTTTCATTAACTAAAATATTTGAATTGTTTAAATAAATGCTCGCAATAGCGACAAGCCCCATCGCTGGGAAAACAGATAAGAAGAGAGTGAATCCTATTTCACTTCCCCCAAAAGAAGGTCGAATGTTTATTACAGCAAAGATTATAGCAATCATTATAATTAAAAGGGCATTTGATTTTGGTAATTCATATATTTTACTTCTATTCTTTTTATTGTTAACTTTATTAAGAATTCTATTTGTTGTAGTGTAAAATTTATCTTCTAGATCCTTTAACTCAATCTCTAATTTGTTGTTTTCAGGATTAACTTTACCCTTTGAGAATAATCCAGATAGGAATATTCTTTCTTCTTCATTACTACCATCATACATTTTTAATCTAGTAATCTTAAAGCTTTTTGACTTACCTCCAAGCTTCTTTTTATTTTCTAATTCAGTTATTTTAATATAACCTTTATTTGCTAAATATATTAAAAGCGATGTAACATCTTTAGTGGTTACTTGTCCTTTATAAAGGTAAGCTACTTCTAAACTGTTAAATCCTTTAGGCGGATAGAACTCTACAGTATCAATAGCTTTTTCATCTTTTCCATATTTACGCCATCTTTTAACAGCATAAGCTAAACACAAAAATGGTGCAATTATAATTATGTAGTCAATAAAATCCATCTCAAACATATTGTATTTAAAGTATCCTTCTGGAAGCTCACATCTAACAGTTATGCCTTCACCAGAATTAAGCGTTCCAACTTTATTTTCAGCTTCTGGATCATTATTAATATACTTTCCTGTTATAGTGTTTCCATCAACATTATATTCAATACTCGAACTATCAGTAGATCCCAAGTAACCAGAGGAAAAACCTAATTCATTTGGATCAAATTCCTTTGGCATTACTATTTTAAATGTAATATTGCTAATAGTCGTATCCCATTCAGTACCAATTATATTAAAATATAATTCATCTTTGTCTTTTAATGGGTCTTTTCCTAAACTGTATTTGTATTTAATAACATATTTTTTGTTACCTGTAATTGTTTTATTGGCATTTCCTATTTTTAAATTTAGATTGAAATCTTCAATTTTTTTTGAATACTTTTCATTAACTGAAATATTTGATATTCTAGCTCTATTAACAGATGTTGATCCATCTAATCTAGTTATATTATTTATCATAGGGATTTTTCTGATAATTCCATGTTTATCTATTAAGAAATTAGCAGTTATTGTCTCTGTAATATCGTATGAATTATCTTCATTAACTATAATTAATACATCATACTTATCTATAACATAATCATGGGAATCATAAGAATAACTTGATGGATAATCAGAGTCATGATCAAGAAGTCCATCTTTTTCTGTTTCCACACTAATTCTAAAATACTTAATATCTTTATAATTTATATCATTAATAAAATCTCGTGCACATAAATCATGAAAAAACACATCAGCTTTGTTTTTTTCATGTAACCATCTTGAGCTAGATGTTCTTGCAGCAAGTTGATAATTTGCATCATAATAATCAATAGTTATATAAGCATCTAATATATAGTCACTATTATTTTTTATTTCTCCATCAATAGATGCGTAGATTATCAAATCTTGGTAACCCATCTCATCAATGCTTTCAGTTTCTTCTTCATCATACATATCTGTATACTCTAATTTAGTAATTGAGATTTCTTCATCTGTATATTTAAAAGAGTCATCATCAATGCTAATATAATCACTTTTATATGAGTATGCCCGTGCACTAGATGGAAGAAAAATGGAAATAAGCGTAATAAATATAAATAATAATATCCCTTTTTTAATTACTTTTTTCATTTTTTCTCCTATAACTTAACGTCTACGTTTTCTCGTTCCCCTTCGTTTGCTTCAAACATCGGTTTTGTTTTATATCCAAACATTGAGGCAATAAGATTACTTGGAAACATCTCTACTTTATTATTAAACAGTCTAACAACTGCATTATAGTATTTTCTAGAGTTAGCAATTTCATCCTCTATTTGAGTTAAGTCTTCGCTTAGTTTCTGGAAGTTTTTACTCGCTTTTAAATCTGGATAATCCTCTACTAAAGCAATTAACTTTCCAATACCTTTAGTTAGTTCTTCATTAGTTTTAATCTTTTCTTCATCTGTTAAAGATTCGTAAGCTCCACTTCTCATTTTAGTAATCTCTTCAAAAGCATCTTTCTCATGTTTAGCATAACCCTTAACAGTTTCTACAATATTAGGAATTAAATCCCATCTCTTTTTAAGATAAACATCCATTGTGGAAAAGGCTTCCTTAACCTTGTTGTTTAATCCAACTAAACTATTATAAGTTGCAAATACATATACAATTAATAATATCAAAATAATACCTACGATATAAACTATCACGACTTCATTCTCCTATTCTATAATTAGTTTATCATACTTTTAGAATAAAAAAAATCTATATTTCTATAGATTTAAAAAATCTTTTGGAATTCTCCTTTTATTCCAACGCCTTCACTTGTAATCATAAAGGCATTTTTATCAAATTTACCTAAGTTTCTTTGTAGTTTAATTAATTCATATTTAGTTAATACCGTATAAATTATATATGTCCTAGAATCATCATATCCACCTTTAGCATCCCAGTAAGTAAAATCTCTATGTAAGACATTAACTATAAAATCATTTATCTTTTTAGGATTCTTTTTACAGAATATAAATGCTGTTGAGCAAATATTTTGTTCATGCATTTTATCTACCATAATACTGTCAAATACTGCATATATAATAGAGTAAATCATTATTTCAAGACCATACATTATTCCTGCAATACCATATACTATTAAATTAACAATTAAACCAAGTTTTCCAACAGAAAAATCATTTCTTTTTTTGACAATAGATACACCAATAATATCTGTTCCGCCAGAGGATGCACCTGATGATAAAACCATGCCAAGACCAACACCACATAAGATGCCACCAACTAAAACATTAGCCATAACATCATCGATTATTCCAATAGTTGGGATAGTTGATAGCATAATTGTTTGAGCTGATACAGCAAGTAATGTTCTATAAAAAAATGTCTTACTTATATTTTTATATGCGATAAAAAACAATGGCAGGTTCATTATATAATATATAATACCACTAAAATCATAAGATGTTTTTAGATGTAAGATATCTACACACAAACTTCTAATTATTTGGGCTAAACCAAGTAAACCACCAGTATATAAATGGTTTGGTACTATAAATATATTTATGGCAAAAGAACAAAGAAAAGATCCTATTAACATTTTAATAAAATCTGAACTTTTCCAATTTATTATTCTAATAATTTTTTTCATAAATCTCTCCTTGAGCAGAAACATTATAATACTTTTATAATAAAAGTCAATAGTATTTTATGAAAATAAAAAACAAACTGTTGATTTAGTTTGTTTCTTTTATTAGTGCAAAACCAGAATAATCTATAATTGGCGCTGTTGCTATCATTTCTTCGTCTGAAACTTTAAACATCTTTATCATTCTTTTATCTAGTACACTTTTTATATTTAGAGAACCTTCAGAAGTGTAATAACAAATTAATACAAAGTTTTCATTTGATTCAAACATTCTATTATCACCATTTGAATAATATTTTTCATGAAGTATTACCATGTTTTCGTCTTGTTCAAACCAACCAATTCTAATACTTTCCCTGTCATTAGACTTAACTGATAAGACATATTTGTTATTTGTATACAATGTTAAAATATCATCTTCGTTATTTGCATCATTAGTTCCTTTATATACTTCATAAAGATATGTTTCTTCACTTATTAAATCTACACTTGGTTCTTCCATAAGAATCTTACTTGTAGTTGTTCCTTGTAGGTTTTTACTAATAACTCTATCCTCAAATAAATTAAATATATTTTTTGCAGCGAGATACTCGCCTAAAGCAAATACTGCAAGAAATAATAGAGTTACATAAATAATTTTTAATGTTTTTTTCATATGATCACCTAGTTTAATTATAATAAATTATATTTTTCTTGCAAGTATAAACTAAGTTTTTATGGACAATTTGTCGTTTGTTATGCTATATTAAAGTCAAGAAGGAGTAGGTTTTATGGCGAAGAAAAAAGAAGTTGTTGACATTACAAAAGACGCAAAAAAGACAGGAAAAGCATACGGAAAAAATCATGCTGGAAAAATCATTGAATTAGAGGACAAAGGAGACTCTAAAGAAAGGGCAAAAACAAAAAGAATACTTGCAATTATTTGTTGGTTAATTGCAATAGCATTTGAAGTAATTGGAATACTTAGATTAAAAGGTGTAATATCTTGGATACCTAGTATATCTGATACTACATTCTTAATTGTTGCTATAGTACTTGATTTACTATTCTTTGTACCTGGTTCATTATTATGGAAAAAAGCAAACCACATTGATCCAATTTCAGAGAAAGATAAAACTAAGTTCTATTTATGGAATAACTTAGGAACAATACTTTCAGTATTAGCATTCTTACCAATTATTATCTTCGTTTTATCTGATGATAAAATGGATAAAAAATCTAAAGGTATTGTTACTGCAGTTGCAGTCGTTGCTTTACTTATTGGTGGATTTACTGGTTATGATTATAATCCTGTTTCAAGTGAACAATTAGCACAAGCTCAAAAAGAGGTTGAAGCAGTAAGCGCTGATGGTTATGTTTACTGGGCACCTCATAGCAAAAAATATCATGTTGATCCAAATTGTCCTGCATTTTCAAACAGTGAAACAGTCTTCAGAGGAACAGTAGCTCAAGCTTTTGAAAAGAATCTAACAGATCCATGTAGACGTTGTATTCCAGAACTTAAAGAAGATGACGACGATGAAGATGAAAATGAAGTAGAAAATACTAAACAAGAGTCAACAAAGAAACAAGCAGAGAAGAAATAGGAGGTACTATGGCTAAAAAAATAGTCGATGTTAAAGACGCAAAAAAAGGCAAAAGAAAAATTGATGTTGAAAAAATAAAAGATTTTGTCGATGATAATCCTGAATTAGTTGAAATAGCAAAAGACAAAATAATTGATTTACTAGATGGCGACGATGATAAAAAAAGTAAAACAAAGAAATCAACAAAGAAAACTAAATCAAAGAAATCAAGCTCATCAGATTTATCTACAGTCATTGATATCGCAGGCAAACTGTTAAAATAAAAAGTATTATTAATTAATAATGCTTTTTTTATGTTATAATAATAATGATTGGAGAATGGGCATGCAATACTATAATGACAAAATTGAAAATGTATTAAAAAGATTAAAAACAACGAAAGATGGTTTAACAGAAAAAGAAGCAGCTAAACGTTTACAAGATTATGGAGAGAATCTAATCAGAGAAGGAAAAAAAGAGTCTTTGTTCCATAAGTTTATTAAACAGTTCAACGATACTATGATTATCATTTTGTTAATAGTAGACGTTGTTATGCTTATATATGGATTACTAATTTCTCATGATTATACTGATTCAATTGTTATAACAGTAGTAGTTTTTTTAAATGCTATGATGGGATTTATTCAGGAAAGAAATGCTGAGGTTACCCTTAATGGTTTAAAAAAGTATAGTGCTAACACTGTAGAAGTTCAACGAGATAACAAAATTGAAATAATAGATGCAAAACAAATTGTACCAGGGGACATTATTATACTTAATGCTGGAGATAAAGTTCCCGCTGATGCAAGAGTAATAAAATCATCTAATCTACTTGTTGACGAATCTCCTCTTACTGGAGAGAGTGCTCCTGTTGCTAAAGTTAATCATTCAATCAAAGGAATACGTGAGCTACAAGGCCAAAGTAACATGATTTTTAACGGCTCTAATATTACTAGTGGTAGTGTAGTAGCAGTAGTAACGCAGACAGGGATGACAACAGAACTCGGTAAAATTGCTGTTTCGTTAAATACTCCATATAGAGTAGAGACATCATTAGAAAAAAAGATTAAAGAAATTAGTAAGCTAATTACAAAGATAATTGTTGTTGTATTAATACTAATGTTTATTTATTGCTTAATTAAAGGCTATGATACTATGCAATCTATAATACTTTGTGTATCTTTAGCAGTTGCCGCCATACCAGAAGGTCTTCCTGCGGTTATAACAGTATCCCTAGCTAATGGAGTAAATGAGTTATCTAAGAAAAAAACAGTTGTTAAACAAATTAAATCTGTTGAAACTCTTGGTTCAGTAAACATAATATGTTCTGATAAAACAGGTACTATTACTCAAAATAAAATGGAAATAAAAGAGTCGATGTTATTTAATGAAAAAATGTCAGACTATGTTTTTGCACTTTGTAATGAAACAATCATTAATGAAGATGATTTTATTGGAGATCCAACAGAATCTTGCTTATATTCATACTTAATTACTAAAGGCAAAAATGTGCTTGAACTAAGAAAAAAACATAAACGAATCATGGATATTCCATTTGATTCTGATAGAAAAAGGATGTCTACAATAAATGAAATAGATGGAAAAAACTATATTTTAGTTAAAGGCGCCCTTAATGGTATTTTAGAAAAGTCAAAACAAATTGACGAAAAAGGAAAGATAAGAAAGCTTAATAAAAAAGATATAGAATCAATAAATAAAAAAAGCGAAGAGATGGCTAACAACGCTTTAAGAGTTATGGCTTTCGCTTACAAAGAACTTAAAACAATTCCGTCACAAGAAAAAGCTATTGAGGAGGAAAATGATTTAATACTTCTTGGAATAGTTGGAATAATTGATCCTCCAAGAGAAGATATAAAAGAGAGTATTAAGTTATGTAAAAAAGCTTATATACGACCAGTTATGATTACTGGTGATTCTATTGAAACTGCCTGCGCTGTGGCAAAAGAAATAGGAATAGTTAGAGGTATGGACGAGTGTATACTTGGCTCTGAACTCGATAAATATAATGATGAAGAACTTATTGAAATTGTAAATACATATAGTGTTTATGCAAGAGTAAATCCTATACACAAAGAAAGAATAGTAAAAGCTTTCCAAAGTGAAAACTTTGTTGTTGGAATGACTGGAGATGGAGTTAACGATGCTCCTGCTATAAAAGATGCTCATGTCGGCATTGGAATGGGAATTACAGGAACAGAAGTAACAAAGTCAGTTGCGGATATTATACTTTTAGATGATTCATTTTCTACTATTGTTAGGGCAATTGAAGAGGGCAGAAGAATATTTACAAATATCAAAAATAATATAGTGTATTCATTATCATCTAATATTGCAGAAATGTTTGTAGTAATAATAGGTTTATTAACTGGCAATACGATATTGTTACCAATACATATTCTGTTTATCGATTTAATAACTGATTCTATTCCAAGTGTTGCTTTAGCATTTGAAGAATCTGACAAAGATAGTATGAGTGAAGCACCTAGACCAGTTGATAAAACTATATTTACTCCATTTGTTAAATCGTGTGTAATAACAAGTGGTATTATTGAAACAATCTTTACTCTAGTAGTTTATTTTGCAGCATTAAAGAGCTTTGGTCAAGAAGTAGCATCTACACTTGCATTATTGACAGTGGTTATTCAGGAGATTGCATATGCAATTTCTTGTAGGAATCTTAAACGAAAGATATCACGTAAAAAGCTATTTAGCAATAAAGTTATGAATTATTGTTTACTACTTGTTATATTAATAGAAATGATATTCTTCTTAACACCAGTTGGTAGAGTTATCGAAATTGCAAATGTACCATTAAATATTATGTTGTACGTTGTAATTGTTAATATGTTTGTATTCTTTATATATGAAGGTGTTAAACCTGTATTAAACAAGTTATTTAAAGATTAAAAAATAGGATAGATTATCTATCCTATTTTTCTGAGTTAATTAATATGATGATTGTAGATTTAGTTTTAATGTTTGGATCTTCATTATCTAAATAAGTTTGATATTCCTTGCTTAGTTTAATTAATTCTTTAGAATTATTTAATTTTGATTTTAAATCGTTATTAACAAAACTTATAATTTTGCTTATACCTTGACTATCAAATGCACTTATTCCGCTAGACAACTCACTTGCACCATTTCTTATTTGTAAACTACCATTTTTTAATTTATTTGCTCCATCTAGAGCTTTATTCATACCTTCATCATATGCTTTAATACCATCTTTATATTGTTTACTTCCACTAACTAATTCATTAGAACCATTAGTTAATAATTCAATGTTATCGTGTAAATTATTGATGTTGTCAACAATAGTATCGGTATTATCAAGTAAAATATCTATTTTGTTATTAGCATCATCGACTTTTGATAATGCTTCATCCAAATAGTTAATATATTCTTCTTTATCAAGAGAATCAATCTCTTCTAAAATTGCATTTCTTAACTCTTCGTCTTCTATCTCGTTAGCTAGTTCTTTTAATCTTTCAATGTGATCATCAAAATTAGTTTTTAGGTTTTCTAAGTTAGTACTAATTTCATTTAGTACATCTCTTGCTAGAGTTAAACTTCTTGTATATTTATCTTTATCAATATTAATATCTAATTCATCAACAATGTCAGCGAATTTTTTGATTTCATTTATAGCACCATTTATTTGATTAATTCCATCATCGATTTCTACATAAGAATCACTTAATTTACTACTATAATCTTTTAGAGTTTTAATACCATTTAGATATTCTTCCATACCATTATAGTATTCATTAGTTCCATTTGATAGCTCTTTGGCACCGTTTTTAATTTGTTTACTTGCACTTTCTAAAGTACTTACTTTAGAAAATAACATATTAGCATTATCAAATACACTCAAATCTGTTTTATCAAGCATTTTAGGAGTAACTACTAGATAGTAACTAGGTATTGTAAATTTTTTTGTATCATATGATAATTCTATTTCATCTAGAACACTTAGTTCATCTACTTCTAGACTCTTAGATAAACCTGGGCTTGCAAGAGCAGTTATAATATTGCTTTCGCCACTAGATGTAACCATACCATTCGTTACTTCGATATTCTTAATATTACTATCAAGTTTAGTAGTTAAAGCAATAACAAACGGAGTATAAACACTGCCATGTTTTTCATTATTTGTAAATTTTATTGTAGTTTTAATAGAACCCTTTTTGTTGATAATATCGTTTGGATTAACTTCTTTACCGTTTAATGTATATTTAAGTGTGATTCCAATTGGAAGTGCTTCATCAGTTTTTCCTTCATAATATATATCATTTCCTTTAGTTGACCATGAAAGAATCTTGTTTTCTAAAGAAAACTTTTCGTTTCCATTTAAGTTTGCTATATGTGATAATCCGGTTTTCATGGTAACCATATCTGTTGCATTATCATTTATTAAGTGTTCTCTTACACTATAGTATTTAGTTTCACCAAGATTGTTCATTTTTACATATACAGTTTCATCTTTAGATAGACCAAATACATTCATAGGAATGATTAGTAATAGTAATAAAACAGCTAATTTATTTCTCATTTTTTTCTTTCCTTTCTTAAAGTCTTGAGTAGTTTTAATAATTACTTTATCAAATATTAATAATAAACTTGGCAAAACAAGTATAACAACAGCCATACTAATTAGCGATCCTCTACTGATTAAATTACAAATTGAACTTATCATTTCAAGTTTTGAATATAAGCTTACACCAACGGTAGCGGCGAAGAAGCACATAGCGCTTGTAAATATACTCTGACTTGAATTATCAACTGCATATTTAATAGATTCGCTTTTGTTAGATCCACCACTTCTTTTAGTAATATATTTTGTCGTCATTAATATTGCATAATCGATAGTTGCACCAAGTTGGATAGTACCAATTACAATAGATGCTATAAATGGTGTTCTTATGTTAAATATCGCTGATATTCCCATATTAACAAATATTGCAAATTCTATAGTAAAAATAAGTACAAAAGGTAAACTATAAGATTTTAGTACTAAAAACATTATTAAGAATACTGCCAAAATAGATACATAATTAACATTATGAAAATCTTTATCGCTTGTTTCTATTAAGTCTTTAGTAAGTGG
>CAYOUK010000030.1:0-1623 GCA_964407175.1 uncultured Muribaculaceae bacterium
ACAGGAAAATTTTTAAATCTATCAACAGCATTTTTATATTGTTGATTAGATAAAATAGTAGTAGGACATAAATATGCCACTTGTTTTCCATCATTAACCGCTTTAAACATAGCCCTAAAAGCAACTTCAGTTTTTCCATATCCAACATCCCCGCATAGAATTCTATCCATAGGGGCCTCGCTATTTAAGTCATAGCTTATTTCTTTTATACTTTTTTCTTGATCTTTTGTTAATTCATGTTCAAATTCAAAAGCAAAAGTCTCTTCTTCTTCATAATTTTTAAATTTAGTTGTTTTAATTTTAGCTCTGGAACTATACAACTCTAAAAGTTCATCTGAAATATCTTCTATTTTCTTTCTTGCTTCTAGTTTTTTCTTAGCCCAAGAAGTTCCATTTAATTTATCTAATTTTGGCGCAGACCCGTTTTTAGATGAATACTTATATAATCTATTTATATTATCGATTGATACATATACTTTATCGTTATCTGCATATATAAGCTGGATATAGTCATAATTATATTCACCTTTTGTTATTGTTTTAATTCCATTATAAATACCAATACCATAGTGTTCATGGACAATATAATCACCTATATTCATATCTTCATATGACTTTATTTTATGTCCCATACGAATAGGATTTTTATATTTAATATCTTTATTTCTAATATTTTCAATATCATATGGGGCAATGACTATGTATTTATCAAATTCAAAACCATTTAGTATCTTATAATCAATTATATTAATCTTATTAAAGACTGGTTTATCTTTTACTACATATACATCATTAAATATCTCTTTTATTAAAGCTTTTTGTTTATCGTTGTTAACAGCGAATATAATAGTTTTATTACTTAGTTTAGTATTGCAAAAAGTTTTTAAGTTATCGTAATTAGAATTAAAGTTAAGTATGTTTTTAGAAGTATATACCATTGCTTTTTCATTTTTATATAAATCAAGCGAGTTTATTTCATACGATTTATTATATTTAATATCGTTAAACTCAAACATAAACCTTTGTTCTTTTGGGTATTTTTTACTTTCTTTATAATCAGTTATCTCTTGCATAAGTATTTTTTCTGAGGTTTTTATTTGATTATGATCTATTAGAAATATTGTCTCGTTTCCTAGATAGTCCATTATAGAACTATGTTGATCACTTACTTCTTCGTTTATTCTTTGAAGCTGAAAAGATTGAACATTATCTAATGACAATTGTGAATTTTCATCAAAACTCTTAATACTTTCTATTTCTTCATCGAAAAATTCTAATCTTATAGGATGCTCGTGATTAGTAGGAAAGATATCGATTACAAAACCTCTTACTGCGTATTCTCCTGTGGTAGTAACTAACGATTCTCTATGGTATCCATATTTTTCTAAAATTTCTAAAATTATTTCCCGGGAAATATTTTGATCGTTTTTACTTATTATTAGATTCTGTTTTTCATTCTTATTTGGTAAAAATCTTAAATATCCCATAAGTGAAGTGATTACTATATGTTTCTTTTTAGAATTTACTATTGAATCTAATGTATTTAAACGTTTTAACTTAAAATCAGGTGAAATAGCTACTGCTACAGATGAGATTGAAGAATACATTATGATTCCGAATATG
>CAYOUK010000030.1:1633-10588 GCA_964407175.1 uncultured Muribaculaceae bacterium
ATGGGAAAAAACAGAGTATTATCTTGATACTCTGTTAGCATTTTATAATAATTATTGGCCTCATATAAATTGCTCGTAAGAACTAACACGTTTTCGTTATTATTAACAAAATAATTATTTATGTATAGTGCTATTAAACTAGGTGTTAATCCACATACTTGTAATTTTTGGTCATATTTAAAATACTCCGTTATAAACTTCATTTTATCAACCCATTATAATAACTCATAGTTTTTTCAATATCGTTATTAATAAAATATTCTATTACATCTTTAGATTCTTTAACTTTTTTATCAATTATTTTTTTCTCAGCATTATTAAATTTACCTAAAACATAATCCTTTGTATCCATTTCTTTGTTGTTAGAAATACCAATTTTATATTGGCAAAATAAATTTGTGTTTAACCTGTTAATAATTGATTTAACTCCATTGTCTCCACCTGAATTACTACCAAATTTAAGTTTTGCAGAACCAAGTGGTAGATCCAAATCATCATGTATGACTAATATATCTTCGTTTTTAACTTTAAAGTAATTCTTATACTTAACTACTACATCCCCCGACAAATTCATATAACTAAGAGGTTTTAAGAAAATAACATTTTCATCATTAATAATAGTTTTAAAGTAATAACCATTAAATTTTTTGCTATATTTGTTTCCTTCGCATATGTTATCAATTACCATAAAACCAACATTATGTCTTGTATTAATATATTCTTCGCCTGGATTTCCAAGACCAACAATTAATTTCATATTAAACCTCCTTTTCAAATATTCTTTTATATGTTTTTAATCCATTCACATTCTTATAATATACTTTTGTGTAATTTTTTTTATTTAATTCTGCTTTTATTAATACTATTTTAGCAGGATTATTATCTTTTGTAAAAATATAACACATCTTAGTTATTCCAAAACCTGATGAATCAAGTTCTCCAACTAATTCAACCAGTCTTTCAGTACGATGTACAATATAGAAAGAACCATATGGTTTTAAATTATTTTTAGCAATATTAACTATTTCGTGTAATGTTATATCAGTTTCATGTCTGGCTTTTCTTTTAATCTCGTTATCATTTATAAGTGAGCCCTCATTAACTTTAAAATAAGGTGGATTGCAAACAATTATATCATATTTCTTTTTTGTATTATAATCTCTAATATTTACATTTATAATTTGTATATGTTTATCAAGTTTATTTACACTTACACTTTCTAATGCTAAATCTGCTATATCTTTTTGTAATTCCACAGCATCTATAAAAATATTTTTATTTTTACTCATAAGTAGTAGTGGAATTGGTGCGTTTCCGGTGCACATATCTAAAATATTAATATTGTTTTTTAGTTCAACAAACTCACCAAGTAAGAGTGAATCTAAACTAAATTTGAAATAGTCTTTATTTTGATATATATAATATCCATAGTCATATAAATCATTTTTTTCTTTCATCAACTTTTATTTCCTTTGTTGTTGCATCATCAAGTTTTATAGTATAGGTTCTATTTAATATATCAACACTTATTACTTCGTACTTGTCTCCATTATATTCAACTTTATCTTTAATCTTTGGTAAGCCTTTTCTATATTCAGAATATACATCATTTTCATAATTAAAGCAGCATAGTAGTCTCCCACAAACTCCGTTGATCTTTGTAGGATTAAGTGAAATATTTTGATTTTTTACCATATTAATGTTAACACTTTCAATGTTTTTTAAATGTGACTTACAGCATACTTCCCTACCGCATAGACCAATGCCACCTTTAAGACGAGCTTTATCTCTTATTCCAACTTGATGTAACTCGATTCTAGTATGATAAATAGCAGCCAAATCTTTAACTAAATCCCTGAAATCTATTCTTTCATCAGCAAAAAAGTTAAATAAAAGCTTTTTCTTGTCTAAAGAATATGATGCATCAATTAATGTCATATCTAGGTTATTGTTTTCAACAATTTTCTTAGCTTCCAATAGAGCTTCTTTAGCGGCTTTTTGATTACTTAAATATGTATCATAGTCCTTCTTTGTTGCTTTTTTAATAACATTTTTAATATCTTTCTTTGTTGTTTTTATATCTACATCCGAAACTACCGCAAGTTGAATACCCCTTTCAGTTTCAACAATAACTTTATCACCAATTTCTAAGTCTTTATCACTATTAAAATTGTAAGCTTTTCCATCTTCACTAAATTTGACTCCTACTACCATTATTTCACCTTCTTTAAATCTATATATATTAGATCAAGCAACAGCACACTGTTCATATTAGTTCTTAACTTAGTTAATAACTTATTAATATATTCAGCCTTTTTTATAAGTGTTTTTCTGTCATTCTTACTTATTAAATATTCATCTAAAGCAGTATTTATCCCCGTTCCAGCATTAGTATATATTTTTTTTATCTCTTTTGCAATATCTACACCTATCTCTTTTAAATTAGAGATTTTGCTAGCTTCTTTATGCCAACTAAACAAGTCGCCTTCTTCTAAAGTTTTTATAAAATTATTAGCATATTTAATGATTTCTTCGTTTACTATATCATTATCACTATCATACAATACTACGTGTAACTCACATCTACTCTTAATTGTATCAATTATTAGATCTTCATTAGTTGTAACAAGAAAACCAATTATGCCTTCTTCAGGTTCCTCTATAGTTTTTAGTAACTTATTAGCACTATTTATATTTAATAATTCCGCCGGAGCAATTATATACATTTTATAATTGGATAATATGGGTTTAGTATTAATTCTTTTTTGTAATTCCAGTATTTTATCTTTCTTAATTTCCCCAGTCTCTTCTCGAACAGTTATTAATTCCATATAACTATCATCATCTATTTGTGAATTTGTTACTTCATCTGCGTTTATTACACTTTTTATAATAGTTTTAATATCTACAATACATTTATCTATATCATTTGTTTCAATTAAAAAAACATGGGAATTTTTATTCTCATTAAATTCTGTTGTAATAGTTTTAATAAAATCTTTACTTCCCATATCTACTCCATTAAACAAGCAATAATAATCCAATTATTGAAAAAACTCCAGGAAAACCAAGCAAAGCAATAGTAATCAACGTAATTATATTAATTGGAATGCTTATTCCCATATTTACTAAAATTAAATTTAAACTGTAAATAATCCCAAATGCTATAACAATATTTCTAAATAGTTTATATATTATTTTTATCATATTAAACTATATTAACATTTTATATTTTTATGACACTTCTTTTCTATCATATAAAGCTCTCTCAAGAGTAAGTATATCGATATAATCTATATCTGCACCCATTGGTATTCCGTTAGATAGTCTAGTTATTTTAATATCCGTGCTTTCTAGAATTTTTTTAATATAAAGGGTTGTAGTATCCCCTTCTATAGTTGGCTTTAGAGCAAGTATTAGTTCTCCATCTTTTATATTTTTACATCTATTTATTAAGCCTTTTATATTTAAATCATCCGGATTAACGCCATCTATTGGTGATATTAATCCTCCAAGGACATGATATACTCCACTGTATTTACCTGTTTTTTCAAACATAAATACACTTTTATAATCCTCAACAACACAAATCAAATTTTGATTTCTAGTAGAATCACTGCAAATAGGACATATTTCTGATTCAGTTAAATGTCCACATACAGAACAAGTTTTTAGATTAGACTTGGCGTTTTTTAAAGATTCAGAAAAGTCACCTATATCTTCTTCGTCAAGATTAATAATAGATAGAGCATATCTTTCAGCAGTTTTTTCACCAACTCCAGGTAACTTTTTGAAATATTCAATAAGTAATTTTAAAGATTCTGGATATACATTCATTACATTAATCCATTTAACATGCTACTATACTTACCAAGCTCTGATTCTGTCTTTTCATTAACTTTATTAAAAGCATCATTTAAGGCAATAGTAACCATATCTTGTAGCATATCTCTATCTTCATCGATATTTCCTGAATAAGTAATATCAAGTTTTTTAATTTCTTTTTTTCCATTTATGGTAACAGTTACCCATTCTGACTTTCCTTCAAATAATTCATTATTAATTTTTTCTTGCTTTTGTGTTATTTCTCTTTGCATTTGTTGTGCTTGTTGCATTATTTTTTGCATATTCATATTAATCATCCTTTCTTATTTATGCAATTTCAACATCTTTGTCTTCAAATATTTTATTTACTTCCTCCTTTAATTTGGAAGTTCCTTCAGTCTTTTTTGGTTCCTCTACATATTCGTAAGAAATGTTGTTTTTCTTATTTTCAATATATTTTTTCTTTTCTTCTAACCATTCTTGATCTGTTAATGATATTACCTTTACATTAATATCATGTTTTTTTAGTGCCTTCTCTATTTTTGTAACAGAAGAATTAAATAGATTAGCTAATGATTCATCTTCTGTTGTAAAAATAATATTATTATCTGATGCAGCAACTGGATTATAATTCACTAAAGATATACCAGTAATCTTATCTTTTTTAGCATCTTCCCATTCTTTTTTTATTAATTCAAGAGCATCCTTTGTTGCGCCACTAAAACAGTTGTTAACTCTAATTTTTTTAATATCAAAATTGGTTTCTTCCTTCAATATTTCCTTTTTTGCTTTTTCCGATAGTTTTGGATGTTCAACCGCTGGAACATCAAGGGTATCAATTTGATCCAAAAAGCTTAATTTAATTAATGAGTATGTGTTTTCATTAGTTTTAGAATCGACATAATACTCATTTAATTCACAAATTAATGACTTTATTTTACCAAATGAAAAATCATTGTTTTTATTTAATTTTATATCTAATGCTAAGCTATCTAGATAACTAATCATTTTCTTTAAAAATCTCTGAGCGCTTACTCCACTATTTTGAAAAGAATCAACTATCTCAGAAATGCCTAAAATATTAGCATATTTTACATTATCCATTAGTTCCGATATTACATTAGTTGATATTACTTCATAATTGTTTTTTAAATCTTCTGAATTTAATTGGTTATTACTTTTTGAATTTTGATCTATTATGCTAAGTGCATCTCTTAAACAACCGTCACTTAACTCATAAATATCATTTATAACGTTTTTATCAAACTCGATTTCCTCTTGTTTTAATATTTTTTCAAGATATTTAGCCATATCGTTTTTACTAATCTTTTTAAAATCATAGCGTTGACAACGAGATAATATTGTTATGGGAACTTTATATATTTCTGTTGTTGCTAAAATAAAAATCGCGTGTTCTGGAGGTTCTTCAAGAGTTTTTAAAAGTGCATTAAAGGCACCAGTAGATAACATATGTACCTCATCAATAATGTATACTTTATACTTTGATTCTGAAGGTGTAAGTGATATATTATTTCGTAATTCTCTTATTTCATCTACACCGTTATTCGATGCAGCGTCTATTTCAATTATATCAGGAGAACTATCAAAACTAAGACAACTCGGACATTTTTCGCACGGTTCACCATTTTTAGGGTTTTCACAATTAATTGCTTTTGCAAAAACCTTGGCTGTAGATGTTTTTCCTGTTCCTCTTGGCCCTGTAAAAATATATGCGTGTGATATTTTGTCATTAATTATGCTGTTTTTCAATATATCAACAATTGTATTTTGACCAATTATTTTTTTAAAAGTGTTAGGTCTATATTTTCTATATAGTACTTTGTATGCCATAACTCCCATCTCCAACTTAATTATACCAAATAA
The DNA here is from genome assembly GCA_964407175.1 of uncultured Muribaculaceae bacterium. Lineage (GTDB taxonomy): Bacteria > Bacillota_I > Bacilli_A > RF39 > UBA660 > RUG11867. The sequence continues at coordinate 7,343 of CAYOUK010000030.1, forward strand.
ATCCCTATTTATCTACCTTTTATCAACAAAAAAGTCACTTAAAATGTGTTTATAATTCTCTATTTTTTTGCTATTTATTTCATCTTCGATTTTTAACTTTATTATATCTGTTTTATTGCTTATTTTTTTATAATCTAATCGTTGTACTAAATAATATACTTTATTTAATCTTGATTCCTTAATAACATTTTTACACATTTCACATGGTTCTAAAGTAACAATCATATTATAGTTTTCTAATCTCCATGATTTTATTGTAGAATTTGCTTTTTGTATAGCTATTATGTCAGCATGATCTGTTGTAACATTTGTTTTATTTCTACAATTATATCCTTCTCCAATAATATTAAACTTATCATCATATATAATTGCACTTACTGGAAATTCATTATTTTTAAGCGATTCATTTGCTAATTCAAATAATCTATCATACAATCTATTCATTTAATTCCTCCAAAAAAAAGCACACACGAGATTATTTCTTATGGCTGCTATCTCCCGATCCTGACCAGTTTCAAAACGCACTCGTTGTGCAAAATGAGTATAACATACTCATTGTTTTTTTTCAAGCAAAACATAATATGCTGTTTTTATGTTTCACGTGAAACATTGCATATTAGTGATTTAATATAATTAAATACATCTATATACAAGGTTTTCAAAATAACTTGTTAAATTAAGAATAATAGTTTCACGTGAAACATTGTAGCCATAATAATTATTTTTATGTTTTTTTGTAAGTATATGTTTCACGTGAAACATATACTTATTAATAATCGCCAAAAAAAGTTTCACGTGAAACATAAAAAAAGGAGAGTATTATTATTCTTCCTTTTTATCATTGGTTGGTTGATTAATATCTTTATTTTTCTCTGGTTTTTGATTATCATCATCTGAAACCGAATTTTCATCCTCTTGATCATTTTTGTTAATAATACTAATTGAGGTTACTGTTTGATTTTCTTTAAGATTTATTAATCTTACGCCTTGTGTGTTTCTACTAAGTTGAGATACTTTAGAGGCTTCTATTCTAATAACCATTCCAGAATCGGTGATAATAACGGCATCATTATCATCAGTTACAAGAGAAATTGATGCGATTTTTCCATTTTTGTCAGTGATATTAATTGCTTTAACACCCTTACTTCCTCGCTTCGTCTCTCTAAATTCGTTAACAAATGTTCTTTTTCCATATCCTTTTTCACTAACAATTAATAGGTTATCATCTAATGTACATACTTCACAACATATACATTCACCATCTGGCATATTAATTCCTTTAACTCCAGATGCAGTTCTACCCATGATTCTAACTTCGTCCTCATCAAATAATACTGCTTTTCCATTAGTTGAACCAAGAAGAATCTTGCTATTACCATTAGTTTTTCTAACAGCTATTAACTCATCATTTTCTTTTAACGAAATAGTAATTTTTCCGGTTTGTCTAATATTTTTATATTCTTCTAATTTAGTTCTTTTTACAATACCATTTTTAGTAGCAAAGAATAGATATTTAATATCTTCTATATCGTCATTAGTAATTTTAATAATAGAACTGATTCTTTCATCTTTCTCTATATTAAGAAGATTAATTACAGGTAAACCTTTAGCTTGTCTACTATATTCTGGAATTTCATATCCCTTAATACGATAAACTTTGCCTTTATTTGTAAAGAACAAAATATCATCATGAGTCATTACATTAAGCATTTGTTTAACGTTATCTTCCTCGTTAGTACTCATTCCTTTTATACCAATACCTCCCCTATTTTGAACTTTGTAGGTATCGGCAGCTAGACGTTTAATATATCCTTTATCTGTTATAGTTATTATACTATTTTCGTTTGGAATTAGAGATTCATCTTCAATATAATCAATTGCTGTTAAATCAATTTTTGTTCTTCTTTCATCTCCGTATTTATCTCTGATTTCTCCAAGTTCTTTCTTAATAACTCCATATATTTTTTCATCACTTGCAAGAATATCTTGTAGTTCTTTAATTAATCTATTTAATTCGTTTAATTCGTTTTCAACCTTTTCTCTTTCAAGACCTGTTAATTTACGTAATCTCATCTCAAGAATATCGTTTGCTTGAATTTCGTCTAAACCGAATTTATTGATTAATTTTTCCTTAGCTTCTGCATCAGTTCTTGATTCTCTGATTATACTAATAACTTCATCTATATGATCTAGAGCTATCATTTGTCCTTCAAGAATATGAACTCTATCGGAAGCCTTTTTAATATCAAAATTCATTCTTCTGATTATTATTTCTTTTTGATATTCTACATATTTTGAAATAATATCTTTTAGTCCTAAGGTTCTAGGAACACCGTTGTCTAACATTAAGAATATAATACCGAATTTTATTTGAAAATCTGTGTGTTTATATAACTGATTTAGTACTACTTGTGGATTTGCATCCTTTTTTAAAGTAATTGTTATTTTTACTCCATTTTTTAAATCGGTATGATAATCAGATATTCCCTCTATTATCTTATCTTTAACAAGTCCTGCGACTTTTTGCTTTAATTCTAAAGTATTTGTTCCGTATGGTATTTCGTCTACAACAATTGTATGTTTACCGTGATCTTCTTCAATAGTTGCATTACTTCTAATTGTAATAGAACCTCTACCTGTTTCATATGCTTGTTTAATACCACTATTTCCTAGAATTATGCCGCCTCCAGGAAAATCTGGTCCTTTAATTATTTGCATCAATTCTTGAACAGTTATGTCATTGTTGTCGATATATGCTATACAACCATTAATAACTTCTTTTAAGTTATGTGGTGGTATATTTGTTGCCATTCCAACAGCAATACCCATAGTACCATTTACTAGAATATTTGGGAATCTAGATGGCAAAATACTTGGTTCTACTAGATCTTCTGAGTAGTTTGGAACCATATCAACAGTATCTTTATTTAAATCTCTAATCATTTCTAGAGCTATTTTTGATAATCTTGCTTCAGTATAACGCATAGCAGCTGCACCGTAACTTTCGATATTACCAAAGTTACCATGTCCATCAACTAAACAGTTTCTATAACTGAAATCTTGAGCCATATGTACCATAGCTTCATATATTGAAGAATCTCCATGTGGATGGTATTTACCCATAACATCACCGACAATTCTTGCCGATTTCTTATGAGGTTTATCTGGAGTATATCCAGATTCATACATTGACCATAGAATTCTTCTATGAACTGGTTTTAAACCATCTCTTAAGTCTGGTAAAGC
>CAYOUK010000031.1:0-10513 GCA_964407175.1 uncultured Muribaculaceae bacterium
AGAACCCGCTATATCATAAACTGTTTCATCAATTTTAATAGTATTTAAAGTATCTGGTACAGTAACAGTATAATTTAAAGTTCCTGCATTAAATCCGGGAGTTAACTCTCCTTGACTAACAGTTAAACTAGTAAGTGATGCATCATTTGATTTTGGTTTTACATAAGTAATTGTACCTGCAGAAGGAGTCTCACCTCTTACATAATTATCGTTGTCATTAATGTTTTCATAAAACATTACATTTTGTGGTGTAATTTCAAATGATGATGTTAATGATGAACTATATCCAACTGTGCCTATGTCTACGGCAGACAAGCCTTTTTCATTTTCTATAGTGAACATTGTTCCTTTAGAAACATCGCATTTATCAAATGGCGCAGTACAACTTGTTTGTAATTTTGTACCATTATTAGCACTTATACTAAAGGTCACCTTTTTATAGTTTCCAAGTTCATCTCCTACTAACTTGATAACAGTTGATCCAGCAGATACTTGACTATTATTAATCACCACCTGTTTTGTAGCATATACATTCACAGATACAAGCATCATTAATGCTGGTATTAAATATTTAATTTTTTTCATAATTACTCCTTATATTAACTTTAATAATATTTCATTCATTACATAAATATATTTTGGATTTATGTAAATATTACCATCTCTATATATTAATTCTTTATTTTTAATTAATGGTTTAACAGGGAATACATCTTGAAGATTAACTTCATATTTATCGAAAAACTCTTGTAAATTTATGCCCTTCATCTTTCTTAATCCAAGCATAACTTCGTTTTCCATCATTTCCGTTCTAGTAATAAGAACTTCTTTGCTTTTATATTTATCTTTTATATAATCTTTCATATTAAGTGTATTATCATATCTAAAACCTTCAATATAACCACTAGCACCAAGACCAAAACCATAATATTCTTGATTGTTCCAATAAGTCAAATTGTGTTTTGATTCATAACCAGGTTTTGCAAAATTAGATACTTCATAGTGATTATATCCTTTTCTATAAAGCTTATTTCTAATATAATCATACATCTTTATTTCTTCTTCAGGGTCTATTGCTTCATCATTTCTAATATGACACATAGTATGTTCCTCAATAATAAGCGAGTATGTGCTTATATGCTCCGGATCTAGTTTTAAAAGATAGTTTAAATCTCTTCTTGTATCCTTTATCTTTTCTCCTGGGATTCCATACATTAAATCGAGGTTTATATTATCAAAGCCATGATTTCTAGCCATTTCCATCTTGGCTTTAGCTTCCTCAAAAGTCACGTTTCGATTCATAAAATCTAATTTACATTTATCAAAAGATTCAATACCAATTGATAATCTATTAACTTTCATATCTTTAAGTATATTTAAAAGTTCATCACTTATATCTTGTATATTACATTCAAATGTGAATTCTTCAAGTTCACTTAAATCGAATGTTTTAACAATTTCTCCTAAATATAGAAGTTCGTCTTTAGATAGACAAGAAGGGGTACCTCCCCCTATATATAAAGTTTTTAACTTTTCATTATCGTATGCATCTGTGATTTCATTTGCTAATCTTTTTAAGTATGGCATAACAACTTTTTCATTGTATAGTAATTTTGGAAAATCACAGTAGGAGCATATCGACTTACAAAATGGAATATGGATATAAACACTTTTAGCCATATTTTCACCTCTACCCTGATAACTAAATTATAACAAAGATGTAATTTTTATTCAAGTATCGTATTATTTTCATCAAATGGTACTTCTAAAAACTTTCGTGATGCAAGATAGTCACACATATGAACAAAGTTTTGATATTTAGTATGTGGAGCTTCTAATACTTCTATATCATCATAATTTTTAGTCCATGGCCCCATATGAGTTTTAATTACATCTCCTAAAAAGACAGCATCTTCCTCTGATAAAAAAAGTTCATCTTTATTATCATATATAAACTTTTGCATTAGTATTGGATGATCAAATCTTGAATATTTTTCTTTTGGCAAACCAAGTTTTAAACCATCGTGAAAAAGAAGCGCTATAAGCATTAAATCTTTTTCACGAGATGAATACTTATCTCCAATAGTTGGGTTATTTAATAGCTCATAACCTATTCTCATCGCTGCCTTTGAGTGTCTAAGAAGACCTCCATTCCCAGCTGCATAACTTGGGTGATATTTCCCTGTTGAAGCGGCTGGGACTTCATAAAAGTATTCTGGTACTAAATCAGCTAATTTAATTAGTACTTGCTTAAGATCTTTATCTTTGATAAAATCTATTTCTTTTTTAAATAATTCTTCTTTATTCATATAACCTCTTATTTATCTGTTTTTAAGACTTCTAGAAAAGCATCTGGTGGAACTTCGACAGAACCAACCATCTTCATTCTCTTTTTACCTTCTTTTTGTTTTTCTAGAAGCTTTCTCTTACGCGTAATATCTCCACCATAACACTTAGCTAATACGTTTTTCCTCATGGCACTAATTGTTTCTCTTGCTATTACTTTAGTGCCAATAGATGCTTGGATTGGCACTTGAAATAATTGCCTTGGTATTATTTCTTTTAAATTAGAAACAATTGTTCTACCACGATTATAAGCTTCTGATTTATGTATTATTATGCTTAAAGCATCAACTTTTTCTCCATTAAGAAGTATATCCATTTTAACTAGATCACTTTCTTTATAACCGTATAAATCATAATCAAAAGAAGCATATCCTTTAGTATAGCTTTTTAATTTATCATAAAAATCATATACAATCTCTGATAGTGGCATTAAATAATGAATATTAACTCTTTTTTCATCTATATACTCAGTATTATCAAATATACCCCTTTTACTTGAGCATAGCTCCATTACATCACCAATATAATCAGTTGGTACAAAAATATTAGTTTTAATATATGGTTCCTCTATTTTTTTAATAGCAACTCTATCTGGCATTTTATTTGGACTTTCAACTTCTAATACTTCACCATCTGTTTTATATACTTTATATATAACACTTGGACTAGTTGCAATTATATCGATGTTAAATTCTCTTTTTATTCTTTCTTTTATTACATCCATATGTAAAAGCCCTAAGAATCCACATCTATAACCAAAACCAAGTGCATCACTTGATTCTTTTTCCATAGTAAGTGCAGCATCATTTAGTTTTAGTTTTTCAAGTGCTTCTTTAAGTGATTCATATTTATTTGGTTCTATTGGATATATTCCTGCATATACCATAGGTTTCATTGGTTTATAACCACCAAGAGAGGTAGTTGCTTCACTTCTTTTAGTTGTTATAGTATCACCAACTCTAGCGTTCTCTATCTGTTTAATAGAAGCGCTTATAAAACCAACATCGCCGGATTTTAATTCATTTAAAAGTTTTTCTTTAGGAGTATTTACTCCAATATCAATTATTTCATATTCTTCGTTAGATGACATAAATTTAATTTTGTCTTTTTTTCTAAATTCACCATCTACTACTTTAACAAATATAATAACTCCCCTATAATCATCGTAATAAGAGTCAAATACTAAAGCTCTAGATTTTTTATCATTATTTATCTCTGGATGTGGTACTCTTTCTATAATTGCATCGAGTAGTTTATCTACTCCTTCACCAGTTTTTCCGCTTGTTAAAATAATTTCTTCTTCTTTAAAACCTAATACGTCATGTAATTCTTTTTTTACTTTTTCTACATCTGCATTAGGTAAATCAATCTTATTAATAACAGGGATAATAGTTAAATCATTATCAAGAGCAAGATACAAATTGGCAAGTGTTTGCGCTTCTATACCTTGAGCAGCATCTACAACTAAAATTGCACCTTCACACGCTGCAAGACTACGTGATACTTCATATGAAAAATCTACATGTCCAGGGGTATCTATTAAATTAAGATAATAATCTTCGCCTTTATAATTATAAGTAAGTTTTGCTGCATTTAATTTAATTGTTATTCCTCTTTCTCTTTCGATATCCATACTATCAAGAGTTTGATCTTTTAATTCTCTTTTATCAAGTGCTCCTGTAATCTCAAGCATACGATCTGCAAGAGTACTCTTACCATGATCTATATGTGCTATAATTGAAAAATTTCTTATATTCTCTTGCTTCACTTTTTTTCACCATAGTTATTATATAATAAATATGATTTTTTTCCAAATAAAAAACTCTTTTATAAAAGAGTTTTATTCTTTATTAGCTGGTTTAACCTCATCTATATTTAATGCCGGCATTTCATCTTGTGCTGTGTTGTTATCAATATTATTTTCAAACATAGTATTAAATTCCTCGTTAGTTACATCACTTATATTTTCATCTTTGTTTATTGTAATCTCATCTTGAGGATCAGCGACTTCAATTTGAGGGTCTTCAGTCTCTTGAGCTGGTGTGTCTAGTTGTGTCTCTGGCGCAGACACAGCTTCAAATTGTTCTTCATTTTCTTCTGGAGTTATCTCTTCTTCCAGTTCGTCTATTTCTTCTTCAAGCTCTTTAATTTTTTTTGATTTTTTTGATTCTCTAACAAAGTGGAATACAACAAATGATGCAAGAATAACTAGTAATATAACTGTACTAATTAAATAATAATCAACCTTTTCAACTACTTGTTTTGCTTCTACATTATTTATTTTAGAAAGTGATATAAAATAGTATCCTGTTTTTGGATTATCTATTTCTATATAGTCTTCTTCTATATCGATATCACTATCTATTAGTTGCATTTTCTTAGTACTTTCATTATAGAAATAAAGATTTGGTTTTTCTCCCTTTGAAAATGCATCCTTTAAATATATTTTAAATCTTGCATTCTCTGGGATATTTTTACCAAACAATATATTAATTCCACTAGCATAATTAGCGGCCTTTAATACATTTTTATCATTAGCACTTCCATATTCAACAGTGGTTAAAAATTCTTTAGCATAAGTTATACTAGTTCCATCTAAAATCCAAGTATATATTGGTTTTTTAGCTTCATCAATATAATTTAAATATACAAGTTTACCACTATCTGCGATAGAATTTAAATCTTCTAAAGATAGTTTTGTATCTTTTTTAATAACTAAACTCTTAGCTGATATAGTAGTATCACTTAAAAGAGAATTTAAATCTTCTATATAGAATGCATCTTTTCTTGTTACAATTAAATTATATACATTTTGAGCACCAGATTCAGATGTTACAATTATTTGAATTGCGTTTTCTCCAACATTTAAATCTTTTTTACCTGCGCCTTCTATAGTTGATTTAGAATCTTCTGCTTCAGCTTTTATAACAATAGTTTCTATATTATTATTAACTGTTACTTTATAGTTATTTTCATCTATTTTTTCTACTTTTTGATTATCTATAGTAATACTTTTAAGTTTAGTATTAGTTGACTTGTTATCACCAGGATCAAGAGGCGATGTATTATTTGTTATATTATTACTTGGAGTATATGTATTAGTACTTGGTCTATAACTTGTGTTTGAATTTGTATTAGTATTTGTGTTGGTATTGGTATTAGAACTTGGAGCTGGTCTTGTTGTTACCCTAACAGATGTACTTCCACTAACGGGAGTGGCTCTATCATCAGATTCATCAGAAACATCACCTGATAAAGTTAGAGTTATAGTACCTGCTCCAGTTGCTGTACACGTTGCAGAGAAAGTATTATCTACATTATTAGCCATACTAGATGAGTCTGCAGCATGTATAGTACATCCACTAACGGGCCCTGATGGAGTAACGTGAACATTCCATGAAGCAGCAGATCTTACAACGGCATTTACTGTAAATGTATCACCTACATAAACACTTGACTTACTAGTTGATATACTTGCACTAGCAGCATATACATCAGTTGTAATTAATACTAATAATACTAATATTATATATTTTACTTTTCTCATCTTTTTACTCCTTTCAAGATATCAACTTAGTTCCTATTAAGTGTTGTCTTATTCTTAATAGATCAAAAGAATCTACTTTATTATCATTATTAATATCCCCTGCTATATAATAACTACCCGATGCTACTCTACTGCCGATTAGATGTTGTCTAACTCTTAGAAGATCCATTGAATCAATTACTCCATCGCCAGACACATCACCAACTAAAGAAATATTATAGCTATATACATCTCTATCTAGAATTGATATTATTATTTTTTCGCCCGTTGCAATTTTATCAGTATTTATTAAGACATTATTTTTATCATAATGCTTATATACTGCATCTTCTGCATAAATATTAAATGTCTTTATTAAGGCATTTAAACTATTCTTCTTAAATGCAATAATATTATTATTAATAACAGCATCACTACTTATATCCTTAATTCCATATATTTTAACTTTATTGCTACCATCTATTTCACCATAAGTAGGACTTGTGATTCTATAATAAACAACGTGTTCTCCAATATCACTAAATGATGGGATTTTTGTTAAGTTAAAATTACTATTATCAAGTGAATAACTAATCGTATAATTATCGAGTCTTACATCAAGATTAAATGTGTGATTATCCCCGTCATATATTCCTTCATAATCTTTAGAATAATTAATTTCATTCTCACTTATGATAACTCTTTGACTTCCATATATTTCAGTATAATTATTATCAATATAGATTTTATAATTAATAGTATATGATCCTGCATCTACATATGTTGGCATAGTATTTAGTGTATAATTACCATTTTGATCCATATACGCCACTTTAGCATTAGATGGAGATGTAACATTAAGATTAATTCCATGAGCTAAACCATCTTTTCTAACTATATTATCACTTGAAGTATATACATAGTTTGGATCTTTTTTATCTACAGTAACACTCATATCTTTAGTTATCTCTTTATTATATTGGTTAACAAAACTAATAGTATAATTTGTATCACCATATCTAAATGAATTATTACCATTTTGATAATTAACGACATAGCCACTTGTAATACTTTCACTAAAAATTGATTGATCGTCATCTTTAGTATAGCCATCATATGTTAAATTAAGTGTGATATTACCTACTGTATCAAATGCTGTATATCTATCACTAGCGCCAACAACAACTATTTCTTTTGGAACTGTGACTAAAAAGGCATATGGACTAGCTTGATCGTCTTTATTAAATATACCTAAAAGATTATAGTTATGTGCAAGTGCAATAGCTCTTGAACTTCCACTAAATAAGTTGGAATCAACTGTAGTTAAATTAGGACTAAGTTCAACAAGAGCAAGTTTAGAACATGCAGCAAATGCCATTTCTCCAATACTCGTTACTTTATTAGTGTTTAAGTATGATAATTTCGAATTTGAGAAGAATGCGTAATCACCAATACTTGTTATAGAATCTGGAATAACTGAGTTACTAGATCCAAGTATAACTTTATTTTCGCTTGTTAATATCAAATTGTTTGAATTCTCTCTTGAATCGTAAACTGGGTTACCCTCTTCAACTGTTATATTTTCAAGACTGTTAAACGAAATAAGCGCCATTTCATCTATGTTAGTTAAAGTTTTTGGAATAAACAAACTATCTACTTTTACATTTGTATATGCAAGATAATCAATAGATGTAATATAAGTTAAATCAATTTCGTTGATTAATACGCATTCATAGAAAGCAAATGTTGGTATCTCGTGTAAATCCCTTGAGAAAGTGACATTTCTAAGTCTAGAGTCTTCATTAAATGCATATTCACCAAGCGATTTTATAGCTGGTTCAAAGTTAACAAGGTAAGAAGCCTTATCAAAAGCATGAGCACCAATATTTAAAGCCTCTGCTCCACCTGTTACATTTTTAATATTTGAGCTGGCAAAAGCACTATCACCAATAGTTTCAAGAGTACTTGGAAGCAAAATCTCTTCTATTGTTTTTTCTTCAAATAATGAGTCTCCAAGTGTAGTAACTTTTTTACCATCTATTTCTTCTGGTATTTCAATATATCTAGGTATGTTATCTACAAGCACTCTATCAATACTAATTTTATTGTTTCCAAGAGATGATGTTTCATATACGTTTATTTCGCACACATTATTTTTAACATTTATTGTTTTTGTTAAACCTTTATATTTAATTTTAACACTTTGATTGCTACATGAGAATGGATCATAATCTTCTATTTCAACACCATTTAATTCACTAAGTTTTTTAGTAAATGAATCACCATTCCCATCTTCAAAAGTGAATTCTAAATCTAGAAGATTAGTATTATTACCATAGTTGTTAGTAATAGTTACATTTTCATTACCATCAATACTTACGTATGAAGTGTTATTTAATTCGTTTGCAATAGAAGAAAATGCGCTTATATCTAAAAAGCCATAACCATAGTATTTATCATATCCGGACTCACCTAAATCTAAAACATGTTTTCTAAGTATTCTAATAGCTTCTTCTAGTGTTAAATCAGGTTTTATTAGTTTTAATAGTGCAACTGCTGAAGTTACATGAGGAGTTGCCATGGATGTTCCACTTTTAAATCCATTTATACTTTTTACAGCTTCACCAGGGGCTGAAAAAGTGACAGTATCACTATAGTTTGAAAATGATGAATGATTTAGACTACTATCTACAGCCGAAACAGAAATTGTATTATCAAAAGCAGCTGGATAAGAATTAACCTCTAATCCATCATTACCAGCAGCGGCAACTGATATTATTCCAGCATCATTAGCGGCAGCTATAGCAACATATAAGTCATAAACATCACTTTCAGTACCAAGACTTAAATTAATTACATCAGCTTTATCATAATAAACAACATAATTAAATGCTAGAATAATAAGATATAGATTCATATGTTCTTCACCAAGTTTAAATGGAATTATATCTATGTTACTTGGTGTTGCTTCTGCTAAAGTACCAGTAACGTGAGTACCATGACCACACTCATCATACATCTCTTCATTATCATATAAATTAACAGTTTCTTTTATTCTTCCATTATAATAAGCATTAAATAGTTCCATGTTAACCCCTGAATCGAGTACTGCAACTGTTACTTTATTAGGATTACTTGTTCCAATATACTCTAGTGCTTTGTCTATTCCACTTTTGGTAATCCCCCATGAATTGTTATTAGTATCGTATAATTCAAGATCGATATTTTTAGTTACGTGATCTATTTTCTGATCATTTTCTAATAGTTTTTGCGACTTTTCCATTTCTTCTTTTGAAGAGTATGAAAAAAGATATTGATGGTTAGGCCCCTCAATAACATTTTTAGCACCATAATTATTATCAATTTTTGATAAAGATGTTACTATAAGTGAGTATTTTAAATCGTCATTAGTTAGTTCTTTTGTTTCTTCAAAGTATTTATCCATAAAATCTTTTGAAAGATTATTTATATTAATATATTTTTTTACTCTAGCATTACCTGTATTTCCACTAAAAAAGCTATAACTAAACATAGCTAGGATAATAATAATTAAAAATATAAAAGGTTTTATATATTTAGTCATGCGTAATGCTCCATATCTTTATTATTATACTATTATCATTTTACAATAAATAAAGGTTATATGCAACAAAATTCGTAATAAAAAAAGACTGCATTAAGCAGCTTTTTTAATTGTTACTTCTTCTAATGATATGTCTTCAACATTTTCTTTAGATACATCATGATTTTTTGGTTTAATATCAGTTATTTTAGTTATTTTATTTTCATCATCATTATTTTTTTGATTAGTTTGCAAATCATATATTAGATTATTAATGCTTTCATCATGAGCAATTGCATCATACTTTTTTGATTTATTTCTATTCACAAAATATAATACCCCATTAGCACTTGCAACTGTGCCAAGAGAAACTGCTGGGATAATACTTGGTTCTAAAGAGCCAAGTGTAGTTAGTGATGCTATAACTATACCAGCATTAATATAAGATTCAAATTTTTTATGTTTACATTTAAATTGAGCTTCTTTTTTTTGATTTTGTAAATCTCTTATCTGCTTTTCAAATTCGAGTTTTATGCGGTTTTTATCTACGATAGAATGTCTTACAACTTCTCCTGTTCCTAGACTAACAAATACTTCATTATTCTTAACTTTATAACCTGTCATAAAATCTCTAGAGTTTTTATTTTGCATTTCTCACCAACTCCTTTTTACAGGAGGATTATTGTATCACAAAGAAACGCGGTTTGTAAAGCATTAATTTTTATTTTCCATGATTACTTTAGTATATTCATCATAATTAATAGTTTTAATATGTTCTTTAAACTCATTATAATCAAGTGATTTAGCTACTTTAGAATAATCTATTTCATCAAAATATTCTAAGCTTATAGTAAAACTACTAAACACAGAATATGGATCATCCCAATTAGTAATACTTGATGCAATATAGTTTTTCTTATATAGATTAAAATCTTCTTCACTGATATTATCTATATTTGTTTTTAAATAATTAATTAATTATTTTACAAATAATTGTTCGTTTAGTATATATGCCATGAAATAAATCTCATGTATACAATTAAATACATATTGATCTTAGATGATATCTCCTATTATAA
>CAYOUK010000032.1:0-9678 GCA_964407175.1 uncultured Muribaculaceae bacterium
TACTCCTAAAAAGCCAAACTCTTCACTAATAATAGAAAAAATAAAATCTGTTTCAGGCTCCGGCAGATAAAAATTCTTTTGAACAGAGTTTAAAAAACCTGCCCCAAGTAATCCATTTGGACCAATCGCATATAGACTTTGTATTATTTGAAATCCACTTCCCAGAGGATCTTTCCATGGATTTAAAAAAGATAATATTCTCTCTAGCCTATATGGTGCCATAAGAATAAGAATACCAATTAGTACTACCCCAAATATTGATAGTTTATATACAAAAGAAAAATTGGCTTTACTAATAAACACCATAGTTAATGCAGTCATTGTTATTATCATGCCAGTACCAAAATCTGGTTCAAGCATAATAAGAAAAAAGATAAATCCAATTACTAAAAGTATTGGTAGTACTCCTTTTTTAAAACTAGGCATATCCCTTTCATTTTTAGACAGGTATTTAGAAACAAATATAATTAATCCTATTTTAGCTAGTTCACTTGGCTGGAGTCCAAATCCACCAAGACCAAACCAACTTCTAGAACCATTTCTAACTTTTCCTACCCCAGGGATTAAAACAAGTATTAATAGTAATACACATAATATTAATATCTTATTAGAACTATTTTTATATGCATTATAATCTATATTTGAAATAAACTTCATTATGAAAAATCCCATAATTATAAATATAGATTGCATAATAACAAAATGATAAGGTGTTTTAAATATATAATTGGACCATATAAAACTAGAGGAATATACCATAATATCTCCAAATAAGGATAGTACAAGAACTAAAATAGTTAATAACTTGCTATATTTTTTCAAAATATCACCAGTATAATTTTATTGTTTTGGGATAAAAAAAAGACGCTTTATTTGCGTCTATAACCAAACACCATAGATTATTCCAAGCATTGCAAGTAAGAATCCTATTGACCAGAATAACTTAACAATAGTTGTTTCTTCCCATCCCATTTCTTCGAAATGATGATGAAGAGGTGCTTTCTTGAATACTTTTTTATGGAATCTTCTTATTGATATTATTTGTATTAAACTTGTTAAAGTTTCTATTACGAATACACCACCAATAAGTATTAGTGAGAATTCATGTCTTGTAAGTATTGCAACAGTTGCAAGTGCGCCACCAAGCGCTAGTGAACCACTATCTCCCATAAACACTTTCGCTGGATATGAGTTAAATAGTAAAAAGCCTAGTAGTGATCCACAAAGTAAGAAGCAAAAGATTGCGACGTCTTGATATCCTTGCATCCATGTTGTATTCCAAGCGATTATACCAAACGATGCAAATGCGGGAACGGAAAGTCCACCTGCAAGACCATCTAAACCATCCGTAATATTAACTGCATTGGTAGTTGCAACTAAAACTAGTAATATGAATATTCCATATCCCCATCCTAGTTTAAAGTTTAATCCAAATAAACTAAGTGTTAAATCTCCACTACCACCATAACTTCTATAAATAAAGAAGAATACGGTTGCAACTATAACTTGAAGTAAAAGTTTTTGCCATGACTTTAAACCTTCGTTTCCGCTTTTACTCTTTCTTTTTATTTTTAAGTAATCATCAAGAAAACCTATAAAACCATATGACAAGAATACAACCACCAGTATTACTAAATTATGAGTAATTTTAATACTACCCTTTAAATACAAAAGTAATAGAACAATAAGTGTTGGAACTATGAAAATAATTCCTCCCATTGTTGGAGTACCTTCTTTTTTTAAATGTCTTTTGTTAATCAGTACATTAATTTTCTGTCTAGCATTTATTTTCTTTAACATTGGTATAAATACAAAACCAGAGATTGCTGCAAATATATATCCAAGCATTATAGCCAGAGCAGTCTTAGCCAAAATTAACATATAGTTCACCTCATCTTTATTATACAACAAAACATACTAGTCTTTACAGCATATTTGTAAAAGTTTTTTAACTTTTTACAATTATTTTGTTAACATTATACGAATAGCCCCACCATCTTTTACATAGTGTCCTGCTTTTGGAACAGTTTCTAAGATAGTATCGCCATATCCAGAGAACTTTAAACTAAAGCCTTTTAATTCTCTAATTGCTTCTTCTTTGCTCATTCCTCTTACATCAGGAATTTTCACATATTTTGTTTCATACCATTCATATACTTTTTCCATGCCTTCTAAATCTTCTTTTATATTTAATGACTTTATTGCTGATTTTAAAATATTTTTCGCAACTGGAGCCGCAACCGTGCCACCATACTGAGTTACATGCTTTGGATTGTTAATTGCAACATATATAACTATTTTTGGTTCATTTGCTGGCATAAATCCAATAAATGATACTATGTAGTTACCTGCTAGATACTTTCCTCCCTCCTGCTTTTGTGCTGTTCCAGTTTTTCCCCCTACTCGGTAGTTTTCAATATAGGCATTATGTCCCGTTCCATTTGCAACAACACTTTCAAGGGCATATCTAACTGTGTCACTTGTCTTTTTTGATATTACTTTTCTTTTTATTTTTTTATGATTTTTTATAATTGGGCTTTTAGATGATGCATCATTTACTGTCTTAACAATATAAGGGGTTAATAAATAACCACCGTTAACCGCGGCTGAAACAGCATTAACTTGTTGAATGGGTGTTACGCTTATACCCTGGCCAAATGCAGTTGTCGCTGTTTCAACAGGCCCCATATCCCCAAGTTTAAATAGAATTCCGTTTCCTTCACCATTTAAATCAACTCCCGTTTTTTCTCCAAAACCAAATTTGTTGACATAGCTATATAGTTTTTTAGTACCAAGTCTTTGTCCTAATACGACAAATCCCGGATTACAAGAATTTTCCACGACTTCTAGAAAAGTTTCTTCACCATGTCCTTCATGTTTCCAACATTTTATTCTAGCATTTTCTACTTTGATAATTCCAGAGTCATAAAACTTATCTTTAAATATATTTACCTTTTTTTCTTCAATTGCAGAAGCTAGAGTTACTATTTTAAAAGTACTACCTGGTTCATATGTTTTCCATATAGCAAGATTTCTATTGATAGTTTCATTATCATATTTTTGATAATTATTTGGATCAAAACTCGGTCTATTGGCTAGAGCTAATATTTCTCCATTATTTGGATTCATAGCGATAACTATGGCATCTTCTGGTTCGTAATTTGCCATGACGTTATCTAACTCTTTTTCTGCTTCTTTTTGAATATCCAGATCAATAGTTAAAGTTAAATCCATCCCTTTTTGTGGTGGCAAATATACCTCTTCTTTATCTAATTTTTCTCCCTTGCCATTAGAGAAATATTTAATCGCCCCATTTTCTCCAGTTAGATATTTATCATATGATAATTCAAGTCCACTAAGACCTTGATTATCTATTCCAACATATCCAATCGCATGACTAAGTAGTGTTTTATATGGATAATATCTTTTAGACTCTTTTACTAGATATACACCATCATAATTTAAATCATTTATTTTTTTTGCTATATCATATGTTAGTCTTCTACCCTCTGGATGTACTCTTTCTATAGATACATTTTTATTTAAGTGTTTATATATAGCACTTTCTTTAACATTTAAAATACTAGCGATATCTTTAGATACTTTTTTCTTATTTTCAATTTGATTTGGAATAACAACTAAACTTGTTGTAGTTATATTACCTGCGATTAGTTTTCCATTTCTATCGTAAATATTACCTCTGTCTGCGCCAACAATTAGATTTCTACTCCATAAATCACTTGATGATTTACTTAGTTTTTTATAATCTATAACTTCTATGTAAAATACTTTCAGTATTATTAAAACAAATATTAAAATAACTAATAAAAATACAACTCTTACTCTATAATTAATCTCTTTTTTAAACAAAAAAAATCACCATTATATATTATTCATAAATGGCAACTTTTATTATTTATTACTTATTTCCTCTAGTATGTACCTCTGTGATAGGTTCCATATAATCTTCAAAGAAACTAATATCTTCTTTATAAGCATCTACAAGCGCTGATGCTCTAGTTGGATCATCAAAAGATTCTTTTTTATCTTTTGTTTCATTTATAATACTTATAATATCTTCATAATATGGACTATTATGTACAATCTCCATAATCTTTTTAGCAAAATTTAATCTCTTTTTTCTTTCTGCCGTTGTATAATCTTCTTTTGGTGCAGTTTTAAGAAATGTTTCACTAAGTAGTTTTCTTACCAAACCAATAACATTTTCATCAGAGACATTTAATTCATCCCAGTCTGGATACTCTCCTGTATCCCAAATAGCATCGTTTATTTCACCAACTAAGTTGTGAACAGCGATGCTGTAATTAATTTCTGCATTTTTAATTATATCTTCTGTTAGGTGCTCCTTTTCCTTTAGAACTTTTTCCTTTTCAATATCGACCATTTTTTAAACCTCCCTATCTATTTTGTTTTAAGTCGTTGATTTCATTTCTTAAGTCTTCTATTTCTTTTAACATTTGTTTTTGATTGCCTATCATTTTTGTTTGATAGTGATGAAGTTGTTCAATCATAAGCTCACTTTTTAAATCTGTTTTATAATCATTTAAGTTTCTTAAACTGTCTTTTTTAGCTTCCCTATTTTGACTCATCATAATTATTGGCGCTTGAAGCGCTGCTAAACAAGATAATAAAAGATTTAAAAGTATAAACGGATATGGATCCATGTTTTTAAATACATATAGATTAAGTAATATCCATAATACTAAAAAACAACTAAATCCAATTATGAATCCCCAACTACCAGCGATTTTTGTTAATTTATCTGCCCAGTAGTCACCTCTTGTTTTATTTTGATCTTCTAATTTATCAATATCAATCGCTATTGGTTGTTCTATTAAAAGTTCAAGTAACTCTTCTTCATCTGTTTCTTCGATTGCTTTATTTAAAAGCATTTCTACAATTTTTTTCTTAGGATTTGCCATAACTAACTGTCCTCTCTATATATAGTTATTCTATCATATATTTTTGAAATAAACTATAGTTTAATATTCTTCATCTCGTTACCAAGAATATCGCTTATTTCTTTTAAATGGCCATATTTTCTATCATGTAATTTATAATGTTGAACAAGTCCATAACCTGGATATTCGTTACCTTCAACCATTACAGGCCCATTATCTGTGAATGCTATATCCCATCCAATATATCTAACCTCTGGAAGTCTAAGAGCTGCTTCTTTGCACATATCAAAAGCTTCTTTAACACCTTTGATCTTAACATCACTAAACTTTTTATGAGTAAGAGGATGCTCTGTATAAACTTTTCCATAGTCATCTATTACATTACTATTTATCTTACCATCAACGCCTAGACTAAAATATAAATCATCAGTTGATCCAATGACTGCATCAGCTTTTTGATTAACCCTTAAAGCATTATTTACAAGATACACATTTCCATCTTTATATAAAGTAATTACTCTAAAAGAATTCACAACATTTGGATTAATCTCATTTAAATCTTTAGATTGAATTATCGCTTCTTCAACTAAAGTATATCCATCTTTTTTAAGCTCATTATATAGTTTATCGTTATAATCCTTTTTAGTTATTTTTTTAACATCATGTCCGCCTTCACCAAGAGGTCTTTTTGCAAACACATAATCTTTACCTTTTAAGAATTTACTAAAATCTTCTTTAGATGAAATATTTAAATTTATATATTCTCTTTTTAAATAATCTTCAAAGTATTTGTTAAATAATAATTTATCCCCAAGTATTATTTCATATTTAGGATTATTTAAATATGCAAGAAGATTATGAAATTTTTTGGCAGTTGCAAAGGTGTTTTTTTCTTCTTTAGTAAGTTCTACATAATTGCCTCTAAAATAATCTGTATATCCACTTCCACATGTTATAAAACTTCTTATTATATCGAAATATATATATGCTTTAGATCTACCTGAGTTTTCATGAATAATATTAACGTGTTTTTTTAATCTATCTGTATTAACACTTTTAAACTTATTTAAAAGCCATTTTCTAGTATTCATTTACTCACCTTCCTTGTATACTACTTTTCCATTGCTTATATAATAATGAGGATTAACTTTTCCAATATCAAGTAGCGTTTCAACTACACTACCTCCTTTGAATGAAGAAAGAATTCTTGGAGTTATTTCCTCCCCTAAAATAGTAACTTCATCTGTTATTTTAACTTTATCATCAATTTTTATAATCATCATATTCATACTCATAGCACCAACCATGTAGTATTTCTTTTTATTAATTAAAACATATCTATTACTTGATGTTCCAATTCCATCATAATATCCGATTGGTAGAATAGCTATTTTAATATTCTCTTCTGCCCTATATGTTGCACCATAACCAATGTATTCACCAGCATTTACATCTTTTATTTCGATTATTCTAGTTTTCATACTAATCGCTGGTTTTAGATTTAGTTTAACATTCGCGTTCACTGGGCTTAAAGATAATTTCTTTTGATAATAAGTGTTTCTTAAACTTCTAATCTTATTTTTTAAACCTATTGTACTTATATTTAATGTTACATTGTATCCATATAAAGCAATACCAAATCTAGCACCATTTACAAATGGAAGTTTATCATGTCCAATAGTAATTGCACTACTTCCAAAGTGTATAATTGGAACTTTTTTTACATTAATCAAACTAAGAGCATCATTAAATTTTTTAACTTGATTATCATATTTATTATCAAATAAACCAATTGTTGCAAGATGAGTATATATACCTTCTAATTCAATATATTTACAAGAAACTATTTTATCGTAAGCTTCCTTTATTTCTTCTTTAGTTTTAAAACCAAGTCTATTCATCCCTGAATCAACTTTTAAATGTACTTTTATATTCTTAGTACATTTTTTTATTAGAGAATCTAAATAATCCATATTATCAACAGTTAGAGTTATATTATTATCGTATGCCTTTTTTAAATCATCAATAATAATTGGTTGCATACAAAGAATTGGCATCTTTTTGTTAAAACTTCTAACTTTTAAAGCCTCTTCTATATATGACACACATATATAGTTAATACCTCCCTTAATAAAAGCATTAACAACGTACTCCCCATGACCATATGCATTTGATTTTAGCACTCCAAATATGTATTTATAATTTTTATATTTTGATACTAATTCACTTGCATTTTGTTCAAGTATATCTAAATCAACTTCTAAGTGTGTTTTTATCATATTAACTCCTTTTGGTTTTACTATCTAAATTATACCATAATACAAAGATTTTTTAAAAAAATGTTGCAAAGAAAAAATAATCTTAATATAATAATTTCGAGGGTGTTAATATGAATAAGAAGGTAAGAACTATAATCTTAATTATTCTTGGAATTGTTATTGCAGCATTTATTGGCCTTCTTGGTTATATTGCATATTTTAAAGCGAACGTTGAAAAGATGCCACCAAGCATGAAATTAAATGGTAATAAAATCGTCACTTTAAAAGTTGGAGACGATTATAAAGATGAAGGCATAAAAGCTAAATTCAAAGATAAAGATGTTACTAAGGATATTAAAACTACTAGTGATGTAAATACAAAGAAACTTGGAACATACAATGTTAAATATTCTTATACTTATAAATATATAGCATTATCAAAAAGTATATCTAGAACTGTCATAGTTAAAGATGATGTTCCACCAGAATTAAATATTAATTCAAATGATAGTATAACTGTTAATATATTCTCAAGTTTTACTCCACCAACTGCGACTGCAACAGATAACTATGATGGTGATTTATCTGATAAGATAGTAGTTGATTCAAATGTCGATACAAATACAAGTGGAACTTATCGTGTAAGATATACTGTAGAAGATTTAAGTGGTAATACAACTTCTAAAGATATAACTGTTATAGTAAGTGGAAAAAATCCAAGAATAGATATATATATTAGTCAACAAAAATTATACTATTATGAATATGGTCAAGTAGTTCTATCTTCTGATGTCGTAACGGGCATCAATAATGGTACTCCAAGAGGTCATTATAGTGTTGTATCAAAAGCTAGAAATGTAACACTTAAAGGCGCTGACTATGAAAGTTTTGTTAATTACTGGATTGGATTTATCGGATCTAGTTATGGAATGCACGATGCCTCATGGAGAAGCTCGTTTGGAGGAACAATTTATAAAACAAATGGTAGTCACGGATGCGTAAACATGCCATATTATAAAGTTCAATCTCTATATAATATGGTTAGTATTGGAACACCAGTTAATGTTTATTCTTAAACCAAAATATGTTATAATATTTTGGCGCAATGCCTCTGTGGCGGAATGGTAGACGCGCTGGACTCAAAATCCAGTGGTGGTAACACCATGTCGGTTCAAGTCCGACCAGGGGCACCAAGTAGTTTACAACCTGCTTAAGCAGGTTTTTTAATATAAAAAAACGAACAATAGTTCGTTTTTATAATGATACTCCAACTTCTTTTTGTAATCTTTCCTTAAATGATTCTCCTTGATCCCCATAGTATTCATCATGGCTTCCTTCATATGGAATACTATCATCTAAAAATGGAATTGGTTGGTCTAAATCAAGATTTTTAAAGGTATCGTCAATTGAAATATATCCCTCTACTATAGCAGTAAGTGTTCTATTAAATTTTGTAAAATCTCTATCGCAGCATTTTACATATATTTTATATAGTTTATCTCCTTTTAATTCAAGACTCTTGCAAATATCAATCTTTACTTTTCCATCTGTTCTTTGAGCAAGTCTTGATAAAAGAACTCTAGCGCCGGGATTTTCTTCTGACATTTTATCTAACATTTCCTCAATTGCCATAATGTATCTCTCCTTTGAAAATGTATACTATCATAGTACTTTAAAAAAAGCAAGTTTTATGGTGTATATCCACCATAATTTACAGCTGCTAAAGCATTTTGTATATCTGATAACTCTTCACTACTAATATTAGTGCAAGGATTTAAATATGCTTCTCTAACATTAAATGGTTGAACTACTAGCTCTCCGTCCTTTAATAAGGCCTCAAGATTTATTAGATCTATCATTTTCCCACGAATAGTAGCAATCAAGAATTTAGAATCAATATCTGAGAATTCGACTATACTTCCAACTTTAATTTTACCTTTTTCTTTTCCATAGATATAATTAAACATATCCCCATTTTTTTTGTATTTCTTTCTTTTAGCGGTTAGTCTTTGTATTTCATCTACATTTGCAACTTTAAAAACACTTTCTAAATTATTATTCTTACTTACTCTTATATTATCATCAAACATCGGTTTAAAGAACATGTTTTCAATTTCAACGGCATCTTCATCGCTAGGTGCACATGGTAAACATCCATAGCAATAAGCTTGATTGCCTTGAATATCATAAACATAATAATATTCTCCATTTCTTTGTAATAAATACCCGATTTGAAGTGGCCAATTCGATATCCAATTTTCTCCATAGCCAAGTCTAGACTTAATTTCAAAATAATTATCAAGTCTAATTGTTCCTTGGTATTTTATTTTTCTGTTTCTTGATATCATTATTGTTTTGGCATTTACATTATAATCTCTTTCACTAACTGCTCTATGTAAGTAGTCAAAATCTTTAATAGGTAATAAAAATAAAAATTTTTCTGTATCGCCAATAACAAGATACTTATTGTTACTATAAGATACTATATCTCTTGCTGA
>CAYOUK010000033.1:0-3205 GCA_964407175.1 uncultured Muribaculaceae bacterium
TTATATTATTTATCATATTAAATCTATTTTAGACATATTCTCTTTTTTAGATATATATACTACTCTTCTAAATCTTACTTTATATTTCTTTCTTTCATAGAAGAATTTAAACATATAAAACTCTTTTAAACTATATTCTTTAAAAGTACTATATATCATAAATATAATTATTAATAAATTATAATATATAATATCTACTTTCTTTATAATAATTATAGACAAAAAAAGAATAGATATAACAAAGCTTACAAAGAAAGTTTTGTTATATGGCAAAAATAGTTCTGTTATATTCTTTAGTACTCTATATCCATCTAAAGGACATATAGGCAATAAGTTAAAAAGTATAATTAGTTTATTATAATATAAAAACATATCATTATTTATAAAAACGCTAGCCATTAACTGGGCAATAATTCCGCCAAGTGAAATATTCATATATATTTGTAGACAAAACAGAATCTACTTTTATTAAACTTCCAAATGGAAATATTTTAATTAAAACTATTTTCCTTTTAAATATTTTCATAAACAATAAATGACCAAGTTCATGAATTATTAAAATAGTACTAATTACAAATACATATTTAATTAAACCCTCGTGTAACATTATAAATAAAATAATATATGTAAGTGGATGTACTTCTACTTTACTTAATAACTTCTTCATATTTTAGTGTCTTATTATCTTTTATGAATTTTAAAAATAATGATGTAGTTTTAACATTACCAAGAATAGAGCCTTTACTGACATAATCATATAGCTTTAAATTTAAATTAGTCACATTACCGTAATAATAATCTATATCATCGATTCCCTCAATAATAACTGTATTACCAAATCCCTCTTTTTCTCCAATAAAAACAACTAGCCCAGAATTAATAACAGGGACAACATAGTTTTTATCTACTGTAAGTTTATAATAATCACTAACTTGCTTTTTTTCTTTAAATGAAAGCTTTTCACTGAACACCATTTCTTCTTGTTTTTTCTCTTCTAAAGGTATTATTTTTCCTAAATATTTATTATAAAATTTAGTTACTTTATTAAAGTTGATATTTTTTTCGAAGATATCTTTTTTTATTATATTTCTAAAATCTTTATTAAAGTTTGCAAGTGAAAGTACTCCTAAAAATAGAATTAATGATATTAATAATCTTGTAATAAGATTATTTACATAATTACTCTCTTTTTTCTTTTTCTTATTACTTCTTTTACTAATATATATATTGTCCATATTATTCACCGTTTAATTATATTAACTAAATGTGAATAAAATTCGTTTTTGAAAATAAAAACTGGAATAATCCAGTTTTTATTTGTACTGATTTATTAAGTTCATGTATTTTTCTTTTAGTTCTTCATGTCTTTCTTCTGTTTTAGCTTCAAATCTTGTTGTTAGGTTTGGACCAGTATTAGATGCACGAACGAGTGCCCAACCATCTTCATAACAGACTCTAGCGCCATCAATATCGATTAACTTGGCATCTTCACCTTTAGCAAACTCTTTAATCTTTTCTACAATTTCAAATTTGTTTTCATCAGTGACGGGTACTTTAATCTCTGGAGTTGAATAATATTTTGACATATGAGCATATAGTTCACTTGCCTTTTTACCAGTTTTAGACATTATTTCAAGTAGTCTAATTCCTCCATAAATACCATCATCAAAACCTGGCCATCTATCTCTAAAGAATACATGTCCAGATAACTCACCACCAAATATTCTATCATTCTCCTTTATATATTTCTTTTGATATGAGTTACCTGTTCTATATATGTCAGGCTCTCCGCCAAGTTTTATTATTTCATCTTCAAGTTGTTTAGAACACTTAACATCAAACTCTGCTTTTTTATTTTTGGCAGTTGGCATAATATCATCCCAGATAATTGCCATATATGTATCAATAGGTATTATTTCTCCCTTTTCATTGACCATACCAAGTCTATCGGCATCACCATCTAATGCAATACCAAGGTCAGCATTTGTTTCAAGAACTTTCTTAGATATTTGTTCCATGTTCTCTGGAACTAATGGATCAGGATGGTGATTAGGAAAATGTCCATCACTTTCCATATTTATATATATAGGATCTACATTTAACTTATCAAATATATCTTTTGTAACATATGTACCAGATGCATTCGCAGGATCTACAACTACCTTTAGTCTTTTTGGCAAGTTTATTCCTTCAACTACTCTATTTACATATCTATCTTTTTCATAAACGTTTTCTACATTACCTTCTCCACTTGCAAATTCTCCAGAACAAGCTATTTGGTATAACTCCTGTACTTCGTCTCCAACAATATTTAAATAGTTTTCAAAGGCTATTTTAAATCCATTATCGTTAACAGGATTATGACTTGCAGTAACCATCACTCCAGAATCAATTTCAAGATCTATACATGAATAATAAAACATTGGTGTAGTACATAGTCCTAAGTATTTAACATTAATCCCTGTCTCTGTTATACCTTTTAGTAATTTTTCTGTTAGAGGTTCTGCAGATAGTCTGTTATCATGACCAACAACGCAAGTAGTTTTACCCAGAGATTTAATCTTAGTACCAAATGCAAGTCCAACTCTATAAGCAGTCTCTTCATTTAGTTTTGTAGGATATTCACCTCTTACATCATACTCTCTAAAAACTTCTTTATTTAATTCTACTCTTTCCATTAATTAATCACTCCTTTAAGTATTCCAAATGAAAATATCATCATAATAACTGCAGCCATTAGAACACCTAATAATATATATGGAAAACTTTTCTTTTTATCCATCCCAAGAAGTACTGCAAGAAGACAACCTGTCCATGCCCCTGTCCCTGGAAGCGGTATTCCAACAAATAAAGTTAATCCTAAAAAGCCATATTTATCGATTGTTTTCTTTTTACTAAGTGTTTTTTTCTTCCACTTTTCTATTCCTTTTTTAAGAAATCTTATTTTAGATAGAAGGTCAAATAACCACTCTAACAAGAATAATCCAATTGGAATAATAAGTATATTTGCAATTAAGCAAACCAATAAACTTGTCCAAGGATTCATATCAAGTAGTGATGCGGCGATAAGCCCCCCTCTTAACTCAAGTATAGGCATTAAAGATATAATAAATATAAATATATATTTACCTAAACTTGTTGCTAAAAAGCCACTAAATAAACCAATTAATTTTGTTGCTATTTTTTTTGCCATATAATTCCCTTC
>CAYOUK010000033.1:3215-9673 GCA_964407175.1 uncultured Muribaculaceae bacterium
TATTACTATAATCGCAGATCCAACTTTTTGATTGTCCTCTATTTTCTCTGGTTGATATACATTATTATATATTAAATACATATCAGTTATGTCATTGCCAGTATAATAATATTTAAAAGTTATCCCTGTTGAATCACTAAGTGATTTATAATAAACTTCTATTCTATCTTCATATACATTAGTAAAGTCATATATATAATTATATTTTCCCATTACATTAGTTTCATCATAAAGAATAGGAAAAGATGATTTATATATTACAACTGGATGATGATCGATTGCAAGAATTGTCCTTGAATCATTTTCTACATCTTCAAATTCTAAATCTGAATATTTAACATAGTAATCTTCTCCATCTTTATATATAACATATGAATCTTCTTCATCAGTATATGCTTGTTGGCTGATGAGACTTTGTTTATTTAGATTGATAACTAAGTTTTCTTCTCTTTGAGATGCAACAAAGTCATCAAAAATTTGTTTTTCTGATTTAGATAAATCTTTTGTTTTAACGTTATTATCATGCATATATTCGACAACTTTATCTGATATATTATTTGCTTCTTCTGTAACGTTTCTGCCACATCCAGTCATACATATTAAAACTATTAATAATAAAATAATCTTCTTATATTTCATAATATCGCCCTATTTCTTCTTAAAACCATATGCTGTAACAAATCCAGTTTGCTCTGTATAATCACTACGACTAAAGTATTTATTTACCAGTTCATCTATAGTGTATTGTCCATTTCTTTCTCTATGTCCAGGATCTAGAACCGTTATTTTACCATCTTTAATACCTGCAAGAGTTATAAAGTGTCCGGGCGCTAATAATTCAATAGCATATCCTTGACCTAAAGCTTCAACTATTTTTTTCTTTCTGTTTTCAAGTTCGGAATCACTTTGTTTGTTTTGTCTTGGGAATAGTAACGTACTAGTTAAACCAAATTGTGAAACATTTCTTTCTTCCATTGCCGAATCTGGCATTGCAGTTCCCTTCATATGCGGATAAAGCGCTTTAATTACTGCAGGTGGGCCCCCATTAGAACCAGTTAAGCCATCGACAATCATAGCAAGCGCTACATAACCACATCCCCAATCACAAGTTTTATAATCTCCAAGTGAAGTTGAAATAGGATTATATGCTTCTTCACACTGGTTATAATATGGTAAATTAAATACATTATCTACTCCACCTGGACTTGTTCCAATATTCATATCAGCTGCTGCGGCAGCTGCAGCATAAGCTTTAGCTTTTGATAAAGTACCAGCATCTTTTTCTTTTTTTATTTTATCAAGTGCATCTTTACATACAGCTAGTCTTCCTTGAAGTGATAATTTACTACTTTCATCATCTACTTTATTCACATACCTACTTGCTACACTATAATTAGAATATGATAAATCTTCTTCCAAGGCTTTAACAGCTTTTTCAGCGCGTTTAATCTTAGCTTTACTGATTGTCTTTCCATCAACATTTAGTAAACATGATGCATTATTCTCTTTATCATATGAATTCACTAAGTTCATTGCTGAATTAACTATTGTTGGTAAAAAGAATATTGCAACGGATGCTAAAAACCTATATAAAAGTGCCATAAGCTCTTTTTTTATAGTTTCTGGATTACCATCAGTAACGGACTTTAAAAAGTCAATTACTCCCATAACCATAATAATTATTGGAAGAGCAATTTTAGCAACCAAAATAATCTTATCAACTATATTAAAAATAACTAATAATAATACGTTTTCACACATAAATACCTCCGTTATCGTTTAATAATTCTAACAACTGCGTATAAAAATACTATTACTATAAATAATACTATTAAGGAAGTTGAGAAAAATTTAAATCTCTTTGTTTTATCTTTTACAATTGGTTCATGTTTATATTCCATTTCAGTCTCTGGAATAACATAAATCTTAGTTATTTCGTTTTTTTCTTTATAAATTCTGACCATTAAACCATCTGTGGTGAGAAGTGATTTATAATAAAATTCTATTCTATCACTATAATCATTTGAAAAATCATAGCTATATGTATTATATATATCACCAATGGAATCATCTCTTAAAACTGCAGTAACATTTTTATATAATAATCGTCTCTCTTTTCCAACTAGAATTGTAGCATAATAATCCTTCGTCCATTCAATATCATTATATTTAATTATGTGTTTTCCATCTTCTATATGTACATACTTATCATTTACATCACTAACATCATAATAATCACTTACGTTATAAGTATGAATTTCATCTAAATTAACTATATAATTGTCTTTTGTATTATTTTCAATAAAATTACTAACTATTTCTTTTTCTTTTTCTGTTAGTTTATCCAGATTTATGTTTTCATTTGTCAAGCTTTCGACAATCTTATTAGAAATAAGCTTAGCACTTTTATTTAACTCTGTATCGTTTGTACAAGCTACACAACATAAAATTGATAATAATACCATTAAAATTTTTGTTTTTTTCATAAATAGCTCCTTTATAGTATATGTGCCATATATTTAGCAGTAAATGCATTAAAATAGAAATTTTCGAACTCTTCAATAGAAAGCATTGTTGCTTTAAAATCCCCATTAGATCCTGTTGCAATTGTTGTATTATCAACTAAATATACTTTTCCATTACTAATTTTAGAAACTAGACAAACGTGCCCAGCTCTTTTTCCTGTAGCCCAGCTTATTACTAAGTTTTCAAGCTCGCCATCATTATCACTAATTATTTTCTCAAATGTGCTAACTGCATTACCTGAACTAACATCATATCCAATAACTTTATGGCCTGTTTCAGTTTGACCACCACGAGCTATAGCAGCTGCTTGATCTATTCCATAATTAACTCTATCGCCACCACCAATTAATCCACTATATGCAAGTTGATCACAAGTTAATTGACCACACATCCCGCTATAACTTGCGCCATAATTTCTATGAATGGTATCATATCTATTTTGAATAAAATTAAGAATTTCCTGGTCGGTTCCATTTATTGAAAGCGTTCCACCACCCTCTAAGTTAGAATTATCGGAATGTGCTGCTTCTTCCGCTCTTTGTTTATCTAATTCTTTTGCTTGAGCTAGAATTCTATCTTTTTCAGCTTTCTCTGCAGCATCCAATTCAGCCTTAAGTTTATCTAACTCTGATTCTAATGCAGTTTTTTCCGTGCTTTCTTCCATACGACCAACATATCTTTTTGCTAAAGTATAATTTTGAAAGGTCATATTTTCTTTTGCATAATCTACTGCATCAGCAGCATTTTTGGTTTCTGCTAAAACAATCATTTCATCAGTGACATTAAAAAGACAGTCTACGTTATACGTATCTATATCAGTTATGAGGGCTTTCATACCTGCTCTAACAAGTATAGGTAAAAAGAATATCATAACTGCAGCTATGAAACGATACATTAAAGCTTTACCAGCTTTTAATAGTTCATCTTGGTCTCCTCTAGTAGCACACTTTACCAAATCAATTGAACCCATAACTATAATAATTATTGGTAGTGATATTTGAGCGACTAAGATTATTGTATCTATTATTTTAAAAATCGTTAATAAAAGTACATTTTCACACATATCTTATACACCTAACATAATTATAACTTATTTGCTCCTTTAAAACAATTAAAAAAACCACTATTGTGGTTTATTCATCTAATTTAGAAATCACTATATTATGCGCTTTTCTTTTAAGTTTTTCAGACTCTAT
Organism: uncultured Muribaculaceae bacterium; assembly: GCA_964407175.1. Taxonomy (GTDB): domain Bacteria; phylum Bacillota_I; class Bacilli_A; order RF39; family UBA660; genus RUG11867. The sequence goes on from CAYOUK010000033.1 coordinate 6,938, forward strand.
TAATGATTTATAGACTTCACTAGCTTCATTTCCACCAGTAAGCTTTCTAAGTGATGCAAGCTCCTCTTGTTGTTTTTTTAATTTTTCAAGAATTTTTTCATACGCATCTGTCATTTCATCAACAAATCTGTTAACCTCTTCAATGGAATATCCATCTCTAGACCTAGTAAATCTATCTTTCATAGCAAATCCCCCCGATTAAACTATTACCAGTCTATTTCATCATCTGTTTTATCTTTAGATTTATCATCATCACTTATTGATCCTTGAACTTCTACATCTTTAGGAGTACATAAATAGATACCAGGGCCTATTTTTTGCATTTCTCCACCAATTGCATATAAAGTTCCTGTTAAGAAATCAATAATTCTTTTAGCTTGGTTAGCTGTTACTCTTTTTAAGTTAACTACAACTGTAACTTTAGATTTTAAATTATCAGCGATAGTTTGACTTTCAGAATATGCACGTGGCTCAACTAAAACTACTTGATTACCACTCATTATATCTTTAGATTTTTCCTTTTTTCCGCGATCTATAGAATAACTATCTTCTACTTCTTCTATTTCTTCAGTATCACCAAGCATCTCTTTTAATTTATTAAATGCCATAATTTTCACTCTCCTAGCTTATTTACTAGTTTATTGTATCATAATTATGATTATTTTACTAGTACTATTTTTTTAGTTCTGCAATAGTTATACCATCATTTTGTCCATAAATATAATATTTACTAACTAACTTGTTTTTCTTTAGTTCTTTATGTACTGTTTCTTTAAGTACTTTTCCATGTCTTCCATGTATAAAGTATATCTTCTCTTTTCCAAGAAGATGACACTCATTAACAAAGTCATTAATAACAAATCTAGCGGTATCACCTGTTTCTCCATGCAGATCAATACCCTTTAATATTTTTATAAATGGATCATCAAAATGTTTCATATCTATCTCCTTTATTTAGTCTATCATAATTTATTAAATAAAAAAAGTTCACATAGTGAACTTTTATAATCCTGGGATTATCATAGTTAAGAAGTTTGCTAATTCTCCTCTTAAACCACCTGTTATCATTCCTGGCAAAACATTTGTTGCTATTGAATGAACAGCATCAAGTGCTCCAACACCTATATTCCCAACAGTGCTACCTGTATTATTTCCATAGGCCTCAGCCATATTAGTAAGGAAACTACTTCGAGAGTTTGTTTCACCATTTGATGGATTTAAGTTAGTCTGTGTATATGGTCTTAATTTATTAGCAGCATCTTCTATGCCATGTTGTATAAATTTATATTCATCAGGTGTAAAATCTAATATACCACCATATGCCATATCAGCTTCTGTAAAGTTCTTTTCACCCATGTAGAAGTCACCCTTTTTAGCTTCTTCATATACTCTTTCTTTACCAAGTGCTTCTAGAATACCATTTGCTTGATGTTTTGCACCTTCCTCTGTTGGATGTGGGTTATACATTAAATCATCTAACGCTACACCAAAACTTGGAGTTCCAGTAATAATCTCTGAATGTCTAGTATCTGCATAAGTACACTTACCTGGATATAACATACATGCAAGAAGTTTATTAGAATTAAGTAAAGCATCACAAACACCTTGCATCATATAACCAGCAAGATTATCATCTGCAAGTGGCAATACATCCCATCCTTCAAATGGATTATATCCACCAACAAGTACTACTTCTGCATTTGGATTAATTTGATATATTTCACTTAATATTAAAGCATATTGAACAGATGATCTAATTCCTTGTCCTTCTAAAACCATACTCCATATATCGTTCCATCCAATATCGACAGTAATAACGTCTGATTGCTTTAAGTCTTCAACTAGTTTAGGATTGAGTTTTCTAAGTGTTTCTGGAGAATATTGACCAGCAGAGAATGCTGATTCATATCCAAGAAATTGTGGTAAATTTACACCAATAGCAGTAACGGGATCCATTGCCCAAGAATATTTATCAGGATTAAGAGCGTATAGTAGCTCAGATGTAGTTGCTGCTGGCATGTGATATTGATTACATTCAGCACCAAGCGCTTCTGCAACTAAAGCAGGAGCAGATTCATCAACAACAGTATTTGCAACAAGTGGACTACCGTGACTTTCCCCATTAACAAACTTTTCATAATAATCTTTAAAACCAAGTCCTGATTCAACACTATCACCTAGCGATGTATACACCTTTATATCTTTAGTTTCACCATACTGAGCATTCTTATTAGCAATAGCAGTCTTTGAAATATTTAGTATTGAATTTATTGCACCATCGTATGCAATCTGAGGGATATAATCATATGTTTGGGCTATATCTCTTAAAGCAATAAAAGCTTGTGGAACAGCTGTTACTGGATTAATATTACCGTTCCAAGTCCCATTTGGATTAAATCCTAATGCATCTAGAAAGTTATTAATACTATTTTGTCGTAGATTAGCATTTTGAGCAAAGGCTGTTCCACTTCCTTGTGTCAAAGCATCTAGTCCAGAAACAAGAGAATCTTTAGTTTGTTGCACATCGACAGTGCTCATAACAGCACTTGCTCCACCAGTTAAGGCTTTTCCAACATTATCTACAGTTTTACCGATTGCATCACCATATGCAGTTGCAACTTTAGTTGCATCAAAGTTTTCGGTTCCAGCTTGACCACCAGCAACAATAGCTTGCGCTCTTGCTATTTCTTGATCAGCGCCAGCTCCTGCTGCTCCATCATATGCATCGATATGAGC
>CAYOUK010000034.1:0-8679 GCA_964407175.1 uncultured Muribaculaceae bacterium
TAGAACAAATATATAGAGCATTTAAGATAAATAATAACGAAACATATCATAAATAGGAGGAATTATGGAACTATTTCATAATGATTGGGACGAAGTCTTAAAAGATGTTGTAAACACTAAAGAGTTTTATAATACTATGGTTTTAGCTAAGAAAGAGTACCAAAATAAAACTTGTTTTCCTCCTAGAGAACACATATTTGAAGCATTAAAACTAACACCATATAAAGACACCAAGGTAGTAATAGTAGGACAAGATCCATATCATGGAGTAAATGAAGCTCATGGTTTATCTTTCTCTGTTAGAAAAGGAGTGAAGGTTCCTCCATCATTACAAAATATTTATAAAGAAATAGAAAGTGACCTTGGAATAATCGAACCAAGAGAATATGGCGATTTAACGAAATGGGCTAAAGAAGGAGTACTTCTATTAAATGCAATTTTAACGGTTGAAAAAGATAAAGCCGGAAGTCATTCCTCTCTTGGATGGGAGTTTTTTACGGATAATATTATTAAGAAATTAAACGAAAAAGAAGAACCCGTAGTCTTTATCTTATGGGGTTCATTTGCAAGAAGTAAAAAGTTTTATATAACAAATAGTAAGCATTTGATAATAGAATCAACTCATCCTTCTCCATTTAGTGCAAGAAATGGTTTCTTTGGTTCAAAACCCTTTTCTAGAACAAATGAGTTTTTAGAAAAGAATAATATTAAACCAATTAATTGGCAATTATAAAAAGGTAATTTAATAATTACCTTTTTTAATACTTAAAATCTAATATATTATCGTCATTCATTTCCTTATTATCAAAATATAATCTTTCATCTATATCGTGAATACTAGCTACAATATTAGATCGGAACATTATGACTAGTTCGTTTAGTTCACTAGTGTATTTATTATAATAAGATTTGGATGCTTCATTTTTCTCTTCGTTGATTTTTAAATCAGTTAACAACTGTCTAAACTCTTCTTTATCTAATTCTACTGGATAATCCTGCCATATTTTTGAAAAAGTATTAGTTGCTTTTGTTAGCATTCTATCAAATTCAAAATTGCTGATTTCAGTATCTTTTTCAATATCTTTGAAATTATTTTGTTTTAATTTAGTTGCGTCGTTAATCATTGATTCAATTTGTACTAATAAGTCATATCTTTTTCTAAGTGTTTCATCTATTTCGCATTCAGCTTCATTAATTCTAATTAGTTTTTTTTGAAGTTTATTATAAATTGATATATATAGACTAACTAGTATTACAAGAAGCGCGAACAAAACCATAATAATTAGTATCGTTGTTTTCATGCTATCACATCCTATTATATTATAACAAATATTATGTTTTTTTTCTAGTAAAAATTGAAGCATAGTAATATTTATAAATATTTGGTAATATATAATTGTGATTAATATGAAAATAGATGTAGTTAAAGTAGGTTATTTAGAAACAAATGTATATATATTATCTAAGGATGGACACACACTTATAATTGATCCAGGTGATGAACCAGAGAAAATTATAAAAAAAGTAAATGGCAAAGTAGATGGTATTATAATTACTCATCATCACTTTGATCATATAGGAGCACTAGATGATATTAAAGAAAAATATGATGCAAAAGTATATGACAGATATAATCTAAAAGAAGGAGAAAATCAAATAGGTGAGTTTGTTTTTGAAGTCATTTATACTCCTGGGCATACTGATGATTTAATATCTATTTATTTTAAAGAAGATGAATCATTATTCTGTGGTGATTTTATTTTTAAGGGCTCTATAGGTAGATTTGATTTTCCTGAAAGCGATTTCAATGATATGCACGAGAGTATAAAAAAAATCATTAAATATCCAAAAACCACACATATATATCCGGGGCATGAAGATAAAACCACATTAGGTGATGAATATAAAACTCTTATGTCATATTTAAATATGTAAAAACAATAATTTTTAACTTATTGTTTTAATTTTTCTTTTTTGTGTTAAAATAATTAGGACTTGAGGTGTCAACTATGGATCAAATAATTGTTAAGGGGGCAAGAGAGAATAATCTTAAAAATATAGATTTAACTCTTCCTAAAAATAAACTTATAGTTATGACAGGGGTAAGTGGGTCTGGAAAAAGTAGTTTAGCATTTGATACTATTTTTGCTGAAGGGCAAAGAAGATATGTCGAAAGCTTAAGTGCTTATGCTAGACAGTTTTTGGGTGGAACAAACAAACCAGATGTTGACTCAATTGAAGGACTTAGTCCAAGTATTTCAATAGATCAAAAAACAACTAGTAAAAATCCTAGAAGTACTGTGGGAACTGTAACTGAAATATATGATTACTTAAGACTTTTATTTGCAAGAGTAGGAGAACCATATTGTCCCAATCACAATATACCTATTAAAAGTCAAACTCTTGATGAAATAGTTGATAAAATATATTCATATGGTGAAGGAACTAAAATAGAAGTATTAGCCCCTGTAGTTCGCGCAGAAAAAGGGACACATAAAGACACAATAGATAACTTAAGAAAGCAAGGATTTACGAAAGTCAGAATTAATGGCGAAATAAGAGAACTAGCTGAAGACATTAACTTAGATAAAAACAAAAAATCAGTTATAGAAGTAGTGATTGATCGTATAATAGTTAAGCAAAAAGATAGAGCTCGTTTAGCAGAAGCTATAGAACAAAGCGTAAAAATGGCTGATGGTAGAGTACTTATAAATAAAGTTGGTGAAGGAGAAACTTTGTTTAGCGAAAACTATGCTTGTCCAATATGTGATTTTTCACTTCCAAAACTAGAACCAAATATGTTCTCTTTCAATAATCCTTTTGGGGCATGCCCTGATTGTAATGGTATAGGTGTTAAAAGACAAATTAATTTAGACTTGCTTATTCCGGATAAGTCTAAATCTATTATGAAAGGTGCTATTAAGGGATTAAATGTAGATGCTAATATTGCATTCACTGAACTTAAAACAGTCGCTGAGTATTATGATATTGATTTAAACTTACCGATATCAAAGATGCCAAAGAAAAAGTTAGATATTATTCTTTATGGTAGTGATGATGAAATAGAGTTTAACTATGTATCAAATAATGGTAATACGAGAAATACATATCATCACTACGAAGGAATCGTAACTAACCTAGAAAGAAGATATATTGAAACAAATAGTAACTGGATAAGAGACTGGCTTGAAACATATATGATGGATACTAAATGTCCTACATGTCATGGGGCCAGATTAAAAGATGATATATTAGCAGTTAAGATTAATAAAAAATCAATATATGAAGTTACTGAAATGAGCATTAAAAATTTAATTATATTCTTCAATAATTTAAAATTAACAGAAGAAAAAAGAAAAATCGCAGAATTGTTGATTAAAGAAATACAAGACAGATTATCTTTCTTAAAAAATGTTGGACTTGAATATTTAACATTATCTAGAAATGCTGGCACTCTATCTGGTGGTGAACTTCAAAGGATTAGACTTGCAACTCAAATAGGAAGTCACTTAACAGGAGTCTTATATGTACTAGATGAACCAAGTATAGGTCTTCATCAAAGAGATAATGATAGATTAATTAATTCTCTTTTAGAAATGAGAGATTTAGGAAATACTTTAATAGTTGTCGAACACGACGAAGATACTATGAGAGCATCTGATTATCTAGTAGATATTGGCCCTGGAGCAGGATTATCTGGAGGGTATGTAGTTGCAGAAGGTACTCCAGAAGAAGTTATAAAAAACGAAAAAAGTCTTACTGGTAAATATTTATCTGGAAAATTAAAAATAGATGTACCGGATAAAAGAAGAAAAGGTAATGGTAAATATTTAGAAGTACTTGGAGCAAAAGAACACAATCTTAAAGATATCGATGTAAAAATACCTTTAGGTAAGTTTGTATGCGTAACAGGAGTTAGTGGTTCTGGAAAGAGTACTTTAGTTGATGAAATAATATATAAAGCACTTATGAAAAGTGTATATAATTCTAAAGTTGACATAGGAGACCATACTAAAATTAAAGGTGCAAAAAATATAGATAAAGTGGTACTAATATCTCAAGACCCTATTGGAAGAACGCCAAGAAGTAATCCGGCGACTTATACAGGATTGTTCGACGATATAAGAGATTTGTTCGCTGAGATGAAGGAATCTAAAATGAGAGGATTTACTAAAAGTCGTTTCTCATTTAATGTTAAAGGTGGAAGATGTGAAGCTTGTTGGGGAGACGGTGTTAAGAAAATAGAAATGCATTTCTTGCCGGATGTTTATGTTCCATGTGACGTATGTCATGGTAAAAGATATAATAGCGAAACACTTGAGGTTAAGTTTAAAGGGAAAAATATTCATGACGTGCTTGAAATGAGAGTTGAAGAAGCTTATGAATTCTTCGATAGTATTCCAAAAATTAAAAACAAATTAAAAACTCTAATGGATGTTGGTCTTTCATATATAAAACTTGGTCAAAGTGCTCCAACACTATCTGGTGGAGAAGCGGGAAGAGTTAAACTTGCAAAAGAATTACAAAAGAAACCAACAGGAAAAAGTATATTCATATTAGATGAACCAACAACGGGATTGCATACAGATGATATAAAGAAACTATTAAATATTCTAAATCAAATTGTTGATCATGGAGATACTGTTTTAATTATTGAACATAACCTAGATGTAATTAAAGTCTCTGACTATATTATTGACCTTGGCCCAGAAGGCGGAGATGAAGGTGGATATGTAGTTGCAGAAGGGACTCCAGAAGAAATAATTAAAGAAAAAAGATCTTATACTGGTGAATATTTAAAGAGAGTTTTAAACAAAAAGTAAAGTTAGACTTTACTTTTTTTTATAAATTAATATAATTAGTAGTATTAAAGGAGGACGCATGAACTCAGTTGCATTTAAATTATTTGGTATGGATATAAGGTTTTACTCTTTATTTATACTACTAGGAGTAGTACTTGGATATATTATGATTATGAGAGAGGGTAAAAGATTTAAAATAAATGAAGATAGTTTATTTAATGTGTTTTTTTGGACATTAATCATAGGAATTATCGGAGCGCGTTTATATTATGTTATGTTCAATTGGGAGTATTTTGGTTCACACATCTCTGAAATCTGGCAGATTTGGCAAGGAGGGCTTGCTATACATGGTGGAATAATATTTGGGTTAATTACTCTATCTATATTTGCTAAAAGAGGAAATATTGATTTACTTAGACTATTAGATATTATTACAGTACCATTTATACTTGCTCAAGGAATTGGACGTTGGGGAAATTTCTTTAACCAAGAAGCATATGGACCAGCAACTACACTTGTACATTTAAAAGATATGCACATTCCTAAATTTATTATTAATGGTATGGAAATAAATGGTATGTACTATACTCCAACATTCTTTTATGAATCTTTATGGTGTTTAGTTGGTTTTATATTATTAGTAATATTAAGAAGATTAAAATATGTAAAAAAAGGACAAATTTTTGCAACATATCTAGTATGGTATGGTGTTGGAAGATTTTTAATAGAATCTCTTAGAACAGACTCTTTAATCTTCGCTGGATTTAAAGTTGCCCAAATTGTATCTGTTATTATGATAATAGTTGGTATTATTATATTAATAATGGGATTTAAAAAAGGCAAATACGAAGATTTATATAACGAAGATGTTAATTAAAAAAAGAAAAGGGTATATATGGAGAATTTAGTTTTAGCTTACTTAGGCGATGCCGTATATGAATTATATATAAGAGAATACTTAATTAAAAAAGGTATTCAAAACGTTAATGATTTACAAAAAGAAACAGTTAAGTTTGTAAGCGCTAACGCTCAGTCAGAAATATTATCATATTTATTAGATAACAATGTTTTAACTAACGAAGAATATGAAATTGTAAAAAAAGGTAGAAATGCTCATAGTCACTCAAGTAAGACAACTGATATAGTGACATATAAAAGATCTACTGGTTTAGAATGTCTAATTGGATATTTATATTTAAATAACAAAGAAAGACTAGATGAAATAATGGGGGTAATTACAAGTGAAAGAATATGAAATAACAGATAGCGAACTTATTCAAAAAATTAATGATAATAATGAGGACGCTAAAGATTATTTATATGAAAAATATAGTAATCTAATTCATAAAGAAGTTAATAGAGTGAAAAAACTTGGAGAAATTAAAGGAATAGAATATGGTGATTTACTTCAAGAAGCGATGCTTGCTTTTAGTGAAGCAATAAATAGGTTTGATGATGAAAATAATGTTAAATTTATTACTTTTGCAACTCTTTGCATAAGAAGAAAACTTATTAATACATTAAATAGATATTCAACTCAAAAGGAATATATTAATCAAAAGAATATTCATTTAGAAGAGGGAACAGAAGAACAAAAACCAGTATCAAACATTTTTAGTATAAATAAGGGAGAAGAACCATTAAATAAAATGTTGATTGACGAATCATTAAATGAAATACTTAATGATTTAGGAACTAAACTTTCTGATAAAGAAAGAAATGCTATACTTTTAGATATAGATGGAAAGTCGATTGATGAAATCGCTATGATAATGAATTTAAAACCAAAACAAGTTTATAATCTATTATATAGAGGAAGAAAAAAACTTAAATATAATTGATTTATTAATATATAAACCTTATAATATTGAATAGAATAAAGAGGTATTTATGAAGAAGTTAGACAGATTATTTAATGAAGCATTATTAGTTGAATTTTTACTATATGGTCTTGGTTTGTTTCTGTTTTTAAAACCAGAAACAACTATTGTTACTTTGTCATATATTCTATCAGGAATATTCTTGATAGCGGGATTTGTTTTATTATTTAATAATAATTTTAAGTCACTTGGTTTAACAGAAACAGGATTACTTATGATAGTTATGGGATTAGTGTTTTTATATAAACCAGGAGCTCTAGAAACAATTATTCCAGTATTACTAGGAATATGGATTATTATGAATGGCTTATCGAGAATGCGTATAGCTTTAATACTAAGAGATATAAGATTCGATAAATGGGTAATACCATTTGTGTTATCGCTTATTACAATGTTCTGTGGAATGGCTCTTTTAATTAATCCAGCACCATTTGCAAATGTAATTATATGTTTTATGGGTTGTTTAATAATAATATCTTCTTTATCTAATATTATTAATATATGTATTTTCAAAAAACATGTAAGAGATTTGTCTAAATTACTTAAATAATTCTTGCAAACTAACACGCTTTGTGCTATATTATGGCTAGACACGAAGGTGTTTTTATTTTGGAGGGAAAAATATGCCTAAATTAAATGCAAAAGTTAACAACAAGTCGGAAGAAATAGAATTAGTTAAAACGGCTGAACCAAAAAAGAAAACAAACAAAAAAACTGCACCAAAAAAAGAGACAAAAAATGAATCAAAAAAAGCAACTAATAATTTTCAAAAAATTAAAGCAGAGTTAAAACAAGTTACTTGGCCATCAAAGAAACATATGTTTAAATATTCAATAGCTACAATATTAATGATTATAATGTTGGCTTTGTTCTTTGTAGGACTATCTGCAATATTTGACTTTTTATATGGTATTGCGAGAGGATGGATTAACTAATGGAAAAATTATGGTATGTGGTTAACACTTATAGTGGTCATGAAGAAAGTGTTAGAGATAAATTAGAAGCTAGAGCTGAATCTATGGGATTTCAAGACAACATTTTCAGAATAATAGTTCCAGAGACAACTGAAGTTGAAACATTAAAAGATGGATCAAAAAAAGAAAAGAAAAAGAAAATGTTCCCAGGTTATATTCTAGTAGAAATGATTATGACTGATGAAGCATGGTATATTGTTCGTAATACTCCAGGAGTAACTGGATTTATTGGATCAAGTGGTAAAGGTGCAAAACCAACACCATTATTACCACAAGAAATAGATAAAGTACTAGCTACTATGGGAATGAGTAGACTAGATACTGATAAAGAATTTGAAGTAGGTACAAAAGTTAAAGTTATCGAAGGACCATTCTCTGGTATGGAAGGTAAAATCGATTCTATAGATAAAGAAAACGGAAGACTTAATGTACTTATCGATCTATTTGGACAAGAAACTCCAGTTGAAGTTGAAATGTTCCAAGTAAGTTTAGTATAACCAACTTAGTTGGTTTTTTTCTTGAATAAAATTATCTGGTATATTAAAATTAATATAGTAGGTGATAAGAGTGACAATAAAGCTATTAAAAGAAAAGTCCAAAAGAAATTTAGAAGGAAATAAAAAACAATTGTGTTTTGCATTTTTTGTTATCGAATTAATATCTTCAGTTATATTGATAATGGATATATTCAAGTTTGGAACACCTTTTTTTGTTTTTCTTGGAATAATAGTTTTATTAATAATATGTGGTTTAAGTTATTTAAACCCTGGTTATTATTCAATGCTATTAAATATATCTAGAAATCAAAAGGTAAAAATAGGGGAGCTATTTAATAAGAGTTTTTTGTTTTCTAAGTCTTTAGTTCTAGAGATATTCAATTATATTTTTAAAGCTTTTATTTATTTGCCATCCTTATTCATTGTTATATATGTTATTTGCCAATTTTTAAAGAAGTATTATATTACTTTTAATGGTTATACTGTATATAGCGCTTTGCTTGATAATGTTGTTGTACTCGGAATT
>CAYOUK010000034.1:8689-9043 GCA_964407175.1 uncultured Muribaculaceae bacterium
AAAATATAAATAAATAAAACACATAATAATTCCTGTTATAATTATTAAAAACAAATATATTATTTTGTTGAAATATGTTGTTACATAATATTCGTCATTAGCAATTTCTTTAATTATATTTTTGGTGTTATTTTTAACATATAGAATGTCATACTTTTTCTTACTTGATAACCCATCTTTTAGTTCTATTAAATGTATGAGAGCTAGTAGAAAGATGATGAAAAAAAATAAAATAAAGTTATTAAGAATTTACCTAAGTTATATTCCGAGTATCTTAATTATACTTGTTATATGTGTTCTTCTAAGTTTTTTAAGAGATTATGCAGCGAAGAAACGGCTGGAGTATCGGGAACT
>CAYOUK010000035.1:0-8791 GCA_964407175.1 uncultured Muribaculaceae bacterium
CTATATAGCTCTAGTTATACAGAGAAAGGGAAGGTGCTTTCAGGCGTAGTTATTGGAGTACTTACATTTATATTATCTTTCTTTACGTATTATGGTTCTGCGATTATCGCATGTTTCATAGTAAGTATTCTAAGAAATATATTAGATAAACCATTTATTTTAAAGAATTAAAAAACAGGATTAAATCCTGTTTTTATACATTTGGTAAATATTTACCTTTGCGAGTTTGCATATGTTAGAAACATTAATGTTTCTTCTATCTTCTGTTAGAATTAATTCTACAAAAGCTTTTTCTTTTTTATCTTGGGATTTTCTCCTTCTCTCTTTGTTTTCCATTTTGAATAAACCCTCCAACTAACAATATTATGAATGATATTTTAAGCCATTTCTACAAACAATTCTGTCATACCTGTTGAAAAACAAGTGTGAAAATATAAAATTTACATAATTTTGTTTTCATGTTATAATTTTTCAAGGAGATGAGTGCTATGACTAAAAGAGAAGTAATCAGCTATTTAGTGATTATTTTAATAATAGTTTTAATACGTTCGTTTGTTGTTACGCCAGTTAGAGTTAAAGGCGATAGTATGTTTGATACGCTTCATAGTAAGGATGTAATGATACTTAAAAAATATGATAAGAGTATCGAAAGATTTGATATTGTCGTTGTAGATATTGGCAGTGAAAAAGTTATTAAAAGAGTTATAGGCATGCCAGGGGAAGATATAGAATATAAAGATAATAAACTATATATTAATGGAAAAGTATTAAAAGATAAATACGGACAAGGAAAAACAAATGATTTTGTAGATTATTGTCAAAAAGGTTATTACTTTGTAATGGGAGATAATAGAGAAGTATCACTTGACTCAAGAAGTTTCTCTTGTGTTAAGAAAAAACAAATACTTGGTACAACTAATCTAACTTTATTCCCATTTAAAAGAATAGGAATAAAAAAGTAATAATATAAGGGGTAATATGATAAAGAATATAATATTTGATATAGGCAATGTGATACTTAGATATGATGATGAAGAAATAGTTAGACTATTTACCAATGATCCAGAAGAACAAAGTATTCTACTTGATAATATATTACATTCACCAGAATGGTTAATGCTTGGTTTAATCGATACTGGTTATATAACAAGAGAAGAAATGAAAGATATTATTAGAGATAGAACTAATCATAAATATGATAAACTTATTAATAATTTCATGAATCATACTTTTGATTATGCCAAAATAAGTTTTGAAGTAATGGATATAATTAAAGGTCTTAAAAATAATGGATATAATGTATATCTGCTTTCTAATTGTTCTCCACCGATGTTTTCGTTTTTATCACCAAGTGGATTATTTGAAATAGTTGATGGATATGTTCTATCTTACAGAGTTCATCAAATAAAACCATATGAAAGTATATATAATACTCTTATGAATAAATATAAATTAGAACCAAAAGATTGTTTGTTTATTGATGATAGAGATGCAAACTGTCAAACAGCAAAAAAACTTGGTATGAAAACAGAACTTGTTAAGAAAAATGACTATCGAAGCGTTATTAAAGCATTAGAGAGAAGAAATATTTCATATTAATAATTATTATGTTATAATACACTCCAAGTAGGGAGTGTTTTTTATGTTATTTTTATTTGCAGCAAGCGAAAAAAAGATTAATGAGGCTATCATTAATAAAAAGAGATTATATGGTGAAGGTATATATAATGAAAGTAATCCAGCAATATGTTCAGAAGTGCCTTATTATGAAAGATATTTAGATAATCTCACTGATGAAGATGCATTATTTCTTGTCGATACTTATCAAATACATGGGGCACTAATTGATTTTGATGGAAAAGGAGGAGTTACTGTCAAGGGTCCAATGCCAATTATTAACCCCAAAACAGATGATTGGAATAAACCCGGATATACTCATAAAATGCCAATAAAAATGTATAAAGGAAAAAGATTTATTGAACCAAAAGATGTTCTACTTTTAAATCGTCTTACTAATGAGTACATAGCTAAACATTCAAATATATCCCCAAATGAAGTTCCGTCACCAAAATTGCCTAAATAAATGATTAATTCTAGTAATTAATCTTTTTTATATGGTATAATTTAATTTAGGAGATTATTTATGACAGCATTTGATTTCAGGCTATTAAAATTTATTGGTTTAAAAACAACTCCTAAATCACCATGGAGCAAGTATTATAAAAAATCCATGATGAAAATACATTTAAAAGATGAATCTATATATAATTATGCTAAAAGTAGAATGATTAGAAATGGCCATTTTAATAATATAGCTATTAATTACTATGGCAAGAAAATAACATATAATGAGTTTTTTCATACAATAGATTTATACGCAAGTAAGTATTTAAGTTTAGGCGTTAGAAAATATGATGTGGTTACTATTATTTGTGCAAATATCCCTGAAGCAGTAATATCGATATATGCACTTAATAAAATAGGCGCTGTATCTAACATTTTACATCCACTTTTATCTAAAAACGAGATAAAAGATGCACTAAATACATATAATACAAAAGTTGTTTTAACTATGGATTTAATGGCTGAAAAAGTATCAAGTATTATTAATGATACTCCAGTTCAAAAAGTTATAGTTTCGTCTCCAAGTTCTTATATGAATATATTTTTAAAAAGTTTATATATAGTTAAAACTTTTAAAGATCGTTATAAAAAATATTATAAAGGTAACTTTATATCACTTGAAGAATTTTTAAAATTAGATAGTTATACTGGTAATTATATAAGTAAAGCTGATAAAGACGATCCAGCATTGATACTCCAAAGTGGTGGTTCAACAGGAACACCAAAAGGAATAGTGTTATCTAATGGTAATATAAATGCATCAACTATCGCGGCAGTAAATGCTTGTTATAAAATAGAGCCGAGTGATAAAATACTTGGCATTATGCCAATATTCCATGGATTTGGATTAGAAGTATCGATTAATGATATCTTTTGTGTAGGGGCAGAGGTGGATTTAATTCCAAACTTCCAAGCGAGTAAATTTCATAGATTATTAATTAAACATAAACCTACAGTAATTGTTGGAGTACCAACACTATTTGAAGCTTTAACAAGTAATGACGAAATGCAAAAAGTTGATCTTAGTAACTTAAAATATGTAATCTCTGGTGGAGACACTTTATCGAAAGCAAGAGTTGAAAAGATAAATGATTTTTTAAAAGAACATGGATCAGACGCTAATATGATACAAGGATATGGGTTAACAGAAGCAGTCGCAGCAGCATCACTTGATCTAGCAGAAGGTGGTAAACCAGGGACAATTGGGATTCCACTACCATGCATTTACATGGGAATATTTTAAATAGTAGGAGAAAAAGAACTGCGTTATGATGAAGATGGGGAAATATGCGTATGTGGCCCAACTGTAATGCTTGGTTATTATAATAACGAAGCAGAAACAAATAAAGCACTTAGATACCATAAAGATGGTAATATTTGGCTTCATACTGGTGATATTGGTTCTATGGATAAAGATGGATTTATAACATATAAACAAAGAATTAAACGAATGATAGTAAGCTCTGGATATAATGTATATCCATCTCAAATAGAAGAAGTATTAAAAAGCCATGAAGCAGTATTAAATGCTTTAGTTATAGGTATTCCACACAGATATAAAGTAGAAGTACCAAAAGCATTTATAGTACTAAAAAAAGGGTATAAAAAAAGTGATAAACTAACAGAAGAAATAAAAAAACTATGTCAAGATAATTTGGCACATCATGCTATTCCAAGAGAATTTGAATTTATTAATAGTTTACCTAAAACAATAGTTGGTAAAGTGGATTTTATGAAACTACAAGAAAAAGAAAAACAAAAGGAGAAAAAAAATGAAAAAAGACAAAAGAGTTAAACTAAATGGAATGGAACAATTACTTATTGATTTAAAACCAAGAAGATGTGATGCAGACGTATATTTAAAAGACGAAATAGATGTTACTAATCTTTCTAAATATCTTGAAAAAAAGAAAAAAGAAGGAAAGAGCTATACGTATTTTCATGCAATACTTCTAGCTTTTGCTAAAACAGTTTATAATCGTCCAAAGCTTAATAGATATGTTAAAAATAGACATGTATATGAACATTCGACAGTATCGATATCTTTTGTTGCCAAAATAAAGTTTGAAGATTCATCTGAAGAAATGGCACTTATTATCCCTGTTGAAAAAGATGATACTATAGATACAATATCTAAAAAGATTAAAGATAAAGTTGATGCACTTAGAAGTCATAAGTTTGATGTTAAGGGCGCTAACAATGCGATGGATATACTTGGTAAACTTCCAAATATTATTAGAGTGCCAATAGTTGCTCTTGCTAAATTTATAGATAAATTTAATGCTTTACCAAAATTCTTAAAAGATGATAACATTTACTTTGCTTCAGCGATTGTGACAGACATTGGAACATTTAAAATTCCTGCGATATATCACAACAATACCAATCTTGGAACAGCGTCTTCAATCACTGCAATCGGAGAAGTTAGAGATAAAGAAGTACTCAAAAATGGAAAGCCAACAAAAAAGAAAGTTGTTAGTATTGGAGTAAACCTAGATGAACGAATCGCTGATGGTTTTTATATGATAAAAGCATATAAATTACTTGGTTATATTTTAAATAATCCAGAATTACTCGAAACAAAAGCATCAGAAAAGATAAGCATACCTAAAGAAGAGAGGTAATATATGAAAGGAAAAAAAGTAGTACTTGTTATAATGGATGGAGTTGGACTAAAAGATGATTCTTTTGGAAATGCATTTAAAAATGCCAATACTCCTAATTTAGATTTATTATTATCTAAATATCCACATAAAGCTATATATGCTCATGGAACACATGTTGGTCTTCCTAGCGATGATGATATGGGAAATAGTGAAGTTGGCCATAATGCTATGGGATGTGGACAAATATATTCACAAGGGGCAAAACTTGTAAACGAAGCTATTAATAATGGAGCTTTATTTGAAGGAAAAACTTGGAAGGAATTAATAGATTATTCTAAAGATAATACTCTTCATTTTATAGGCCTTCTTTCAGATGGTAATGTTCATTCACATATAAATCATCTATTAAAAATGCTTGAGGAAGCTAAAAAAAGTGATGTAAAAAGAGTTCGTGTGCATATCCTATTAGATGGTAGAGATGTCGATGAAACAAGTGCATTAAAATATGTAGATATCTTAGAAAACAAATTAAGTGAGTTAAGTGATGATTATAAAATAGCTTCTGGTGGTGGAAGAATGAATATCACTATGGATAGATATGAAGCTAACTGGCAAATGGTAGAAAAAGGATGGCATGCACATGTGCTAGGAGATGCTAGAAAATTTAAATCTGCCAAAGAAGCAATTGAAACTTATAGAAATGAAACAAATGTTATAGATCAAGACTTAGATAGTTTTGTTATAGTTGATGAAAATGATAATCCAGTTGGAACTATAAATGATGGTGATGGTGTAGTATTCTTTAACTTCCGTGGGGATAGAGCAATCGAAATATCTAGAGCGTTTGATGAAGAAAACTTTGATAAATTTGATAGAATAAGATATCCAAAAGTATACTATGCTGGTCTTTTAGAATATGATTCTGAAGTAAAGATACCTAAACACTTTTTAACACTTCCACCAAACATTAAACACACTTTAACAGAAGAGTTATGTAAGTATAATATTAATGAATATGCGGTTAGTGAAACCCAAAAGTTTGGACATGTAACATACTTTTGGAATGGTAATAGGATTGATAAATTTGATGAAAATTTAGAAACATATGAAGAAGTTCCTAGTGATATTATTTCGTTTGATCAAAAACCAAAAATGAAATCATTTGAAATAACAGACAAACTAATTGATGCAATCAATTCCAGAAAATATGACTTTCTAAGACTAAACTATCCAAATGGGGATATGGTTGGTCATACTGGTAATTATGATGCAACTATTATTGCAATGGAAGCAGTAGATGAAAATATTGGTAGAATAATGAAAACAGTTGATAACTATGATGATACTATTTTAATAGTCGTTGCAGATCATGGTAACTGTGAAGAAATGTATCAAGATGAAAACAAAAAATCTAAAACAAGTCATACATTAAATAAAGTTCCATTTATAATATATGGAAACAATATAGATAATATAAAAATTAAGACAGGTGAATATGGTCTTGCTAATTTAGCAAGTACAATTACAACAATACTTGGTATAAAACCAAATGAAAATTGGCTTGAATCAATTGTAGATGTAGATAATACTTTATAATTTGTTTAAAAAATGATATTATTAAAAATAGAAGAGGTGTAATATGGAAACAGGACAAAAAATTGCAAACGTTATTATTGGCATAATTATTGGTTGTTTAACTATTAGTTTAACACTATGCTTCTTAGCAAAAGACGTTGTTAAGAAAGATATCATAGGTGGAATAGTTAAAGCTGAAATGATGAACTCAATGAGCTCTGAAGATGCAAAAGAGCTAAAAGAGTTAGTTGACAGTAAGGGAGTAGACAAAATAATAAATGGGTTAATTGATGATTCAATTAATTCAATTGAAACTGAAAAATACGGAGTAAGTGATCAAACATTTGATGAGTTAAAAGGTTATATCAAAGACAACGATGATTTATTTAAAGAAATTGTTGGAGAAGAAGTAGATATAGAAAGTATTGTTGATTCTGATGAATTTGGTGAATTAAAAGATGAAATGGATAAATCATTTAAAGAATTAGCTAAAATGACTGATCAACAAAAGAAAGCTATAAAGCTATTTACTAAGATAACATCTATATATCTAATTGGATCATTAATAGTAGCTATTGTTGTATTATTAGTAATACTATTCTTACTTAATAAAGATATTCTTGTACCAATGCTCGTTATGGGAATCGATTTAATTGTTTCTGGTTTTGTTGCAAGTGGTTTATACTTATTAATTAAATTATTAATTAAAGTAATTACAGAAGGAATTAAATATCAAGTAGACTTTACTCCAAACAGAATAATAATAGTAGCGCTATCTGAAATTGCTGCAGGTATTATATTACTAGTTGTAAGAAAAGTATTTAAGAATAAAAAAGCTATCGAACCAAAAGAAGAAGTAAAAAAAGAAACTAAAAAGAAATAATAATTAAGGTTATTTATGGGAAAAATATACTTGACTGAAATAAATACTCGTATGGAGCGAGATGTTTATGAAATGTTTCAAGATATTCCAAAATTTGAAACAGGCTCTTATAATGCCTGTTTTGGTTTGAATTACGAGGAATATAAAGAGTATTTAAAAAAAGAAATAAAAAGAAAAAAAGTTGAAGTATCAAAATATGATGCTCCAACTATTAGTTATATTTTATATGATGATAATTATCCAATAGGACTTGTTGGTATAAGAACTAAAATAGATGATTACTGGATTAAATTATCAGGTAACTTTTATTATAAAATTAGGGTTTCTAAAAGAAATATGGGATATGGAAGTAAAGCTTTAAAACTTGCCCTTGAAAAAATGAAAGAGCTCGGTATAGACGAAGGATATGGCCATGCTGCAATCAGTAACATACCATCTATTAAAATAATAGAAAAATGTGGTGGAAAACTTTATAAAACTGAAAATGGTATTAATTATTATAAAATAAAAATTTAAAGAAAAATACCTGTTAAAACACACATAAATTGTGTGTTTTAACTTGTTAACAAATGCGGTATTTGGTATACTACTAAATGGATAGGAGAGATATGATGCAAAAATATGTATATTTATTCAGCGAAGGAAATGCTGATATGAGAAACCTACTTGGAGGTAAGGGAGCAAACTTAGCAGAAATGACTAATATTGGCCTTCCAGTACCACAAGGTTTCACAATTACAACAGAGGCATGTACAAAATATTATGATGATGGAAAAGAGATAAGCGAAGATATTCAAAAAGAAATAGAAGAATATATCGTTAAACTAGAAGAAATCACTGGCAAAAAATTTGGTGATAAAGAAAATCCATTATTAGTGTCTGTTAGATCTGGTGCAAGAGCATCTATGCCAGGTATGATGGATACAATACTTAATCTTGGTTTAAATGAAGATGTTGTTGAAACTCTAGCAGAAAAATCAAACAATCCAAGATGGGCATGGGATTGTTATAGAAGATTTATTCAAATGTATTCTGACGTTGTTATGGAAGTTGGAAAGAAATACTTTGAAGAGCTAATCGATAAGATGAAAGAAGAAAAGGGCGTTAAACAAGATGTTGAACTAGATGCTAATGATTTAAAAGAATTAGCTCAAGAGTTTAAAGAAGAATACAAAGCTAAACTAGGTAATGATTTCCCAAGGGACCCAAAAGAACAACTAATGGGTGCTATTAAAGCCGTATTTAGATCATGGGATAACCCAAGAGCAAATGTTTATAGAAGAGATAATGATATTCCTTATTCATGGGGAACAGCAGTTAACGTTCAGTCAATGGCATTTGGTAACATGGGTGATGACTGTGGTACAGGTGTTGCATTTACAAGAGATCCAGCAACTGGTGAAAAAGGATTATTTGGAGAATTCTTAACTAATGCACAAGGTGAAGACGTTGTTGCTGGTGTTAGAACTCCAATGAAGATTGCTGAAATGGAAGAAAAATTCCCTGAAGCATTTAAACAATTCCAAGAAGTATGTAAGACACTTGAATCTCATTATAGAGATATGCAAGATATGGAATTTACTGTTGAACATGGTAAATTATA
>CAYOUK010000036.1:0-3056 GCA_964407175.1 uncultured Muribaculaceae bacterium
GGCTTGGTTTAAAAGAGAAAAACAAATATAAAAAGGTTATGATAAGTGGAGTATTCTACTTAATTTGTTACAGCGTGTTTGAACATATTCTTATGAATCTTGGTATAACTCCAATCACAGGAATAACACTTCCTCTTTTATCATATGGTGGATCAAGTTTAGTAAGCATATGTATGCTTATTGGTTTAATAACAAAAAAAACTACTAATAATAGTAGTTATAGTTAGTATATCCATATCCACTATATGGATAATATGGCATAGGTCCACCTGTTACAAATACAGGGCGTGGTCTAGATACACTCGTTACTGCAGCGCCTCCAAGACCACCTAGCAAAAATGGTATTAAAAAGCGATCGTTTTGGACTGGCCAATAGTTTTGATTATAATTATATCTCATAAAAAAACTCCTTCTATATTATGATATGAAAGAGTATTTTTTATGTTATTATGTATATAATCTAAAAAGCGATATAGATGGTTTAGAATTAAACCTAACTTTATATTCATTTGTTCCAAGTCCACTTGATATATATAGTTTTGTTTTATCAACGGTATATTTTTCATCATAATATTTAGTAGCACCTTTTATATTATATTGTTCTTTTAAAAATGGAATATTAATAGAACTATTTAATGAATGCCCTGAAAGCATAAGAGCTATATTATAATTTTTCACTTTTTCTATTGAGTCTGGTTCATGAGATAACAATATTCTATATGTAGCCATATAATTAGTATCTACATCTTTATTTGGATAACTAAATGCCTTTTTTAGATCTACATCTTTTTTAATATTAGAACCAATACCATATATAACAATAGGGGTTAAACCTTTATAATAGATTAATTCATAGTTATTAGTTATATCTTTAAAACCAGAATTAATCATTATACTTTCATAATAATCATTTCTATAGTCTTCATTACCTTTAACACTATATTTACCGATAAGTGGATCTATTTTAGATAGTTTATTAACTATTTTTTCTTTATCTTTTAAACTAATCTTTGTTCCAGGGGCAATAACGTCTCCAGTGAAAAGAACAAGATCGGGTTTTTGTTTATTAATAGTATCTACTAACTTATCAATACTATCTATACTAAATGTAGAACCTATCTTCATATCACTAAATGAAACGATTGAAAAACCGTCAAAACTTTCTGGGATTTTCGAACTAGTTTCACTATAATTTTTAACTAGTATTCCACTTGTACCAATATATCTAGAATATATATAAAATAGTGCTAGTATTAAAATTAAATAGGGGAATATTGAAAATAGTCCGAAAGATCTTTCCCTTTCTCTTTTTTTTCTTTTTTTTGCCATAATTAACTCCTTACATACCTACAAATATAAGCGAGATTGCTAATATATTATGAAACATATGAGTAAAAAGATTAGCCCATATATTGTTATCACATTCCTTATATATTTTACCAAGTGCCATTCCTAGAATAGAGTATGGAACTATATATAAAATTGCAAAAAGAGATGGTTTTATTAATATGTGACAAAAACCAAATAATAATCCCGTCGCTAATATAAATGTGTTTTTATTCTTAGATAAGTTTTTGAAATTACCTCTAAATAGTATTTCTTCTGCGATAGGAGCAAGAAATATAGTACTAATTATTGAGTATGTTTTATAGTTTAATATAATATCTCTATTCGCTTGTTCATTTGGTGCCATTGCACCACCATTAATAAGTGTAATTAAAAAGTTAGTAAATATCATCAAACTAAGGCCTATTAAGTAATACGGAATCATATTCTTAAAATATTCTTTTTTAAATTTCTTTAATTCTTTTAAAAGATTAATCTTAGATGATTTAATAACAAATAAAGTTGCAACTATAGTGCTTGCGTATAAAGTTATTTTCATATCTACTTTACATAATGTAAGAACTGCAGAAACAATAACTGTAATTAAAAAATAAAGCACAATCTTTACTATACCTTGTTTTATTACTTTCTTATTCATATATACTCACCATAATAATTTTATCAAAACTCTTAAATATTGTCTATAGATAAAGCTTTTATAAGCTTGAAATTAATGACATTAAATTATATAATTGTATTATAGATAGGAATGGTAAAAATGAGAAAAGTAATGGATGGTAATACTGCAGCATCAACTATAGCTTATAAGTTCAGTGAAATAGCTAGCATTTATCCAATTACACCATCTAGTCCAATGGCTGCGGACATTGATGATAAAAGAGGTAAAGGCACTGTTAATCTATTCGGCACAGAAGTAAATGTTATAGAGATGCAAAGTGAAGCAGGGGCAAGTGGAACTATGCATGGAGCTCTTCTTTCAGGAACTTTAGCTTCTACATTTACTGCAAGCCAAGGTTTACTTTTAATGATTCCTAATATGTATAAAATCGCTGGTGAAGGACTACCAGGAGTTATGCATGTTGCGTCAAGAACAGTTGCTACACATGCTCTATCTATTTTTGGTGACCATTCTGATATATATGCATGTAGACAAACAGGTTTTTGTATGCTTGCATCATCTAGTGTACAAGAAGCTCATGATATGGCCGCCGTTACACATCTATCTAGTATTAAAGCATCACTTCCGTTTTTACATTTCTTTGATGGTTTTAGAACTAGTCATGAACTTAATACAATAGAGTGTTTAAACGACGAAGATTTAAAACCATTAATCGATACTGAAAAACTAAATGAATTTCGAAAAAGAAGTATGAATTTAAGCAATAAGGACACACATGGAACAAATGAAAATGAAGATATTTATTTCCAAAGTGTTGAGGGTAGAAATAGTGATTACAACAGAGTCCCTGATATAGTTAATCACTATATGGAAAAAATAAATGAAATTCAAAACACGGATTATAAACCATTTAATTATTTTGGCGTTCCAAATGCTAAGTTTGTACTAGTTGCTATGGGCAGTGTTTGTGATACTGTTAAAACTGTAGTAGATGAATTAAATAAAAATAATAAAGAACTAGGTTTAATTGAAGTTCATTTATATAGACCATTTAGTGTTAAACATTTGTTAAGTGTTTTACCACATAGTG
>CAYOUK010000036.1:3066-8593 GCA_964407175.1 uncultured Muribaculaceae bacterium
GTTAAAAAAGTGATTAAAGCACTTAACTTTGAAGGGCATAGTTTAGGTCTTGTTGAAGTTCATCTTTATAGACCATTTTCAAAAGAATATCTATTAAATGTACTTCCAAAGAGTGTTAAAAGAATCGCAGTTTTAGATAGAACTAAAGAAGCGGGTAGTATTGGAGAGCCACTATACTTAGATATAGTCGCAGCTTTAAAAGATATCAATGTAGACATATATGGTGGTAGATATGGTTTATCATCTAAGAATACATCTCCTAGTGATATATATTCAGTTTGTTTAATGCTTGAAGAAAATCCAAAAGAAAACTTTACTGTTGGAATAGAAGACGATGTAACTAATCTATCAGTTCCATATCATGAATATCACTTAAAAGATAGCGCTAAAGAATTACTTGTATACGGATATGGCTCTGATGGCATGGTTGGTGCTAGTAAAGATTTATTAAAAGTGCTTGGTGATAAAAACTTTGTTCAAGGTTATTTTGAATATGACTCTAAAAAGAGTGGCGGAGTTACTATATCTCATTTAAGATTTGATGATATAAAAATAGAAGCACCATATTATGTAGAACATCCAAATATTATAGTTGTAACAAAAGATTCATATTTAAATAAATATGAAATATTTAATAACATATCTAAAAATGGTGTAGTAATTATTAATACATCAAAAGATTTTGAAGACTTAAATATATTAAATGAAAATAAAAAGAATTTAAAAGAAAAGGAAGTAACTATATTTACTATTAATGCTGGAGATATCGCTTCTAAAAATAACCTAAAAGGAAAAATAAGTATGATATTTGAAGCAGTACTTCTAAAACTTTTAGGTGTAGATAATTATGAAGAAATTCTAACAGAGAATATAAAGAATAAATTTAAAACTAAAGGAGAAGAAGTTATTAATAATAATATTGCATGCGTAAAAGAAGCTTTAGATGGTTTAATCGCTTATAGGGGAGCTATATCACTATCTAAGGAAGAAGAACAAACTTTAAGAGTATTTGATGTAATTGAAGAAAGAAAAGGCAACACACTTAAAGTTAGTGAATTACTACCATATAAAAATGGTAGATTCCCTGGTGGTAGTTCTAAACTAGAAAAACGTAATGTTACAGACAAAGTTCCAAATTGGAATAAAGATAAATGTATAGAGTGTGGGCAATGTGCTTTTGTTTGTCCTCATGCAGTTATTCGTCCATTCGTTGTTGAAAAAGATGGTGAATATGGAAATGACGGAATAAGTCTAATTGGAGATAAAGATGGAAAGTATAATTTCATAATTAGTGTAAGTGAAGCTGACTGTACTGGATGCGGGGCGTGTATAGATATATGTCCTGGTAAAAATGGTGAAAAAGCTTTAGCATTTGGTGGTAAGAATGAAAGAAGAGCAAGACTTGCCAATACACTATTTAATTTCTATGAAAATATAAACCCATATGATAAATTTACTATTAAAGGGTCACAACTTGAAAAACCAGCATTTGAATTTAGTGGTGCATGAGCAGGATGTGGTGAAGCATCATATATTAAACTTTTAACACAGTTATTTAAGGACAGATTAGTAATAGCAAATGCAACAGGTTGTTCATCTATATATGGCGGTTCTGTTCCATCAACACCATATAGTATTCCATGGGCTAATTCGTTATTTGAAGATAATGCTGAATTTGGTCTTGGTCTTTATAGCGGATATAAATATTTACATGAAAAGATAAAAAAGCTGATGAACGATAGTTTAAATGAAGTATCTTCAGAGGTAAAAGAGTTATTCACAGAATATATAAGTAGTGATGATTACGAAACATCAAAAGATATTTATGAACAAGTAATAAATAAAGAAAATATTCCAGAGGAAATATTAAACTTAAAAGATTATATTTTAAAACCAAGTGTATGGGCTATTGGTGGAGATGGCTGGGCATATGATATTGGTTTTGGCGGAATAGATCATGTATTATCTACTAATGAAGATATAAACATTTTAGTACTTGATACTGAGGTTTATTCAAATACTGGAGGTCAAGCATCTAAATCAAGTCATGTTGGACAAGTAGCACAGTTTGCATCTAGTGGAAAAAAGACAAAGAAAAAAGATTTATTTAGAATCGCTATGAGTTATCCTAATATATATATTGCATCTATTAGTATGGG
The DNA here is from genome assembly GCA_964407175.1 of uncultured Muribaculaceae bacterium. Taxonomy (GTDB): domain Bacteria; phylum Bacillota_I; class Bacilli_A; order RF39; family UBA660; genus RUG11867. The sequence goes on from CAYOUK010000036.1 coordinate 5,226, forward strand.
GGCTAATCCAATGCAGACAATCAAAGCATTCAAAGAAGCCGAAGAGCATAAAGGTCCATCACTAATAATCGCTTACTCACCATGTATCGAACAAGGTATTAAAAAGGGTATGAACTGTGCTCAAAACGAACAAAAGTTAAGTGTAGAATGTGGATATAATATATTAATGAGATATAAAGATGAAAAATTAACTATCGATTCTAAAGAACCAGATTTTGAAAAATATAGAGAGTTCTTAGACGGTGAAGTTAGATATAATTCTTTAAAACTTAAAAATAAAGAAGAAGCAGAAAGACTTCTAGAAATAAATAAAGAAAATGCAAAGAAAAGATATGATTATTATAAATCACTTATAAGCATTGAGAAGGGAGAAGGAAATGAACCAAAAAATAATTAAAATGGCTTATCCAAAATCTGGAAGCGCTATATATTTTGATGGAAAAGTCCATAATATTCTTCCTATTGCTTTAAGATACTTATATGATAATAATCATCAAAAATATCTTTGGTTTTTAAATTATATAGATATTAATTCTAAGACTATGCATGAAGCTTTTCTTGAACATAATAATGGTGTATGGACTCATATTCCTCTTACAGTGTACGATGATACTGTAAATCAATTAACTAATATGTTTAAAGAAAATGGAATAGCAGTAGAACTCTCTCATTTAGGAAATATTGAAATGATAGACACAATAAAACCTATACCACTTATAGATTATATTCAAAAGCCATACAATAGTACTAAAACGCAAAATCAAAAGAAAGAAGGAAAAAAAGAAAGACCAATAGTTGATGTTTATTATAATAGTACCGATGGATTTGTTTATTCAGATCCTGAACTTAAAAAGTACATCGCAGATTCTTCAGGCCAGAAACCAATGGACATGGTTGGTCTTCGCTCTTTGGGGTACCGTGAAGGAGATATTATTCACTCAGGTTATGGTGTAGATTTTAGAATAAACTATGTGGTTTCTGTGCCGGAATACACAAACAAATTATATTATAATGAAGCTAATGGAAAATATTATTTAGATCCAAAATGTCAGACACCATTTGACGATGATGTTAATACTCTTGGTAAAGTAGAAAGAGATCAAATCGTTGGGGAAGGTATAACATATCCTGTAGAGCATGTGTATATAAGGATGGAAGAACCAAAAAAAGAAGAACCAAAGGTAGATATAAATACTCCGTTATATCCAATATATTATAATGAAGCCGATGGAAAATACTATGCTGATGAAGCTTGTCAAAAAAATATAGAAGTCGATTTAAATGCTTTAGGAAGAAGAGATGGAAACTTAGTAATATCTTCTGATAAGGTTTATGATATAAGACATGTATATAAAAAGAAAAATGTTGAACAAGTTAAAGAAGAAGTTCCTGTTACAAATAACACTGGAGATTCCAGCATTTATATTTATTATAATAAATTAGATCAAAAGTATTACTTTGATCCAGAGTGTACAAAAGAAATAGTTGGTGGGCCATCATCTCTAGGACATGTTGGAATAGATGTTATAAATGGTTTTGATGGAAAACTATATACTATAGTTGATATTAAGAAAGAAATGAATGCAGGAGTAAAACCTCAAAAAGTACATTGAGGTTTTTAAATACAAAAAAAAGGAACTGTCCCCCTTGAGGGCAGTTTTAAAAAAAGAATAAAAAGGGGTTGGCTAGTGTGATACTAGCACCAATTCGCCTTCGTATAAAAGTGAATTGGTATTTCATATACTACTCAAAAAGCATTATAAAGTCAAGCATTTTTTTTAAATATTTTTAACTTTTTTTTAATGTCTAAAAATAGTTGAAATAATGCGTATTTAATAATATAATAAAATCAGCAACAAGTCGTCCAATGAACTTTATTATCATTATATTATATAGAGAATAAAAAGATGTTAAATCTTATTTTTTTTAGTATAATTTTTATGGAGGATAATATGCTTGAAGATGTAAAAGGAATAGGTCCTAAAACAGTTGGGCTTTTAAATAAACTTGGTATTATAACAATAGATGATTTAATAAATTATTATCCTTTTAGATACAATAAAATAGAATTAACTAATCTTCAAGATGGGGATGTCATAGTAAATGGAATAATTGAGACTGCCCCTATGACTACATATATAAAAAGAAATCTAAATAAAATGGTATTTAGAGTTATGGTAGATAACTATTTAGTAGATGTTGTTATATTTAATAGAGCATTTATGAAAAATAATTTAAGAAGGGGAAAAGAAATAACTTTAATTGGAGAATATGATTCTAAGAAAAACACACTTACTTGTCAAGATATTAGATTTAATAAATTAACAAGTAATACTATAGAACCGGTATATAGATTAACACAAGGTATTAGTTCAAGAGTACTTAATCAATATATTATAAATGCTCTAGATACTAATCCCCCTATGAAGGACTATATTCCAGATTATCTAACAGAAAGATATGAATTTTTAAATAAAGAAGATGCTATTAGATTAATTCATAATCCAACAAATGATAAGATAATGGATGAAGCGATTAATAGATTAAAATATGAAGAATTATTTAAATTCTTATTTAAAATAAATTATTTAAAAACAAATAGAAAAGAAGAGCTTGGATTAAAAAGAGATAAACCATTTGACAAAGTGTATGAGTTTATTAATGATTTACCATTTGAATTAACAAAAGATCAAGTAAAAGCATATGAAGATATACTTGAAGATTTAACTAATCCATCTAGAATGAATAGGTTACTTTTAGGAGATGTTGGATCAGGTAAGACTATAGTGTGTATAATTGCTTGTTTTTATAACTTTTTGTCGGGATATCAAAGTGCACTTCTTGCTCCAACAGAAATACTTGCAACACAGCATTTTTATAATATTACTAAATTATTTAAAAAATATAATATCAGAGTAGAATTATTAAAAGGTGGTATGCGAAAAAAAGAAAAAGAACTTATATTAAACGATTTAAAATCAGGGGATATAGATCTTTTAATTGGAACACATGCTATCTTGGAAGGAAATGTCGAATTTAATAATCTTGGTCTTGTTATCACTGATGAACAACACAGATTTGGTGTTAATCAAAGAAGTGTTTTTCAAAATAAGGGGATGCTCGCTGATGTTTTATACATGAGTGCAACTCCTATACCAAGAACATATGCTTTAACTATATATGGAGATATGGATATTTCATTAATTAAAACTAAACCTAAAGGAAGACTTCCAATTAAAACAAGTTTAGTTAAAAATAAAGATATAAAAGATGTTTTATATATGATGCTTGAAGAAATTAAAAATGGACATCAAGTATATATAGTTTCTCCATATATTGAAAGTGAAGAAGATGAACTTAAAGATGTA
>CAYOUK010000037.1:0-8421 GCA_964407175.1 uncultured Muribaculaceae bacterium
AAATTATCATTTAGTTTTGATGAAGAAGCAGATTATAATCCAGAAAAACAAGAGAAATGTTATTTAGTTTATACAAATGAAAAGACTAAGAAAATAATAGAAGATAATATTGAAAAATCTAGTATGTATGGTGGATATGCAACAGGAGTAGGGCCAAGATATTGTCCTAGTATTGAAGATAAAATAGTTAGATTTAAAGAAAAAGAAAAACACATACTCTTTTTAGAACCACAAAGCATGGATCCAAATAGTACATATTATAAGAAATTATACCTACAAGGTTTTTCAACATCGTTACCAAATGATGTTCAAGAAGATATAGTTCATTCGCTTGAAGGTTTTGAACATGCTAAGATACTAGAATATGCATATGCTATTGAATATGATGCTATTGATCCGTTGCAAATAAAACCAACTTTAGAATCTAAATTAATAGAAAATTTATTCACAGCAGGACAAATTAATGGTACTAGTGGCTACGAAGAAGCTGCTGGGCAAGGTATAATTGCAGGAATTAATGCCTCTGCTAAATTAGAAGGAAAAGAGCCTTTGATACTTAAAAGAAACGAAGCTTACATAGGTGTTTTAATAGACGATCTAGTAACTAAAGGAACTATAGAACCATATAGAATGTTAACTTCACGCGCTGAGTTTAGACTTATACTAAGACATGATAATGCTGATTTAAGACTAAGAAAATATGGATATAACTATGGATTAATAGATGAAGAAAAATATAATAAATTAGTTAAAAAAGAAGAGCAAATAAAAGAATTAACGGAATATATTAAGACAACAAAAATTCCAAAAGATATTATTAATAAACATATAGACATTAATAAAACAGAATCATTATATGAATTAATTAAAAGACCAGATGTTACTAAAAGCATTATATATTCTGTATGCAAAGAGTTAAATAACTATGATAAAGAAGTAGTTAGTGAAGTTATAATAGAAACAAAATATGAAGGTTATATTAAAAAAACATATGAAGATGCTAATAAAATGTTAAAACTTGAAAGTAAACAAATACCAAAAGATATAGATTATGATAAAGTTAATAATCTAGCAAGTGAAGCTCGACAAAAATTAAAAGAAATCAGACCATTAACTATAGCTCAAGCGACTAGAATAAGCGGAGTTAATCCAGCCGATATCTCCATCTTATTAGTATATTTAAAGAAGGAGTATGCTAAAAATGACTGAAGAAAAATTTAAAAAATTTTTAAATGATAATAATATTAGTATTACAAATGATCAGCTAGAATTATTTAGAAAATATGCAGAATTTTTACTTGAATATAATAAAACCACAAACCTAACTGCAATAAAAACTATTGAAGATGTATATTTAAAACATTTTGTAGATTCTTTACTTGTTCTAAAGCATATTAAATTTAAAAACGAAAAAGTGCTTGATATAGGGACAGGTGCTGGTTTTCCAGGAGTACCTTTAAAGATAATTTGCCCCGATATAGAACTTTATTTACTTGATTCAAATGGTAAGAAGACTACTTTTTTAAATAAATTAAAAGATATTTTAAAACTCGATTATGAAGTAATTAATGATAGGGCAGAGAATTATGCTAAAGATAATAGAGAAAGTTTTGATATTGTTATTTCAAGGGCGGTATCAAGATTATCAGTTTTATCGGAACTAGCTTTACCATTTGTAAAACTATCTGGAAAATTTATTTCATATAAAAGTAATTATGAAGAAGAGTTAAATGAATCTCTTGATGCAATAGATATCCTATCAAAAGGAAAAATTATTATTAAAAATGATATTCTTCCTGTTGAAAAATCAAATAGGGCTTTCATAATAATAACTAAAAAATGTAAAACAGATTTAAAGTATCCTAGGACATATGACAAAATCATAAAAAAAGCATTGCAAAAAAATACAAATTAAAGTATCATATAATATGAAAGAATATATAGTAAAGGGGAACACATATGAACAAAGAAGAAGTACAACAGATATTTGTTGAAGATATAATTCCAAATAGATTTCAGCCAAGATTAACCTTTGATGAAAAAGCATTAAAGGAGCTTTCTGATTCAATAAAAGTTCATGGGGTAATCCAACCTTTAGTTCTTAGAAAAGTAGGAAATAAATACGAAATAATAGCAGGCGAGAGAAGATATAAAGCTTCTTGTATGGCAGGACTTAAACAAGTACCTGCTATTGTGCGTGAAATGTCTGATAACGATAGCGCTGAGATTGCTCTTATAGAAAATGTTCAAAGAAAGAATTTAACAAGTATTGAAGAAGCAAGAAGCTATAGAAACTTGTTAGATAGAGGATATTTAACTCAGGAAGAGCTAGCAAATAAGCTTGGTGTTTCACAATCAACGATAGCAAACAAGTTAAGACTATTAAACCTATGTGAGGAAGTTCAAAATGCACTTCTAAATGAACAGATAAGTGAAAGACACGCAAGAAGCTTACTTGCTATAGATAATCCAGATGATCAAAAGAAATTATTAGATAAGATTATAAAAGAAAGACTAACAGTTAGTAAGTTAGATGGCTTGATAAAAAGAATTAAAGCTGGAGAAGGAGTAGACGAAGTAATAGTTAGTAAACCAAGTAATGAGGTGGTAGAAATGAATAATCAAGTAAATCAAGTTATGAATAACCAAAATCCAGTGATGAATAATGCTATGCCAGGACAAAATGACTTTGGCGTAGAAACCTTTGTTCCAACTGATGCTGGCAATCAAACTAATATGCAATATAATGCACCTATGCAAAATGCATATAACCCATTTTCTCAAGGTCAAATGGCAGGAAACGTTCAAATGCCAAACAACATGCAATTTAATAATCCAATGGGAACTGCTACAGCACCTCAAATGCAACCAGATTTCAATGCTCCGGGTGCAAATGTTGATATGATGGGGGCTCCAGGACAAATGATGAACTCTCAACCACCTATGATGGATAATACTAATCCAATGATGAACCAACCAATGAATCCTAACCCATATATGAATCAACAAGCAGATCCATTTAACAATAACAACAATATATTATTTAACCAAACTCCTGAATATATTTCTCCACAAGGTCAAATGACTAATCCAGGCGGAGTAAATGCTCCACTTGATTATGATCCAACTATTAATAATATGAATCCAATGAATATGAATAATCCGGTTGAACCAGGAGAACAATCAGTTGAAACATTTAATATGTTTGGAGATGTAATTGATCCAAACAGTATTAGAGAAGCTGAAGACGAAGCACCTAGAAATGAACTTAACATTGGTGATCAAATTAACTTTGTTAGAGAAGTTGTTGAAAATATTAAAACTAATGGTTTTGAAGTCGATACTGAAGAATTTGATTTAAATGATGTATATCAAATTACTATTAAAATTAGTAAACCAAATAAAGAAGAGAGCAATTAATGCTCTTTTTTATATATAACAGGTTCAGTTCCCTTAACAAAATAATACATAATACTATTTTGGCCTGTATATTCACCAGTAATTTTATCTAAAGGCACTCCAACTATGCTTTTAGGCATTTCATAAAAGTTGTTTTCTTTTTCTTTTAGAGAATTTTCTATTGTATCGGCCCAAATATTTTTTGTTATTTTGGAGTATCCAGGATTATTATCTTTATTATTATCCGTTCCTGTCCATACCATTAAAAGTGCATCTTTATTATAACCAATAATCCAGTGATCATTATCTGTCGTTCCTGTTTTTATTGCATAATCCTTTGATAATCTTCCTTTTAAAGATATCGCTGTTGGACTATTATAATCAACCATTTCAGGATTATAGGCATTAGTCATCATTTGATTAATAATATATACATATCTATAATCTAATACTTCCTTATTCTTTTTTTTATATTGATATAATACTTTACCATTTAAATCTTCTACTTTTCTAATAAGATGAACATTTCTCTCAAATCCACCACTTGCAAGTGTAGTATATGCATGTGAATAATCTAACATATTTATTTCTTTAGTACCTAGCGCTAATGATGGAATAGGGTCTAATTTTTCTTTTATCCCAAGAGAATTTAAAGTATTAACTAACGCTTCTTCACCTAGAAAAAGATGAGTTTTAACAGCATATACATTATCAGAATATGCTAAAGCTGCTTGCATAGTTATATCTTTATTGGCATATATATCATTGTAATTAGAAGGAGAGTAGGATGTATTGTTAGATAAATTAAATGTAGTAGGACTAGATTCAAAAGTTGATGAACTAGTTAATCCATTTTTTAATGCTGTATAGTAGAGAAAAGGTTTAATAGTAGAACCAACTTGTCTTTTAGACATAGTAACTCTGTTATAAGAACTTTTTGTATAGTTTTTACCTCCTACAAGGGCGTTTATGCCACCATTACTAGGATTAATATATAAAGCTGCTACTTCTTCTGTATCGTCCTTCATATTAGCATTTATAGCGTTTTCAAGATTTTGTTGTATTGCACTATCATACTCTGTATATATTTTAAGTCCACCAGATTTTATTAGTGAATCTGGTATTTTATCTATTTTAGATAGTTCACTTAATACAGCATCTTGATAATAAAGCAAAGTTTTAGATGAATTTTTAGCTTCCTCTTCATAAATATTTATTTTATTTTTAAAAAGATTCTTATATACTTTTTTAGTAATATATCCGTTTTTATACATATTACTTGCTACAACTTTAGCTCTTTTAATTGATTTATCATAGTTAGATGCCGGATTATAATTAGCGGGACTTTTTGGAATACCAGCTAAAATACAGGCTTCTTCTAGATCTAAGTCTTTTGCATTTTTATTAAAATAATAATTCGCAGCACTTTCAATCCCATAATTTCCTTCACCAAAATTAATAGTATTTAAATAACCTTCAAGTATTTCATCTTTACTATAATGTACTTCCATCTCAAGTGTTAAGAAAGCTTCTTCAATCTTTCTTTTTAATTTTTTATCAAACGATAAATACATATTTTTAACGTACTGCTGACTAATTGTAGAAGCCCCTTCAACTACTTTCTTTTTTCTTATATTTTTAAATAGTGCTTTTATTATTCTTAAATAGTCAAAACCTTGGTGTTTATAAAAGTTTTTATCTTCTGTTGCAATTATAGCATTTTTAACATTATCGCTTATATCTTCAAAATCTGCCCAAGAAGATTTAGATGATCCCTGGTAAACTAAGTTAGAGTTGCTGTCATATAAATAAAATTTACCATTAGTTTTTATGGGGATTTTTGGAGAACAAAATGCATAAAGATATAATCCTCCAATTAATATAATTAGACAAGTTAAACTTATAATGATGACTTTTAAGCTTTTTTTTAATTTGATTTTTATAACTATCACTCTTTCCTAAGCTTATTATGGTATAATAAAAACGAAATTATGAGGTTCAAATGAAAAAACTAAGATTAACTTTAAAAACAAAAGGAAAAACTATTAGTGATGATACTTATTCTTATACTGAAGAGAATAAATATAAAGTACTTAAATATAACGATATACTTTTAAAATTTAAACTATTAAAAAAAGATTTCATTTTTATAAGAGAAACAAAAGAAGATGTATTTAAAGTAGAAAACAGGCAGGGAAGTATTACTCTAAAGGAAATAAATCAAACTTTTGATATAGAATTATCTATGTGTGATTATAGAAATGTTGATAACACTTACTACATAAGATATTCTCTAGAAGGCGATGATTCTATTATTGAGATGAATATAAATTTTTAAAATATATTTAGTATAGATAGATATATATAACCACTATTTATAACAATATGTGGTTTTTTAAATTGATTTTGACATGAGTTTAAAGATATGTCATAATTTGATACGAATTGTTTAGTTGCAAGTTGTTTGCAAATAGATAAATTTCACATATATTAACTTGGAGGATATATTATGGGAAAACTTAATATCAGCGAAGAAGAGTTAGAACAATTGAACTACAACGATGTAGCAAATTTAATACTTACTAATAAAGGCAAGAAAATGAAGCTTGTTGATCTTTATAAAGGTGTTATTAAAACTCTAAATTTAGAGGATGATGACATGGAACACATTACAGATTTTTTTGAACTATTGTCAACAGACAAGAGATTTATTATGCTTGATGGTGGATACTGGGATTTAAAAATCAAACACGATAAGGGAATGGTAATTACTGATGATGAGGAAGATGAAGAGGAAGAAGAATTACCAATTGAAGAAGAACAAGCTGAAGAAGAAGATTTCGATGATGAAATAGATAAAGATGATGATATTGAAGAAGATGATTTAAAAGATTTAGTAATCATCGACGAAAATGAAGAAGAAATTAGCTAATAGGCGATAATATGAAAGAAAGATTAGAGATAATTAATAAAAGATTTGATGAACTAAATGACTTACTATCTAAAGAGGAAGTTCTAAATGATTTTGAAAAGCTTAAGACTTTATCAAAAGAAAGAAGCGAACTTGAAGAGATCGTTGAAAAATCAAAAGAATATAATAAAATACTTGAAGATTTAGAAGAACTTGCAAGTATGAAAAATGATCCAGAGATGTCCTCTATGGTTTCAGAAGAATATGATAGTTTATCAAACCAAAAAGAGAAGGTATTAAATGAACTACAGATTATGCTTATTCCGAAAGATGAAAATGACGGAAAAAACATAATTATGGAAATAAGAGGAGCCGCTGGTGGCGACGAAGCTAATATATTCGCTGGTGATTTATTTAGAATGTATTCTAAATATGCTGAAAATCAAGGTTTTAAACTAGAAGTAATACATAGTGTTGATGGAACAAGTGGAGGATATTCTCAAATAGAATGTATTATTAAAGGTGAAAACGTTTATTCTAAATTAAAATATGAAAGTGGTTCACACAGAGTACAAAGAATCCCTGTTACAGAAACACAAGGAAGAGTTCATACATCAACAGCAACAGTATTAGTTATTCCAGAAGTAGAAAATATAGATATTGAAATAAAAGAATCGGATATTAAACTAGATGTATTTCATTCAAGTGGCGCTGGTGGACAATCAGTAAACACAAGTAATTCGGCAGTAAGACTAACTCATATACCAACTGGTATTGCGGTAGCATGTCAGACTGAAAGAAGCCAAGTTCAAAATAAAGAACAAGCGATGAAACTTCTAAAAATGAAGATTAATGATGAAAAGAATCGCAAGTTTGAAATGGAACAAGGAAATATAAGAAAGAGTAAAATTGGTACAGGTGACAGATCTGAAAAGATTAGAACATATAACTATCCACAAAACAGAGTTACTGATCACAGAATAAACTATTCTATTATGGAACTAACAAAAGTAATGGATGGTTATTTAGATCCAATTATTGAAGCTTTAATAACAGAAGATCAAAGACTTAAATTAGAAGGAACAAACTTAAATGACTAAATTAGAAGATATTGATATACCTTCTTTTTCTTTATTAAAAGGAAAATATAAAGGAAAAGAATTTGATAAAATTAAAAAGTTAATTGAAGAAGAAGATTATCCAGTGCAATATTTAATTGGAGATGTACCATTTTTAGGTGCAACAATAAAAGTTGATAAAAGGGTGCTAATACCGCGTCCAGAGACTGAATTATTAGTAAGTAAAGTAAATGATATGCTAAAGGGCAAAACATTAAATGTGCTTGATTTATGCACTGGATCGGGAGCAATTATAATATCATTATTAAAAAATAATAAAAATTTACATGGAACAGGTGTTGATATTTCAAGCGATGCTTTAGAACTAGCTAAAGAAAATGCCAAATTAAACGAAGTAGAAGTAAGTTTTATTAAGCAAGATGTTTTAAAACCTCTTGATTTAAGTAAAAAATACGATGTGTTAATATCAAATCCACCGTATGTAAGACAAAATGAAGAAACAAGCCCAAATACAAAATATGAACCTAGTATTGCTATATATGAACCAGAAGAGTTAATATTCTATAAAAGAATTTTAGAGTACTCTCATATATATTTAAATGAAAAAAACATAATAGCTTTTGAAATCGGAAAAGGTCTAGAAGAAGATATTATGTCTCTTGCAAGAAAGTATTATAAAGAAGCTAAAATATATTCATCTAAGGATTTCACAGGAATAAACAGATATGTTTTTATAATAAATGAATAAATTTTCAAATAATAAACCATCACTTTATTGAAAGGATGGTTTTTTTGAAGAAAATATTTATTTTATTAATACTTTCATATTTAGTTATAAATGTTGTTTATAAAAATGATTATGTAGTTATTCCCTCTAACTCGATTAGAATGAGAGTAATCGCTTCATCTAATAATTTGGAAGATATAAAAAACAAAAAAATAATAAAAAAAAGTCTAGAAAAAGAATTGGTTGAAGTTGCTAAGACGTCAAATTCATATAAAGAAGCAGATTATAAACTAAAAAACTCCTAT
>CAYOUK010000038.1:0-6232 GCA_964407175.1 uncultured Muribaculaceae bacterium
CATCCACAATAGTCTTGTCTATATAGATTATATTTTTTAGATAATTCTATACTTTGTTTATAACCATTTTGTTTTTTAAAATCTGATGGTAAATATTTAATGTTATATTCTTTTTCTAAATCAAATCCAATTTCATTTATCCAGCTTGTTACTTTATATGGACTAACTGTTAGTGTAGTTGCAAAAAAGTCAAAGCCTTCTTCTTTTGCTTTTTTAGCAGTATATTCCATTCTAAGTTTATAACATTTATAACATCTAGGTCCCCTTTCGGGATCTTTTTCATGGCCTTTAACCAAATTATGGTATGCATCATTATCATAATCACAATCCAAAAGCTTAATATCACCAGATAATTCTTTTATTAGTCTTTTTTGTTCTTCTTTTCTTTTATCGTATTCTTCTTTTGGCTCTATATTTGGATTGTAATAAATAATTGTTAAATTTGCATACTCTAAAAGACGCGTTATAGCCGCGCTTGAACATGGTGCACAACAAGAATGTAAAAGGACTCTTGGTTTTTCCTTTAGCCCTTTTAATATTTTTAACATTTCATCATTATAATTCATAATTATTTATATTCTTCGAAATAATAATTGTTAAAATCACAGTCGAAATAATATGTTCCTTTCCTATCTTTTACACTGGAATATACTTTTTCATATGAATTTAATACATTTATATGTTTAATATTTATATATATAGTATTACCATCATTCATACTGAGCATAAATCTACCAGAATCAATGAAATCACCTTCACCGTTTCTACTTGGTGAATATTCAATTTCACTGATGGAACGTATTATATCACTTTTAATATCTTTTAGTCCATCCACAAATTTATTAAGTGTTTTTGTTGGAACATAATTAATAAGAGTTGGTACTCCAAAAGTATTATCTATATCGACCATTTCACCATCTGCAAGAATAAGTTTATTATCTTTATTGTAGAATAATAATGGTTTATTTTCTTCGATTTCTATTGTAAGTGTTAAATCAGAATTATGTTTAACATGACAATCTTTAATAAGTGGACTTTTAAGTTTTCTACATGCAAGTGATGTCGTTCTAAAAAATGGTGCTCCCTCCGTTATTTTCATTTCTTTTAAAACATATGATGTAGATAAATAATCATTTGATGCAACACTTATGTTTCTTGATGACATATCATATAAACAATATATTCCTAATATTATAAAGAATATAATGCACACAAAAACAATAAAAGCTTTTACTTTTAATTTCTTTTTATGAACTTTTTTTGTTTTTGGTGTGTTTATTGTCATATTATTTTATCAAATCCTTTATAACATTGTATATTACAGTGCTACTATCTTTCTTAGATAGTTTAGATAATCTTAGTTGCATATTTAATTGTTTTTCTAAATACTTTTCATTTACTAGTTCGTTTATTTCTTTCTTTAATACATCTTTATTTAAAGCGCTTTCTTCAATCATTACAGCGGCTTTATTTTTAGCAAGTTCGAGGGCATTAAAGAATTGATGATTATTTGCAACATATGGACTAGGTATTAGTATAGATAATTTTTTAAGTGCTATTATTTCACTTATCGAACTAGCTCCTGCACGTGAAACTATGCAGTCTGCTGATTTCATAAGCCCAGATAAATTATCTATATATGGTTTTACTATAACGTTTTTACTAAATTTATTTTTAGCAAAATCATCATATGATGCTTTACCTGTTATATATAAAACTTCGTATTCTTCATCATCTATATCTTGTAAAAATGGAATCATTTTTTTATTAATAGAAGAGCTTCCTAAACTACCTTGAACTATAAGTACAAATTTTTTCTTTTTACTAAGGCCATACTTTTCTTTAGGAATTTTCTTTGTATCAAGCGCTTGTTCACTACACGGATTACCAGTGAATACTACTTTTTTCTCATTGAAGTAATGTTTACTACCTTCAAAACTAACTCCGATTTTATCAGCGAGTTTTCCAAGCATTCTATTTGACTTACCTGGGATCATATTTTGTTCGTGTATAAATACCTTTATCCCAAGAGATTTTGCTGCTTTAACAACTGGATATGTTACATATCCACCAATACCAAGAACTATATCTGGTTTAAACTCTTTCATTATTTTTTTACATTTGATAATGTTTTTTGCAATTAGAAATGCTGCCTTAACGTCTCTAGCAATATTTTTTGTTAGTCCATACATTTCAATACCAACATAATCTATTCCTCTAGCTGGAACTATGTCTTTTTCCATTCTGTTAGTTGTACCAATGTATAAAAATTTACTGTCTGGCTCTTTTTCTTTAATCTTGTTGATAATTGCAAGTGCAGGATAAATATGACCTCCTGTACCTCCAGCGGTAACAATTACACGCATAAAATCACTTCCTTATTAATTATATTAATTAACCTATTTTATAAGCATCAAGTGCTTCCTTTTTATAATCTTTTTTATCTCTTTTATAAAGTGTTAAAAGAGTTTCTCCTTTTTTAACAGTATCTCCAACGTGTTTATTTAAAACTACTCCAACACTATAATCTATTTTATCCTCTTTTTGTTCTCTACCTCCACCTAGATGAAGTGAAAGCATTCCAATTTTATATGCTGAAATATCTTTGATAGTTCCACTTTTTGTTGCTTTTATTTCTTCAGTGTTATTAGATATTTTCATTTTGTTGATATTTCCACCTTGCATTTTAACAAATTCAAGAAATTTATTATAAGCTTCACCAGATTCGATTTTTTCTTTAACAATCTTTGTTGCTTCTACTTTACTTATACTTTTGGCAGTGCTATATAATGTAGCACATAATTTAACACATAAATCATATAAACTGCCTTTTTTACCTTTTAAAACATCCATTGCTTCTTTTACTTCTAAACTATTACCAATGTTATCTCCAAGAGGTATATTCATATTTGTTATTTCAATTAAAACTGTTTTCTTATATGCTTTACCTATTCTTTTCATTAGATCACCAAGTATTTTAGCATCTTTTTTGGTTTTAATTAACGCTCCATCACCAAGTTTTAAATCAATTAGTATATATTTAGCATTTAAAGCAAGTTTTTTACTCATTATAGAAGATGCGATTAATGGAAGGGATTCAACAGTCCCCGTTACACTTCTAAGTGAGTATATTACTTTATCTAGTGGAGTAAAATCATTTGTTTGTGAACACTCTGCGAAGCCAACTTCGTTTGCAGCTTTTACAAAATCATCTAAACTAGATTCTACTTTAAATCCTGGGATACTCTCTAGTTTATCAATTGTTCCACCGGTATGACCAAGACCTCTTCCAGATAGTTTTGCCATAGTAATTCCCATAGATGCAAGTATTGGACCGATTATTAAACTAGTCTTATCTCCAACTCCACCAGTTGAATGTTTGTCTACTCTTATGCCTTTTATCTCGTCTTTTAACACTTTACCTGAATGAAGCATTAAGTCAGTTAGATCTAAGGTTTCTCTAAAACTCATACCGTTTATAGTTATAGCCATAAGAAGACTACTCATTTGATAATCAGGGATTACACCCTTTAAATAACCATTAAAAGCATATGATAATTCTTCTTTTGTAAGTTCCTTCTTTTTTCTTTTTTTATCTAGTATCTCTAAAATATCCATATTTACTCCTTTAAGAATTTAGTATCATTACTTAAAAATTCAATTCCATCATAGAATAATTCTAGCATTCCATATCCAGAGATCCAAAACGCTAACATATATGGAATCATACTTATATTAAAGTAAAAATTAACACTTATTAGTATTCCATATAGTACTAAAATACTTACTTCAGTAAGTCTAGCAATAAATAAATGCGTTTTATGTTTAAATATAGTATTTAAATTTATTAGTTTTATAAAAGCTAAGAAACATGTATATAAAATCACTCCTATAGCAAGAACAGTATTTTTATCTAGGACTTTTAATAAGAATATAGTTAGAATAGTAATTATCCCTGCCCCAAATATATATAGTGGTTCTTTCCCCTTTTTTAGTAGTAAATATTCATCTAAATTAAGTAGTGCAAACAAAAAGATTTCCACATAAAAGTATATTACAGGACTACGACCTACAAGATTTGGAAAAATATAGTTAATTAATCCAAGCAAAATAATTGCTAAATCGACTATAAAAGTAATGTATTTTTTCTTTTTCATGCGGGACTCCCACTCTCTAATAAAATCATATAATTTTTTATTTTCTTTGTCAAACAAATAGGCATATATTACTTCTATTTTGACATATTATATGTTAAAATCATATTAGGAAGGAGAACTTATTATGTTGGCTGTTTTAATTGTAATTGGTGTTATTATTTTAGGCTCTATTAGACAGATTTCAGAATATGAAAGAGGTGTCCTATTTACCTTTGGTAAATTCACTAAAGTATTAAAACCTGGATGGCGCATTATCTTACCTATTGTTCAAAGTTTTAGAAAAGTAGATATTAGAACTAAAGCCGTTGACGTACCAGAGCAAGACGCAATTAGTAAAGATAACGTTACTGTTAGAATTAATGCTGTTATTTATTATAAAGTTCAAGATGCATCTAAAGCTATATTAGCAGTTGAAAACTTCTATTTCGCTGTTGGACAACTTGCTCAAACAACTATGCGTAATGCTGTTGGTGCTGTAACACTTGATGAACTTCTTTCTTCAAGAGAAAAGATTAGTACAGAGATTTGTAGAATAATCGATGAAGCAACTGATCCTTGGGGAATTAAAGTTGAAAACGTAGAGCTTAAAGATATTAAATTGCCAGAAGAAATGCAAAGAGTTATTGCAAAAGTTGCTGAAGCAGAAAGAGAAAAAGAAGCAGTTATCACTAAATCTGTTGGTGAAGTTGAAGCTAGTAACAATTTAGCTAAAGCTGCAGCTAAAATGGCAGAAACTCCTGGAGCTCTTCACTTAAGAACTCTTGCAACACTTAATGATTTATCTTCTGATCAATCTAATACAATTATTTTTGCAATACCAATTGAAGTGTTAGAAGCTTTCCAAAAAGGAAATGGAAGCGATGTTGTAAAAGCTGTTACAAAGAAAAAATAATAAGTTAAAAAAGTTCAATGTTATATTGAACTTTTTATTTGTCATAATCATCTAAAAACGAGTGTTTATCGCCATCTTTTTTATATCCAATTACACAATTTAAATTCACGTTTGTTAATGCTGTAAAAATATTATGATCTATATCTATTACTTTATTATCTTTTCTAAACTTATCGATTAGTTTTTTCATTTCAAGTCTTTTACTTGTTCCATCATCGTTTATAGCAAAGCTTTCTGTAAAGCGACAAGCACAATTTATAAAATCGAGTTTATTATATTTAGCCCAAGCTTTTATATTTTGTTCTTTTATATAAAACATTGGTCTAATTAATTCTAATCCTTCAAAGTTTTCAGATTTTAACTTTGGCATCATTGTTTTTATCTCTGCCCCATAGAATAGCGATAATAAAGTTGTTTCAATAACATCATCAAAGTGATGACCAAGTGCTATCTTATTACATCCATTTTCTTTAGCAAAGTTATATAAATGTCCTCGTCTCATTCTTGCGCATAAGTAACATGGATTACCTTCTGTTAAAGAAGCAACTGAATCAAATATATTTGTTTCAAACATTTTTAAATCTATATTAAGTTTTTTTGCGTTTTCAAGAATTTTATTCTTATTCTCTTCGTTATAGCCAGGATTCATTGTAACGTATATAGCATCAAATTTTACTTTGCCATGTTTTTTTAATTCTTCGATTAGCTTAGCTAGCAAAAATGAATCTTTTCCACCACTAATACAAACCATGACTTTATCATTTTCATTTATTAACTCATAATCTTGAACAGCTTTTACAAATTTGCTCCATATTTCTTTTCGAAACTTTGTAATAATGCTTCTTTCAATTTCTTTATATCTTTCCATATAATCACTTCTTTTTGGCACAAGTATACTATCCTTTTTTGGCTTTTTTGTCAACTTCTAAAGGATTAACGTGAATAATTGTTAAATATATTTCAGGGATTTTTTCCTCTATTTCATCTTCTAATCTATCTGCGATTTCATGACTTTCAAATGTACTAATATTACCATCTACAAATATAGTAAATGATATTCTATATTTATATCCAACTGGTGAAGATATAAAGTGTTGTATTTTTTTAATCTCTGGATATTTTTTTATAATATTTAATACTTTAATCTTAGTTTCTTCATTTATACTTTTATCCATTAATACAT
>CAYOUK010000038.1:6242-8391 GCA_964407175.1 uncultured Muribaculaceae bacterium
AAAGATTTTCCATGCCGAGTATAAAATCCAAAGAGAAATAATGATACCAACTATGCCATCAATGTAGAAAATATTATTTCTTGCAAAGAAAATAGAAATAAGAGTTAACATACCAATTAGGGTATCGTTTCTATGATCTTTTGAATTAGCTAGCAATAAAAGATTATTCTGCTTTTTATATAGTATTTTAGTATAAATGTATAATATAAGCTTTGTTACAATTGTTATGATTGCAACAATAACTAAATATTTAGAATAAATATAGTTTGTTGTCTTAAATAAAGATCTAATAGATATTCTAAATAATTCATATACTGTTAAAAACATTATAAGAGAAATAATCATCGAGTAGATATATTCCGCCTTGCCATGACCAGTTTCGTGATCTTTATCACTAGGCTTAGATGCTATCTTATTCCCAATGTATGTAAATAAAGATGCGATTACATCATTTATACTATTTATAGAATCAGCGATCATAGCATTAGAATGTGATGCCAATCCTACAATTGTTTTTATTACAGCTAAAAAAAGATTAGTAATTATACCAACTATTCCTGCTTTTTTACTAGATTCATATCTTTTATCCATTTTAATCTCCTATAGGAACGGTATAAGGGCTGGAGCTATCAAATGCTTCATTTGTTTTTTCTACGGGATGATAAATTATATTCATAATTAATACCGCAAAAACAAGAATCAATAATACTATTATCATTACAGTTGCAGCATTTGCTGTTTCCTCCATATTAATCCCTCTATTCTTCTATAATTTTATCAGAATTCCATAAATGTTTCAATACAATTAAACTAAGACATGATATAAGCAAATCTAATATATAAAATGTACTCATATCATAAGTATCTGGGTTCGAAGGAAGATGTTCTACTTCTTTCTTTTTTGGTTCTTCTTTTTTAACTATTATTTTATTATCAATTAGTTTTATTAATAACAAACTACTGTCAGTTAGTTCGAATTCATGTTCCTCGGTATCAAGTTCATAACCTTCTGGGGCAGTTATCTCTTTTAAGTAATATTTGCCATTTTGTTTAAATTTATCATATACGGCTTCACCATTTTCATCGGTTGTTATTTCATCAATTAACTCATCGTTTTCATCATATATACCATATGTCGCCCCTTTTAAAAGTTTTTCTTCATCACTAGATGATTTAACTACTTTAATACTTCCAGGATTTACTTTTATATTAAAAGTGTAATCTAAGTTTTCTAAATCCCCTGTCATTAACATGTCTTGTCCAACCCCAGTATATACTAAATACTTTTTATTAAACACTGGTTTTAATCTAAGTGTAACCGTTTCATCTTTTGAATCTTTTTTATTAATTATCATTTTATTTCTATTTAAAGTAACACTACTTGTTCCAACTACTTCATATCTTTCTAAAACATTTTTATAATCATTAATTTCAACTTCTTCATTAGTATTTACTGTGTATGTTTGATTGACAACGGATGGCATATTATCATATTGCGCGGCAAGATTTCTTAACTCATTTTCATAGGGTTCTATATTATAAATAGTACCGCCACCAAGCACCTTGCTGGAAAAAATTACCTTTGTATCTTGACCAAGTATCTCCTTCCAAATTAAACTTTGGGCGGCGGCATAATACTCTATATTCTCATGTCCCATATTGCCTATTCCATAATAAGCATATAACTTAATATTTCTTTTCTGAGTATCAGTTAGACCATAATTATCTAAACTACCAATGTTGTACTCCCCTTCTTCTATTTGCCCTGGTTCAATACAATATCCCAAAGTGTTATTAATATAATATTTTTTTAATTTACCACTATAATCTTTTGGCTTCCCTATTCTATAAAAATAATACTCTGTCTCCTGAATACTTAGTGTTTCTGCATTTACCCCTTTTATTCCTCCTACTAATAATATACTTATTAGTAAAACAAATAAAATCTTTTTCATCATTTCCTTTCTAATATCATCCTCTACTAATATTATTCAAGATTTTTTTGTTTTTTCTCATTTTTTTCTACATTTAATATAATTCCAATAGATAGAAATGAAGATATTAAACTAGAACCACCATATGAAATAAAAGGAAGAGTTACCCCTGTCACTGGGATTAAACCAACAACCACGGACAAATTAAGTATCGC
>CAYOUK010000039.1:0-8034 GCA_964407175.1 uncultured Muribaculaceae bacterium
TCTATGATGGGAGAATATTTACTTTATTATAATGGAATATTATTTGGTGGTATTTATGATGATAGATTACTTGTAAAGATAGTAGAGAATAATAAAAAATATAATATGCAAGAATCAATCCCATATGATGGAGCTAAGCCAATGTATCTTGTAGATGATGTAGATAATCGAGAAATATTAAGAGATATAATATTAGATACTTGCAAAGATTTAAAGATATAGGCAGCTTTATGAAAAAGTTTAAAACCTTATATGTAATTTTGTGTGGTGCTGGTGGATTCCTAAATGAAATTAAATAAATAAAATTATTTTACAATCATTTTATTTTATGATAGTATATCAGTCAAACAGGGAGTGATTGGTATGGAAGAAAAAGAAAAATGGGAAGATTATACAAAAGAAGAAAAAACAGATTTACTAATTCATTGGTTTAAATATGTAGAAAAATATATCGACAAATATGATTATACACCGGAGGATTTAGAGAGATTTATAAGATTAGCAGAATCAATGCCAGATGATGTATTTAACTATATAGTAAATCTTTGGTTTACAAAAGAAAGTTGGAGCCTTAGTAAACTTATAGAAAACATGTATTTTGGTGAAATTATAATTAATGCAACTATAAGCAATATCATAAATAGAGATAATTTAGATCCATTAACTAGAGATGAACTTGATGAAATTAGAGATGATATGCTTGGTAATTTAATTTATTATGGATATGTTATTAATGAAACTTTTGAATCAGAAGATAACACTATAGAAGAACAAAGTGGTCCAAGGAAAAAAAATTAATCTAAATAATTAAAAACTAAAGGAATTTAGTTTTTTTATTATGCTTATATCCCTTTTTAACTTCCTTTATTCGTGGTATAATTAACTGGGTGAGGTGAATGTTATGTATGCTGAAGTATTAATTGAATATAAAGTTAAAAAGCTAGATAGAACATTCACTTATAAAGTTCCAGAAAATCTTCAAGATATTATTAAAAAAGGAATGAAAGTAATCGTTCCTTTTGGTAACTCAGATAAAACTATTAATGGTTTTGTTACAGGCATTAAAAACGAAGCTAACTTAGGCAATTTAAAATCAATTATAGATGTTTGTGATGTAGAACTATCTTTAAATGATGAATTATTAAAGCTAGGGGAGTATCTAAGGGATACTTGTCTTTGCACGCTTATAAGCGCATATCAAACAATGCTTCCATCTTCTCTAAAAATAAAAACAAATAATTCTAATTATCAAAAGTATGAATCATATATTGTTAGTTTAATGCCTAAAGCATTTCTAGAAGATTATTTGATTAATGAATGTAAAAGAGATAGCCAAAAGTTAATACTTAAAGATTTAATTGAAAAAGGCGAAATAAAAAAACGTGATTATAGTAAATCTAGTGTTGATACTTTAATAAAAAAAGGTTTAATTAAAGAAGAAAAGAGAAGTATTTATAGAATAGATAATTCAAATAGTACAAAAGAAGAATCTTTAAAACTAAATGAGGATCAAGAGAAAGCTTATAATGAAATAGTTGAAAGTTTAAGTGAATCTAAGACTTTTCTTTTACATGGCGTAACAGGCTCTGGTAAAACAGAAGTATATATGCACTTAATAGAAAAAGTAGTGTCTTCTGGTAAAACTGCAATAATGTTAGTTCCAGAGATAACTCTATCTATGCAGATAGTAAATAATTTTTATAATAGATTTGGTGAAGATGTCGCAATACTTCATAGTGCTTTATCTGAAGGCGAGAAGTATGATGAGTATTTAAAAGTATTAAGAGGAGATGCTCATATTATTGTTGGAACAAGAAGTGCTATTTTTGCACCAACCCCAAATCTTGGAATAATAATAATTGATGAAGAACAAGTTGAATCTTATAAGCAAGATAATACTCCAAGATATAATGCAATAGATGTAGCTAAATGGAGATCTAAGTATAATAGTATTCCTCTAGTACTTGGAAGTGCAACACCAACATATGAAACATATGCAAGAGCTTTAAAAGGAGTATATACACTTTTAACTCTTCCAAAAAGAGTTGGAGACGCCAAACTTCCAACTGTAAAAGTAGTCGATATGGCTGAGGAAATGAAAAAAAGACATCCAATTATAAGTGAGATGCTTGACGAAAAGATTAAAGAAAGACTAGATAGAAAAGAACAAGTAATATTACTGCTTAACAGAAGAGGTTTTAGTAATTATGTGACATGTAATAATTGTGGCTTTACTTATAAATGTCCAAACTGTGATATAACACTTACTTATCATAAATCATCTAATTCACTTAGATGTCATTATTGTGGATACTTTCTTACTAAAGGAGAAATATGCCCTGAATGTAAAGAAGGCGAACTAAAAGAATTTGGGACAGGCACTGAAAAATTAGAAGAAGAACTAAATAAAAAGTATACGAGTGCTAGAATAGTTAGAATGGATGCCGATACAACTTCTAGAAAAGGTAGTCATGATAAAATTATTAAAGCTTTTAAAAATGAAGAATATGATATTCTTCTTGGAACACAGATGATCAGTAAAGGTTTAGACTTTCCAAAAGTAACACTAGTTGGAGTTATTAATGCTGATTCTAGTTTAAACATTCCTGATTTTAGAAGTGGAGAAAGAACATATGCACTTTTATCTCAAGTTTCAGGAAGAGCGGGTAGAAACAATTTAGAAAGTGAAGTAATTATTCAAACATTTAATCCAGATAACTTTACTATTATGATGGCTGCAAATGGAACATACATTAAAAACTATCAGTATGAAATGGCTATTAGAAAAAAACTTAAATATCCACCATACTATTATCTAACTGGAATAAAGGTTTGCTCAAATACATACGAAGAGGCATCTAAAGAAGCTAATAAAGTTTATAACTTTCTAAAAAGCAATTTAAATCACGAAGACTATATTCTAGGTCCAACTACGGCAGGTATATTTAGACTTAAAAATATATATAGATTTCAAATCATTATAAAATATAGATTTGATGATAAGCTAAATGATACACTTAAAAAACTTGATGAATTATATGCTGAGAATAAGGATGTATATCTTGAAATAGATATGAATCCTTACTATATTTAGGAGGGGTATTATGGAAGAAGAATTAAAATATTTTAATAACTGTTTAAGTATAACAAAACGTGTTATTAAAAAAAATGAAGATGAAATAAATGAAGCAAAAAAAGATATTGTAAAATCTAAGCGATATCTTTATGAAAATCAAAGAGAAATAGGTGATGCTGATTTATTTGAATCTTTTGATAATGAAGATAGAAGAGTAATTGATTTAAATAAAAAAATAAGAAAAAATATTAGTTTATACCATTCTCTTGAAAATCCATATTTTGCTAGAATTGATGTAAAAGGATATGAAGATTTAGATAAACTATATATAGGATTAACATCTATACAAGATGATAATAATTTTTTAGTTTATGACTGGCGAGCACCTATATCAAACCTTTATTATAATTATGGATTGGGTAACGTTAAGTTTAATGGTGAAGATATTGAAGTTACTTTAAAAAGACAATATCAAATTAAAATGGGGAAACTATTAAATTATGTTGATACTAGCGCAGCAATAGACGATGAATTACTTCGTGATGCCTTGATTAAGTCACCAACAGACAAGATGCAAAATATAGTTTCAACTATTCAAAAAGAACAAAACGAAATAATAAGATATACTGGAAATGAAAACTTAGTTATCGAAGGTGTTGCTGGGTCAGGTAAAACTGCCATAATACTTCATAGAGTAGCATATCTTTTATATAATACTAAAGATTTAACTAGTAAAAATGTAGTTATAATTAGTCCAAATGAAGAGTTTAGTAATTATATCTCCGGTGTTCTTCCCGAGCTTGGCGAAGAAAACATTAGGTCTTTATCGCTTGATATACTTCTTCGCTCGTTAACAAAAAAAGAAGTTGAAAGTCAGGGAGAATTTATTAATCGTTCGCAAAAAGAAGAGATTACTTATATTCCAAAAGAAAAACTTGATAACTATCTAGAAGAATATAGTAATAATTTAGAATTTAAAAATGGTTTTGCTCTTGATAAAACTGTTATTAAATATACTGATTTAAATGATATTCTAAAAAACAAAGCTAAAAAGCTTAACATAGCAAATAAAGTAGAGTACACTGCATCTAGAGTTCTTGAATTATTAAATAAGAATGAAGATAAAAATATAGATAAGATGAAGTCTATGATTAAAAAACTATTAAATATAAGTGATGATCCAATAGAGATATACAAAGATTTTATCTCTAAATGTGGTATAGATAAGAGTTTAGATAGTATTAGTTATGAAGATGTAGCACCAATACTTTATCTTTACTATGAAATAAATGGATATCCTGAATATGCATATATAAAACATTTAGTAATAGATGAAGCTCAAGATTATACACCATTTGAATTTAGACTTTTAAGAAAGATATTTAATAGTTCTATATTTACTATTGTAGGTGATGAAAACCAAAGACTAAATAAATATGTTTTATATGAATTACCTTATATAGCTAATATAATTAATAATACTAAATATATAAAGTTATCTAAGACATATAGATCAAGTGAAGAAATAACGGATTATACAAATAATATTCTTGGTATTAATAACGTAAAATCTATTAGAGGTAAAAATGGTATTGATGTAAAAGTTAAGAATACAAATAACATATATGATAGTATTTTAAGTGATTTAGAAGAGTTTTCTAAACACGAGTTTAAAGTAAATGCTATTATCACTGTTGATGAAGATAGTGCCTCTAAAATAAAAGAAAAACTTGGTAATAAGAAACTAATTAACACTAAAGTATTACCATATTATTTAGCTAAGGGATTAGAGTTTGAAGGCGTTATTATTTATGATAAAGATAATTATTTTAAAAATAATAAAAATATTTTTTATGTAGCTTCTACAAGAGCAAGAGAAGCCCTTGTAATATATAATTAGATAGTTTGTCGAATCTATAGAAAGACGCCATGATTACTGCTAATATAGTCATGGTGATAATATGAATTTAGTTTATAAAAAGGATACTTTATATGTATATTTAGATGAAGATTTAAATGGAGATGTTGTCAATTCACTCGAGCAAAGAGTGAATTCTATTATGAGTTCATATGATATAGATAATCTAGTTATAGATTCAAAAGATAAAAATATAACTAAACTTGTAGACTTTGAAAAAAGATATAATCAAAAACATAAATCAAAAATGATTATTAAATGATTTATTTATGATATAATTACGTAGGAGGAAGTAAAATGAGCATAGAGAATAAAAAAACACTTGAAGTTTACGATGAAATGGCTGGAAAATATTTAGCAAATACTATTGAGGATAATGCTAGTGATCCAGAGAAAGCAAAAAGAAAAAGTGAAGCTTTAAGAATATTTATTAAAGAGAGTTTTGCAAGTATCCCCAAGGGAAGTAAAGTGTTTGAAATTGGCTCTGCTGATGGAGAAAATGCCAAATATTTAAAAGAACTTGGTTTTGATGTAACTCCAAGCGATATTGCAGATGATTTTATTGAAGCGATAAAATCTAACGGATTAAATCCAGTAAGATTTAATGCAATTGAAGAAGACTTTCTAGAAAAATACTCTGGCGTCTTCTGCTGGAGAGTATTTGTACACTTTACTTATGATGACACTAAGAGAGTTATTGAAAATGTTTATTCTGGTCTAGAAAAAGATGGCATTTTTGTATTTAATGCTATGAATAGGGCAGTGCATGAAAAAGATGAAGAGTGGTTAGATCTTCCAGGCGCAAAAAGTATGGGTATAGAAAGGTATTACCATTATTTTCAAAAAGAAACTTTGGATGCTTTAGCAAAAGAGGCGGGCTTTGAGATAAAGGATTATCATACTGAAGGCGGAAAAGAAAATAATAAGTGGCATGTATATACACTTAAAAAATAAAGGAGAAGTAAATATGGAAAAAGCAAAGTTATTATCAGAAGCTATAATTAATTTAGATACAAAAAAAGCAGTAAAAGAGTTTGTTGTTGAACATGATGATGATTTAACAAATGAAGTAAGAGCTAATCTTGATGCTTTAAGTGAGGAAGAATTAAAAAAAGTAAAAGAATTCTTATCTCATTTATTAAACGTATGTTATGACTATAGACTATATGAAGATGAGGTAAAAGAGGATGATAATCTAATTAAAGAATTAAATGATAAAGAACTATTCTTATTTAAAGAAACTATCATTTATTTCTTAGGTAGATTAAAAACATCTACTCCTCTAGAAATATTTGAAAAAGCATATGAATTAGATGATAATAAATATATTAAACTAAATCTTACATTTGCAAGTTTATCTAGTTTTGATGAAGCACTCGAAATGGACTTTATTTCTAAAATAGAGCCAGGGAACGAATATGATAATATGATTCGTTCATGGACAATGGCATTTTTTACGCATGCCAAAGATCCATATAATCATATAGATAAAGAAACTGATGATTGGACTCCAGCAAAGAATCCAAGAATAAAAAGACTAATGATTAACGATGAAAGCAATCCAAAGTTTAATAAAGCTATGTCATTTAGATTAATGGACTTTTTAGTAATATATTTATTTTTAGAAAACAGAAAAGTTAATAATCTAACAGAAGATGAAAAGAGAATATTAGAGAATGCTTTTATAGATTATTCTAAGTTTTCTAAAGAAAAAATTGATAAGATAAGAGAGTATCAAAATAAAATATTAACAAAATGAATTAGGAAGTGATAATATGTATTCTTTTTTACCAGACATGTATGTAAAAAGTATATATCAAATAGATTATAAAAGTTTAAAAAATTCTGGAATTAAGGTTATACTTTTTGATTTAGATAATACAATTGTACCTATAAGTGCAACAAAGTCTAATCAAAAATTAAGAGACTTATTCGAAGAAGTTAGAAATATTGGCCTTAAACCAATAATTATGAGTAATAGTGGTAAAAAAAGAGTGGAACCATTTAAAGATGATTTATATGTAGATGCTGCATGTTCATCTCTTAAACCGCTTCCTTTTAAGTACAAAAAAATAATGAGTATTTATGATGTAAAACCTGATGAGATAGCAGCAGTTGGTGATCAATTAATGACAGATGTTTTTGGGGCTAATAAACTTGGAATACTAACTATTTTAGTTAATCCTATAAGTACTAATGATTTTAAAATAACTCATATTAATAGATTCTTTGAAAGAAAGATAATGAAACATTTTGCTAAAAAAGGTGTATTTAAAAAAGGTGAGTACTATGAGTAAAATATGTTTTGGATGTGGAGCTAGACTTCAATTTACTGATATAGATAAAAACGGTTATGTTCCTGAAAACAAAATAGATGATGCAAAATATTGCGAGCGTTGTTTTAAGATGATTAATTATGGTGTAAATATTAAAAATAAAGAACCAAAAACAACAGAAGAGATAATAAAGACTCTTAATAAAAATGCATCATTTGTTGTATTTACATCATCATTTATAGATATCAATTATGACATAATTAATATTTATAAAAAGATTAAAGTAAAGAAAATACTAGTTATAACTAAATCAGATATTATTCCAAAAAGTGTTAGTTATGATGAAATAAAAAAATATATAAGAGTTAATTATGGAATAAAAGAAGATATATTGTTTACTAGTTTTAAAAGTAATTTAAATACTTTGATTAAACGATTAGAAAACGAAAAAGAAATATATTTTGTAGGTATGACCAGCTCTGGTAAATCTACTTTAATTAACAAAATAAATGAATTAATTGGTTCAAAGAACGTTAAACTAACTACTAGTTATAAAGAGAATACTACGGAGGATTTTGTGAGACTTAAAGTTGGAGGCTTAACTATAATAGATTCTCCGGGATTCATGATACCAAATTTTGAACTAACTAAAAATGAAGCTATTATGGAAGAGATTAAACCAATAACGTTTCAAAATAAGGTTCCAACTACATTCTAACTTTGTGATTTGTTTTAAATTAGAATAGAAGTGGAATCCAGTATTG
>CAYOUK010000039.1:8044-8218 GCA_964407175.1 uncultured Muribaculaceae bacterium
TTATATAACAAAGAAATAATTGGTACTAGTTTTAAAATTAGTAAAAATAGTGATATAATCATCTCAGGATTAGGATTTATAAAAACTACAAAAGATATAAAACTAACTGTCCCTGAAGAAATAATTAAATATATAAACATTAGACCTAGTATAACTGGAGGTAAGAACTTATGA
>CAYOUK010000040.1:0-7323 GCA_964407175.1 uncultured Muribaculaceae bacterium
ATAGTTTAAGAATGACATAACAAGTGTTGATACTGAAGTCATCGACATCGTAAGCATTGGACCAACTGTTAGGATAACAGGCAAGTCTTCCGGCTCTTGATGCTCTGGAGCATCATCTAAAATAAAATGTGCTTTTTCAATAGTTTCATAGAAAGAAGATACTCTTGAAAAGTAATCTTTATCGTCATATAACTTGATATTTGATCTTTCTTCATATTTTTCTTCAAGATTATTATCAGGGACATCAAATACTTTAAATATCCTACCATTTACAAATACTTGATCATTAGGGTTATTTACCCATACTTTATCATCGACAATAGTTATTTTTAGTCCCATTATAAAAATAACATCACCATTATTTATATAGGCTGCGCCATTTATTCTTTCGTCATTTATATAAGTGGGATATACAGTGTCTAAATCTTTTATTACCCATCTATCGTTATTAAAGCCTATTATCGAGTGTTTTGGGGAGATAAGTGGACTATTATATTTAATACCACTACCTTCAACACTACCAATAGTGATATTCTGTGCTTTGTCTACAGTAAAGCACGTAAAAGTACTCTCCATTACTGGACAGGTATATAAAATAACTTTCTCTTCTGAATTTTTAAGTTTAACTTCGTAATTTCTATAATTTTCTAATACTATTTCGTCTTTGGCAACGCCATTCTCAAATAAATCAATTTTTTTGTTATTTGATATTACCCACTTACTATCTTTTGCTATTATATTTAGAAGGGTTCTCTCTTCCCCTTCTGGGTCTTCATCCTTTAGGGTGTAATTCCCATCAATGTTTTTAGGAAGTGTAGTATTATAAATTTTATTTTTATGAATCGCATATACTATCACATTATCACAACCCTACCTTTAATATATATATTTATTATAAGATATTTAAGTACTTTTTACAAGTAAAAGAATAGTGTTTGGTTTGCAAAAGAAAAACGCAAATTATTGCGTTTTTTTAATAAAACAATTATTCTTTGCCGATTTTATCTGTAATCACTTCATAAGCTTTTTTTAAACCGTCACCATAACTTTTTACACCCGTATTTACTCCTTCAGCAAAAAAATCTTGCATACCGATGGATCCTTCTACTAACTTGTCTTCAGCAGCACTAATTGCTTGTTTTACTTTTTGGCCAGTTTCGGTTTCATTAAATGTGTCTTTAACTTGCTTCGTAACAAATTTATAACCTCTTTCACCAGCTTCACTAAGGCCCTTAGTGATGGCTTTTTCTCCACTGCCACCAAAACTAGAAAATACATTTTTTCCAATATCAGCTCTTGAATTGTGTATTGCTTCTTCAACACTTTCTTCTCCTAAAGCGACATTTATTCCGTGTTCAGTAAAAGATCCTGCTGTTGTTGCTATAAATTCTTCAGAAGAAACAGCTTCTGTAAAACCTTCAGCTGCTCTTGCTCCCATATTTTTAAGATTAAAGATATCTTTTCGGTTTTTTACTAATTCCTCTGCTGCTGTCGACAAATCACCAGCCTTTGGTATTTGGGTTAATCCTTTTCCTGCTTGACCAGCTAATCCCCACTCTATTCCTGATTTAACGCCTTGTTTAGCAGAGTTTAAATAAAGTTTTTTATTATCATAGCTTTCTCCATGCTCCCGGTCAACGGTCATTGCATATGCTTCAGCACCTTTACCAATACCAAGAGCAGCTCCAGCAACTCCAGCACCAACAAATCCAGAAGCAACTCCTCCTGTTAAGATAGTTGCTGCGGTTGCGCCAAGATATTCAGTACCTTTTTCAGCTACTTTAGCAATTCCTTTCGCACCAGCACTATCGTATTTTAAGTTTGATCTTTTATTAATTTCTTTTCCTTTTTTTGTTTGAAAATATGCATCATACTTTTCTTGTGATTTATTTCTTCGTATTTCATCAATAGTTGCTTGTTTCTTTTCTCCTTTTTGGAAAACAGACTTAACTGTTAAAAATGTATCACCAAAGTGTTCACCAACTCTATTTACACCTAATTGTATAGATTTACCTGTAACTATTGCAGTTGCTTTAGTATCCTTCCAAGCATTTTTTAAATCTTTTGTGCCTTTGCCATTAACCAAAGACTTAAAGCCTTTTTTCCATTCTGCCCCGGTTGCATTAAGTGCATTGCTTATATCTTCCATAGCAGATGGAGTATTGACTTTTCGAGCAAAATCCTCGTCAAGTGAACATAAATCTGCTAATAAACTTTCAACTTTCCCTTTATACCCATCAATATAACTTTTTACTTGCTCAATGATATCACAAGCTGAAAGGACATTATCTCTAAATTCATATTCATCAGGAAAGCTGGATTTCACAGAAGAAACTGCAGATGCAGCTTCTGTTAAGCTATCAACTGTAGAGTAAACTTTTAATAAGGCTTTTCTAAAAAGTCCTGCATCATATACAAAATCTCCATTCATTTATGTCACCTTATTTCTTTTTATTTTTGGCAGCTTTTTCTGCAGCTTTTTGGGCTCTCTCTGCGATTTCATATTGCCTTTCCAATTCATTTATTCTATTCTGAAATTCAACTGCTTTTAGCTTTGTTTTTTGAGCAGCAAGACGCAATTGTTCTACTGCATCACCTAGAAGAGCGGATTTTTTCTTAACTTCACCAGCAGATAAAGTTTTTCCACCAGAGGAGTATCCTCCCTTGCTAAAACTTTTTTCAGAAGAGTTTATATACCCTTTTATTGGGCTTACGGTATTAGCTAATTTTTCCAGTTTTGGGCAAAATTTTTCATATTGTTCTTTTTTCTTTTTAAGTGCATTAATATTGGCTCTAAGATGTACCATTTCATTAGAACTAGCCAATAGATGCCCCTTGATTTGCAAGATTTTCTTTTAGTTCTTGCATAAATTTTTCTTGTTCTTCATCTTTAAAACCAATACAATAAACTTTATCAATTTGTTCATGGTTGAATACAGCGACCTCTTCAGTATCAATTACTCCTTCTGGAAAAAGGCATCCACAATAATCATATATTTTAGTTTCATCATCATTTGGCATAATACCATAACCAGTAACCATTAGTCTTTTAGTACCATTTTTTAACATAACTACACTACCAATTGGTAAATATTTTTCATAGTTCATTATTATTTTTTCCCTTCTTTATGTTTGTTTTAATTATTATCCTTTATTAACTTCTTTAAGGTTGTTGATTGCTATTTCTAGATTATCTCTAGCAGAAGTCATTATTTTTTTGTAAGTGCCATAATTACTTTCAAGAGTGTTAAAAGCTGTTTCAGCTTTTTCTCTTAAAGCTCCTTCTTGCCAGTTGCTCATAAGATCATCTTTTTGTTCTAAGAATTTAACAACAAATGATTCAAATCTTGTACATTCGTCTTTTAATTCATTTAAATCGTTATTTGCCTCTGGGAAAACTTTATATATTTCTGTTTGTTCAAGTGTTGGAATAGGTTCTAATTCTGGAGTTTTACCATCAATTGTAGCACCAATGTTTCCAGCGCCACCATTTTTATTTCTTGTTTCTTGCATAGCAATTACTCTACTTGCTGCATAGGCTACACTTTCTTTTGCATCAGCAAGTATATTGTACATATTTTTATGTACATCAATCAATCCATTGATGTGAACAGTAGCATCATTACCAATCCAATCTTTTTTCAAATCAGCAATTGTTGAAGCCAAACTACTAAGAAGATTTGCTCCATCTCCGTTGATTAATCCAACTAATCCACTACATTGTTCATATGCATCATCGAGTCTTAAAACTGTAATATTCATATATTATCTCCTCCTATCATATTACATATATGTTTATACTATAATTATAATATATAACTTGTTTTACATCAACGCATTTTACTGTTTGTTGACAATAAAAAACTCTTACATTTCTTTTGTAAGAGCTTCTTTATGATTTTTAAAGTATTGCACTCCAGATAATATTGAAAGAATTGTTGCTATCCATATAAGCGCAAGTGAGAAGTTAATTCCTATTAATTCAAACGGCAAGTTATATAAAAGCATAAATGATACACCAACCATCATAAATGATGTTTTTACTTTACCAAGTATTGATGCTGCAACGGCTTTTCCGCTTTTTCCTGCAACCATCTTAATAGAATCAACAAATGTATCTCTAGTTATAATTATTACTGGAATGATAACTGGTATAATCCCATCTGCTGCTAGAATAATAAGTATTCCATTAACTAGTATTTTATCAGCGATGGCATCCATTACTTTTCCAAAGTCAGTTACTAAATTATTCTTTCTAGCGATATGTCCATCTAGAAAATCAGTTATACTAGCTATTATAAATAATACTGCAGCGATTATATATTTTAAATCGATTAGTACCTTTCCACCAACTAGATATGTTGGAAATTCAAATCCAAATTCATAAAATGGAATTGATAACATTAATAAACAAATAATTGAAAGAATTATTCTTGAAACAGTTATTTTATTTGGTAAATTCATAATTACTCCTATCCTTCTACTTGTTTAATAGCCCATATTAGTGCTATTGCAACAAGAACTATAATAACAATAGTTATAATAATATATTTTTGTGCATTGTTTTTTTCTTTAGGTTTTAAGTAAGGAGACATAACTTTAATCTCATTGGTCTCCATAAGATCTATTTCTTCTTGCCTCTCTTTTTCTTCGATAGCTTTTTCTAATTTACTTGCTGGAATCTTAGAAGTATATTCAAACATATATTCATTAAATGTTTTGATTATTTCATCTCCATTTAGCCCAAGATATTTAGCATAGCTTTCTAAATATTCTTTTAGTTTAAAAATATCTTTGAAGCTTCCAATACTACCTTCCTCGATTTGTTCGAGTGCGGTTAGTGGAATGGATGTATCTTGACTAGCTTCTTCTAAACTAACACCAGCGGAAGTCCTAGATTCCTTAAATAAACTTCCTATTTCATCCAATGTATTTCACATCCTTTAAAAAAAATAAATAATACTTAGTAAGCCTTGTTCTGTACCACTAGGGTGACAAACATTTATCTTTTAGTTAAAAAAACTAAACCTTCGTTAGATTCATTTCTCTACCTCAGGCTCCCCTACCATAATTTGGGTTTCTCACTTGCGGGGTTTACCACGTTCCACCTTGCTTGTTACCAAGCAAGCTCGTCTCTTTGGCACTTTTATATCTACTTTGAACCCAGAGGGATCATTTCGAAGCCGTTAGCTAAAAAAGCTACCTAGAGTTATTTTTTCCTCTAGCACAATCGTTTTATTCATCGCAGAATAAGTGAGCAAGGACTTTCCTCAAGCATAAATATATGCCAGCGTTTGTCTTTCCGTATTATTTAATCTTCATCCTTATTGCCATAAACAATTTTTTCTAAATTAGATAATCTCTTAAGAACATCTAAGTTATTAGAATTAAATCTACCAGATCCTGACTCTTCAGTTGCAGTTTCAATTTCCATCTTTAATTTCCTAACTTCGTTCTTTAGACGATTATTCTCTTCAACTAAATCCTGATTTTCTTTCTCAGCATTCTTTATAAAACGAATGAATTCAGTATAGTCTTGTATTATTGTATCTAAGTATTCATCCACTTCTTGTGGTCTATATCCTTTAGCGTCAAATTTAAATTCCTTATTCAATATATCTTTTGGAGAATTAATTACATTAAGTCCATACATAGCATTCACCCTTCTTACAAAAAATATTTTACTATTTGCATGCTATTTTGTCAAGATTCACGGCTGGCATAATAAAGAAGAAAATATCATTTTTTTAAATCTCTTCTAGCTTGGTTTATTTAGTATGCAAAAAAAAAGCTAACTCTTTGTTAGCTTATTTTTTTATTACTTATATTGATTACTATTCCGTTATATAAGATATTGCTAAAATCATTTGAAAGTCCTTTTATTTTTAGAATAGTTCCTCCTGGCAGAGTTTTAATCTTATTTGGAATAGATGTAGTTGGACTACTTCGAAGAACGGTATCAGCTTTAACCCGTATTTCATCATTTACACTTGTAAATTCTGTTGCTGGCGCCGATCTATAATCCGGATTAGCAACTATTTCATCTTCGTTATCAACATACGTAAAATATGAAATATTTAAATCAACATATGCATTTATTCCTGCAACTCTACCATTATCGGCATATTGCCACATATTAAAGTTACCATTATAATCAGCATGATCACCATAATATGCAAGCCATATAAGCTTTCCATCTAATCTTCCTGTATCATAATAATATGTAAGAGCACTACTATATGAATATACCATACTAGCATATCCATAGCTTTCAATTGTATCAGTATATGCAAGTATATTATCAGTTAAAGTTGAATAATCAACACCTTCAAGTCGACCTCTATTAATTACTTCTGCGTCATATACAACTGGATAATTAATATCATAATCTTTTATTAAATTAACTGTAAATTCAGCTTCTTCAATAGCTTCTTCCTGGTTTCTAGCTGTTCCAAAAAAGTAAACACCAACATTTAATCCGGCTTCTCTTGCACCAACTATATTTTCTCTAAACCTTCCATCTTCTTTTACATTACTACCATCTATTTCTCTAAAACCACATCTAATCATAGCAAAAGAAATACCTGTTGATGCAACTTGTTTCCAATCGATGTGATCTTGCCACTCAGAAACATCTATACCATATGATATGTTATATGATAAAAACTTTTCTTGTAAGTCAGAATCATTTATTAAACTTGTATTATATTTTCTTAATGTATGAGGTTTAAATGTATAAAAAAGTTTTGCATTATCTTGGTTAATAACACTATTTTGATAATATTTAACAAGTCCTAAAGTTAAGAAACTAACTGAAAAAACTAAAGCAGTCAAAAACAAAGAAATTACTAATTTCTTTTTATTAATTTTACGGAAAAAATTTCTTATTTTAAAACTTACTTCTCTCATTTAATCCCCTACTATAAATAATTATAACATAATCTAGGGATTTTTTTTATCTTTTTTTATACTATCAAATATTATTTGTAAAGCTAAAGTACGCGCAACATAATCTATTTTATCAATCATGTCTTGCATAAATATTTCTGGTCGCAAAATAATCACCAAGAAAAATATATCATAGTATGATTTTTTTGAAATATATTCGACAAAACTTCTTTATTTTTTTAGTAAAATATAGTAATATTATACTAGGTGATAATATGGAAGAACAAAATGGGGTTAACGGCAGCGGTCAAAGTCCTATCATGCTTAAAAGAAATGTTAGTGACACTGTCGAATTACCAATTCAAGTAAACAGTATACAAGGAAGTGTTCAAACTCCTCCTCCTGCGCCTCAACCAGTAGTAACACAAAAAGAAG
>CAYOUK010000040.1:7338-8068 GCA_964407175.1 uncultured Muribaculaceae bacterium
ATCCTGTTCAAACACAGGTTACTACCCCAGTAACTAAAGCAAAGAAGGAAAAAGAACCATTACCAGCATTCTTAATTGGTTTAATGTCTATTTTATTAATAGCTACGTTCTTATTCTCTCTTAAGTTTTTTGAACCAGCGAATACTTTGGTTTTAACTGCAGGTATACTTAATTATCCGTTTACATTCTTGATAACGGCGATAATTTGTAGAAAGTATAGTTTTAAAGTAGCTCGAAGAAGTATATACTGTTCAGCAGCTATATATTCGATATTTATATTCATAATGATGATTTCAATTATACCAACAGGAAACGATGTATCGATGCAATATAATGCTACTGTACAATACTTATTTGCAAATAATATAGATAAGATATTTGGAATGAGAGTTTTCTATCCTACACTTGGTCAATTCTTTGGTGTTCTTATTTCATTTGTTGTTAGTCACTTATTATATGCAACTGTATATAATGCTGTTAAGAATTATACTATTGATTACTTATCAGTTGGACTATCAGTGTTTATTGGATATATAATCGATAGAATAATATTTGTATTCTTATTATTCGCCGAAGGATTGTTTAAAGGAAACAATACATTCAACTTCGTTATTAAAGTCTTAACAACAGAATTTATGGCTGCGATAGCCGCGAGTTTAATAATAATTATATTGTACTCAATAATTAGTGCATTTAGTAAAAATAAAAGAGCTGCTTAAGCAGCTTTTTT
>CAYOUK010000041.1:0-1136 GCA_964407175.1 uncultured Muribaculaceae bacterium
GATAAACCTGATATTTTAACAAGTTCAGCGAATGTTGTTGGTTTAGTATCTTCAAGCATTCTAACTGCTAACCTTGTTCCAAATTCTGGTATTCCAAGTGTTCCTGTTGAACACATTATTTTTTCATCATCAACACCAAGTATTTTTGGACTAGTAAATATAGACATTGTTTCTTTATCATCAAGTGGTACTTTTGTAACATCAATACCACTTAAATCTTTAAGCATTCTAAGTACGGTTGGATCATCGTGACCAAGTATATCTAGTTTTAATACATCTTGGTCAATCGCGTGATAATCAAAGTGAGTTGTTCTCCATGCACTATTTATATCGTCCGCAGGATATTGATATGGAGTAAAGTCATATACATCCATATAATTTGGAATAACTACTATACCACCAGGATGTTGTCCTGTTGTTCTTTTAACACCTGTACATCCTTCAGCGAGTCTTTCCATTTCAACTGACTTCATGTTAGTAATGTTTTTATCTTCACAATATCCCTTTACAAAACCATAAGCGGTTTTTTCTGCGACTGTTCCAATAGTACCTGCCCTATAAACGTTATCCACACCAAATAATTCTTTAGTATATTCATGGACAGATGCTTGATCATCTCCCGAGAAGTTAAGGTCGATATCAGGAACTTTATCAGCATCAAATCCAAGGAAAGTTGCAAATGGCATATCTTGTCCTTCTTTGTGCATTGGTTCACCGCAGTTTGGACACTTAAGGTCTGGCAAATCATAACCACATGAATAATTATCAGAAAGCTTTTTACCGTCTAATTCAAATATACTATGTTTACAATTTGGACAAACATAATGTGCAGGAAGAGGGTTAACCTCTGTTATACCCATCATAGTTGCAACAAAACTAGAACCTACACTACCACGTGAGCCAACTAAATATCCTTCATCATTTGAATGTTTAACTAGCTTTTGTGCAATTAAATAGATTACATCAAAACCACCTTTAATAATACCAGTAAGCTCGTTTTCAATACGTGTTTCAATTAGTTCTGGAAGTGGATCACCATATATATCATGTGCTCTTCCATATACCATATCTTTTACTTCTTTTTCAGAATTTTCAAATTTAGGAGAGAATGGTACTCCACCAGTATCGATAATTAC
>CAYOUK010000041.1:1159-6434 GCA_964407175.1 uncultured Muribaculaceae bacterium
TATAACTATTTCTTTAGCTAATTTTTTATCTAAGAAACTAAAATCTTTTAGCATTTCATCAGTTGTTCTAAAATGCTGTGATGGAATGCTTTCTATTTCAGATTTAGCTAGTGGATGTCTTCCTCCACCAGGAACTTTTTGATTTACAATTATTTCTCTTGAAATCTTATCTTCTTTCATTAAATGATGTACATCACCCGTTGCAACGATAATCTTACCTGCTTCTTTAGTTGTATTAATTATCTTTGTTAAATGACTTTCTATTTCAGCATAACTTCCAAAATCACTCGTATCTATCATATGAGAATAAACCTCAGGAGGTTGCACTTCTACATAATCATAGAAAGATATTATATTTGTAAGTTCTTCATCACTTTTTGATTTAGCTTCGACAAAGACTTCACTTTGATAACAACCACTACCAATAAGCAATCCTTCTCTATGTTTTTCAACTTCACTTCTAGGTATTCTTGGAGTTTTATATAAATATTTAGTATTTGCAAAACTTACAAGTTTAAATAGATTCTTAAGTCCAACTTTATTTTTAACAAGTAAGTTTATATGGAAGGTTCTACCATATTTATACATATCATCTGAAGACACTAGATTATTAAAGTCTTTAATATCTTCGATATTCTGATTGTACATTTTGTTGAGCATCTTATCAAATACCCTAGCAGTACCTTCAGCATCATAATCACCTCTATGGTGTTCATCTTCGTTCCATTCGACATTATATCTCTTAACAAGTGCACTTAAAGAATGTCTTGCAAAACCACTATCTAAAGCTCTTGAAAGTTCTAATGTATCAATAACAGGATTATCAAATACACCAAGATTATATTTTTTATATGCCATATCGATAAAACTGCAGTCAAATTTAGCATTATGAGCAACCATTGGATAATCTTTTTTGAAATCGATAAACTTCTTCAATGCTTCTTCTTCGTTTATTTTATCTTCAAGCATTTCATCAGTTATACCTGTTAACTCTGTTATTTTCTTAGGTAGTTTTCTACCAGGATTAATAAGTTCATCAAACTTATCTATAATATTACCATTCTTTATTAAAACTGCACCAATTTCAATTATTGAGTCTTCACCACCAGCATTAAAGCCCGTTGTTTCAAGGTCGAATACACAATATGTTGCATCAAGGGATGGAATATTTTTAGGATTTCTAACAATATCTACGGCATCTTCAACCATTGTTAGTTCTGCACCATAAATACATTTAAATTTATCTTCTTCTTTTTCGATGCCCTTATTATAATCGCATACTTTATGAAAAGCATCTGGGAATGCTTGAACAGCATTATGATCAGTTATAGCACAAGCTTTATAACCCATATCATGCATAGTATCTAAGTATTTATTAACATTTAAAACTCCATCCATTTGACTCATCATAGTATGGGCATGAAGCTCTATACGTTTTTCTTTAGCATCGTCTTTTAATACTTCATCTTTAGAATCTATAATTTCTATATTCTTAGCATTTAATACTAGGTCTTTTGCATATTCATCATATTTAACTTGGCCATCGACTTTAATCCATGTTCCTTTTTTATATTTTTTAGAATATTCTTTAAATTCATCGGCA
Organism: uncultured Muribaculaceae bacterium; assembly: GCA_964407175.1. Taxonomy (GTDB): domain Bacteria; phylum Bacillota_I; class Bacilli_A; order RF39; family UBA660; genus RUG11867. The sequence goes on from CAYOUK010000041.1 coordinate 2,763, forward strand.
TTCTTAGTAAATATCTTACAAAGGAATGAATTAGTTTTATCTGTTAATTTAAGTGTTATTATTTTAAAATTATTTTTTGGTGATTCAAATAAATCTACTCCAAATATTTTAGCTTCAAAAACTGCATTATTAGTTGGTGCAATTACATCTTCCATCTTTTGAACTTTGCCACTTACTTTATCTCCTAAAACCATATTAATGCTTTTATTGTTATTTGGCACTTCCATTTTTATTGGTTCTTCCTTTGGTGCATCATAATTATATGGAATGTCTGAAAGCGCAAAAAAAGATTCATCAGATTCCATTTCAGGGATATCCTCTGGAATATATTCGGGAATATAATCAGGATAAGCACTATAATCATAATCATCTATTATAGAACTATTTTCTTCCTTTTTATCACTTTCCATTATATTTCTAATAGAGAATACTAGAGAGTTCATATAACTATCATTTTGAACTGATCCCCTAAAATAATACCAAGACCCTTCTTTTAAATTTTTAAGAAGGAATAAATATACTTCTCTATCTGTAGTAAATAATTTGCATGTAAAAGGAGTGCCATCATTTACCTTAATTGTAAATATTTTATACTCTGTTCTTGCAGATTCTATTACTTTAATATCAGTTATCTTAGCATGAATGTTAATTTCTTTTTTTTCTTCATTTATTTCTTTTATGGGTATTATCTTAGTTGTTGCAAATGGACTACCATAAAGTACTTCTGATTTTATCTCTAAAACTGGTTTATCTTGTCTTTCTGCAAGAGCTAGGATTGGTTTAGCTTTTATCTCTTCATTTTTAGTCTTTTCTTTCTCGATTTCTTCTTTTACTTTTTTTCTTTTATCTAGATTTGTAAAAGTAGTAATCTTGCATCCTGGAAGTCCAATACCTTCAAGCCATGCCAAAATTCTGTTTTTCTTAGACTTGATTAAGTTTTCTTCGACAGAATTAGTAACTTCAACCTTTATTTCTTTATTTAGAACAATTATATCGTTTCCTTTTATACTTCTAAGTGAAGGACTCTTCTTACTTAAATAACTCAAATAATACTTGATATATTCTAGTATATCTTGATCAGAATAATTATTGTTATTAATAACAAAATCGACGCTTTTTACTTCGTCGAATCCATTCCTAGAAACCGCTTTAAGAGATTCGATTGATTCGACATTTAATGGTACTTTATTAGTTATATGAATTGTCCATGTATTATCTAATTTATGAACCACCACTTTATCGACAATTGTATTCTTAAAGTCATCATTAGTGAAATTTATTTTTTTGAAAAATTTTGCAAGTTCCCCCATGATAAATTCCACATCCTTCACTGTTATTCACTCTAATAGTATTTTATCAAATATAACGATAAAAAGAAACAAAAAAAGACATATTTTTTTATGCTTTTTTAAAGTTCCTTTATTTTAAAGGGTTTAACCAATTAAACCACCTGTAAATGCTATTTTCACTTGTTTTACATGACTCTCTGTTAAGTTTTTGTTTAGAGTATTTATATTCCATTGTTGCAGAGTATTTATCCATTATTGTGACTATATAAGTTTCTAAATATTTAGGTAATTCCGGAGTCACTGGCCACATATGATTTAATATTAAATCTTTTTCTTTAGCATTTAATTTAGTTACCTTTTTAGCATTTTCAAGTGCTGATTTTGGATGAGTAAAAGCATGCAAGCCTTTTCTGTCCCCTTTTACTCTCCAGTCATATAAAAAAAGGTCATGAAGTAGTGCTCCTCTTGCAGCACTTTTATAATCTAAATTAAATCTTTTGCACCACTTATATGTTAAGTAAGAAACATTAAGTGAATGTTCTAAGCAATTAATATTAAAATGTTGGTTATAATCTCTCATTTTATTAACCATATCATTTTCAAGCAAATCTTCAATTATTTCTTTATATTCAGTATTTTCTAGTATTCTTTCTTCGATGCTCATTTTTTCTCCTTATTTAATTATATTCTTTTATAAAAATAGTAGTACAAAATTAAAACCAACAAATGCTAAACAAGCTAGAACTACTCCAAGTATGTAGAGAATAATTCCAGATTCTTTTTTCTTACTTTTAAATATTCTATATCCTCCTATTACCAAGAATAATAACGCAAGAAATGCCGTTATTAATGATGTTGATTTATTTATAACTGCAGATAACTTATATATAAAACTATAATTATTGAAATTAATACTTTTATTATTAATTAATACTAAAAGTAATGTATTAAATGTTATAGTTATAGAATCAATTGTTAATGTAGATATTCCAAGAAAGTTTTTTTCATCTTGTGTAATTGCTCTTATTCCAAGTACCAAAGATATAACGGATATTAGTACAAACAAGAAAAGTAAATATGTAAGATTCCTGTCTATCCCTTGATATATCCAGTATGGAACATATGAATCATAGATAGACATAATTAAGAAAGCAAAAACTGGAACTAATGCTAGTACTAATCCAACGATAGGAGCACTAGATTCATTTTTCTTTTTAAATATCTTCATTTAAATCACTCTTTCTAAAGTAATTTTAACACAATAAAACTTTATTGCCTATTAAAAACAGTTATACTTTACATATAACCGTTTATTAATGTACATACTTGCAAATAAAATATACCAAATGCTGCAACAACAATACCTAAAGTTAATATTATCATATATATAGGTTTGTTGTTCTTTTTCCATAATTCTTTAAAGCCCGGGAACATTAAAGCTCCTCCTACTACAATTAAAACTGGTACAAGGACATTTTCATGCTCAACTAGAAAGCCGTATACCATTTTATAAATATAGGCACTATTTGAATACTTAAATGTAAGTGGTAAAAGTATTATTTCTATGCTTATAAAATATGCCAGTAAAATCGAATTAACAAGTATAATCAAAAAATTAGAAGTGTTAATTTTACTTATTTTAACTATCAAATAATCAGATATAAGTAGTATTATAAATAAAACTTCTATGGGTATATATATCATATGATAACTAGTAAATTCTATTATAAACACATAAAGAAAAACCAAAAGAGATAATGAAGAAGAAATAATAGTAAGTTTGTTGTTTCTTTCTCTTTCTTTTTTAGTAATTTTCTTTTTTTTCGGCATAGTTTCACCACCAATTTATTCTTATTTGTTTATTAGATTAATTACGTCTTTTATAGTTATTACAACCATTAAAAGCATAAGTAAAGCAAAGCCAACGGCATTTATTGCATGTTCAATTTTTGGATTCATTTTTTTCTTTCTTATAGCTTCGATTATTAAAAGTAGTACTCTTCCTCCATCAAAAGCCGGGAACGGAAGAATATTAATAAATCCTAAGTTGATACTTAAATAGGCCATTAAATAAAGAACTGATTCAACACTGGTATGAGCAGCTTCACCTACAATTGAATATACACCAACAGGCCCAGATAAAGCAGATAATGATAAGTTGCCTATTATTAAATTACCTACTATTGCCCACATTGTATATATAATTGAGAAGAACTTACTAAATGCATATTTTAAAGAAAAACCTAATCCTCTATGCCTTTTAGCGTCTTGACCAATACCAAATACTTTTATTTCATTTCCTTCTTTATCTTTGACAATATCAGGTGTTATATCATATGTTTTAATTTTTCCATCTTTTTTATCTATTTTAAATTCATATGAT
>CAYOUK010000041.1:6444-7835 GCA_964407175.1 uncultured Muribaculaceae bacterium
TCTTGACCATCTTCGTTTTTTGAAATAATAGGTTTAACTTTATAGTCTACAACTTTTCCATCTGTCTTCTTTAAAGTGAAAACATATGTATCACGCTTATGTTTGTAATATAGAAGTAAAGTTATTTTATCCCAAGATCTAACTCTTTTACCATTTATAGAAATTATTCTATCGCCAACTTCGATACCAGCCTTACTAACTGGATATCCCTCTGGCACAGCTCCAATAACTGATTCTCCATTTGGTGCTCCCCATATCAATGCAGAGATAAACAATATAACAAAACCTGTTATAAAGTTCATACATACACCGGCGATTAGTATAATACATCTTTCTAAAATGGTTTTATTACACATGTATTCGCTTTTCTTTAGCTTTTTATCGCCACCATCATCTTCACCATCTTCACCAGCGATTGCACAATAACCACCAATTGGGAACAGTCTCAAACTATACTGAGTTGGATCTCCCTTTCTTTTAAAGCCAAATATCTTTGGCCCCATTCCAAGAGCAAATTCATAAACATGAGCTCCACATTTTTTTGCAGTTATAAAATGTCCAAACTCATGAACAAATATTAAAACTCCAAGTATTACAATTAATAATATTAGTGCTAACATTATGTGTCCTTTCTATATGATTCCATAAAGTATAATATATACTGCAAGTACAAAAGTTAAACTATCTATTCTATCTACAATTCCACCATGTCCTGGAATTAAATTAGAAAAGTCTTTTATATTATTATCTCTTTTTATTGCACTAAAGAATAAATCCCCAGCTTCACAAGCTACAGTTAATAACATAATAACTGGTATTACTCTATATATTGGTGCAACTCCAATAAATCCATAATAGTAAATAGTAGATAATATAGTACCCATTACAATACCACCAATAAAACCTTCTCTTGTTTTATTAGGACTAATCTTTGTAACTTTATGTTTTCCAATTGCGCGCCCAGTAAAATAAGCAAAACTATCAGTAAGTATACAAATAAGTACAAGTAATATAAAATATTTAACTTCATATAAGAATACATTCATTAATATATTAAGAGATATTCCTATAAAGAATACAAATGCCATTAATTTAAATGCATCATTTGTTGTATATTTTTTAGTTTCATAAAATATAATAGTTGGTACAAACATAAGAAGTATAGCTAGTAAACTAAATCTATAATCTATACCTATTATATTAAATACAGCATCTTTATTAGAATATATTAATAAAAGCATAGCTATTAAACCAGTTATAATAACAGGCTTTGGATATTTATCCATTCCTTTAATTGATACTATTTCTTTATAAGCAAGAATTCCTAATATGCCTACTCCAACCATAAATAGTCTTCCTCCAACAAGTAGGACAGGTACACACATTATGGC
>CAYOUK010000042.1:0-7546 GCA_964407175.1 uncultured Muribaculaceae bacterium
TTTGCATGATGATTAATGTCATATTGACCAAAACCAAATATTATCATCTATATTCTAGTAGCACTAGTAATATGATGATAACAATTAGCGAAAGAATTAATAGATCTTTTTAAATTAATATATCAAGCAACTAAAAAAGAAGCTTTTATTTAAGCTTCTTAAATGACCAACTAGTTACTTCTTCGATATCCTCGCCAGTTTCAACAATAGTCTTAGCGTGCTTTTCTAGCATCTCCTCGCAATAAGCTTCAAGTTTTTTCATTTGTTTTGATTTATTTGGAAGATATTTTAAAGCATCCATAACTAAATGATATCTATCTACTCTATTTTTAACTCTCATATCAAATGCAGTCGTAATTGTTCCTTCTTCAATATATCCATGAACGTGCATATTTTGATTTGTTCTTTTATATGTTAATTCATGAACAAGTGATGGATAACCATGGAATGCAAATATAATTGGTTTATCTTTAGTAAATAGTGAATCATATTCTTGATCAGTTAGTCCATGTGGATGATACTCACTTGAAACAAGTTTCATTAAATCACATACATTTATATATTTCACTTTTAGATTTGGTAACCATTCATGAAGTATTGAAACAGCGGCAAGAGCTTCCTGAGTTGGGGTATCACCACTAGATGCAAGTACTACATCTGGTTCTCCACCACCATAAGTTCTAGCCCATTTCCATTCGTTTATACCTGCTTCTGCATGTTCTTTAGCTTCTTCCATTGATAACCACTGAGGGCTTGGATGTTTAGATGCCACAACGATATTAACATAGTTTTTACTTCTAACACAGTGATCAAAGCAAGATAAAAGCGTATTAGCATCTGCAGGCAAATATACTCTTACTATCTCAGGTTTTTTAGTAACTAAGTGATTTATTAAACCAGGATCTTGATGAGTAAAACCATTATGGTCTTGTTGCCAGCAGTGACTTGTAAGTATTAAGTTTAAACTAGATATATCTTTTCTCCATGGAAGTTCTGAGCACATCTTAAGCCATTTAGCATGTTGACTAATCATAGAATCAACTATTCTAATAAATGCTTCATAACAATCAAAGAAACCATGTCGACCAGTTAGAATATAACCTTCTAGCATTCCTTCACATATATGTTCAGATAACATAGAATCAATTATTCTTCCATCTGGTGATAATGCCTCATCATAGTTATATCTTTCGGCATACCATTTTCTACTTGTTTCTTCAAACACATTATTTAACCTATTTGATAATGTTTCATCTGGAGCAAAACCAATAAAGTTTTTAGGATTCATTTTTATAATATCTCTTACAAATGAACCAAGTACTCGCATATCCTCGGCGGTTGTTGCGCCATGATCTGCTTCGACTTTATATTTTGTAAAATCAGGGACATTTAATTCTTTTAGTAAACTTCCACCATTTGCATGTTTACTTGCAAATAGTCTTTTTTCTGGTGCTGGCAAAATGCTTTTAAATTGCATCTTTAATTCACCATTTTCGTTAAATAATTCTTCTGGATGATAACTTTTCATCCAGCTTTCCAAAACATCTACGTTTTCACCAGTTTTTGGATTAACGGCAAGTGGAATTTGATGAGATCTAAAAGTACCTTCTATTTTTTTACCATCAACTATCTTTGGACCAGTCCATCCCTTTGGGGACTTAAATACAATCATTGGATATAGAGGCCTTGCAGCATGACGCTTAGCATACTTTTTAATTTTCTTAATATCACTTACGATTTCATCCATTACTTCAGCCATTCTTTCGTGAGTTTCATTTATAGAACTTACTTCAACAAAGTATGGCTTATATCCATATCCATTCATAAGAGCGCGTAACTCTTTTTTAGGAATTCTAGATAAAACGCTTGGATTAGCTATTTTATATCCATTTAAATGAAGTATAGGAAGTACTATTCCGTCTTTAATTGGATTCATAATCTTATTAATATGCCAACTAGCAGCGAGTGGTCCAGTTTCAGCTTCACCATCACCAACTATACATGCAACTATTAAATCAGGGTTATCAAGCGCTGCCCCATAAGCATGAGCAAGACTATAACCAAGTTCTCCACCTTCATGAATTGAACCAGGAATCTCTGGCGACACATGAGAAGATGTTCCTCCAGGGAAACTAAATCTTTTAAAGAATTTTTTCATTCCCTTTTCATCTTCAGTGATATCTTTATATACTTTAGAATATTCACCTTCTAGATATGCAGACGCTGCGGCAGCATTTCCACCATGCCCAGGACCAATTACAATCATCATATCTAAATTGTTCTTTTTAATAATACGATTTAAATGTGTAATTATAAAGTTTTGTCCAGGTACTGTTCCAAAGTGTCCAACGAGTTTACCTTTAATATCTTCCTTTTGTAATGGTCTTTTTAAAAGTGGATTATCAAGTAAATAAAGTTGACCTACTCCAAGATAATTAAGGGCTCTAAAATAACCATTTAGTTTATATAATTCAGCATCACTAAGTACATTTTTATCAAACATAATATCCCCTCATTCTTTTTATATATTAAGTAGTTGGTGTATTAACTACTTTTATTTTACCTTGCCACATAGAACTTGATACTTGTTCATACTCTGTAGATTCTTTAAGCCATAATCTTAGATTAAAAGTTACATTTGCATTTTGAGCAAGTGTACCTGTTGATAGAACATATGAATTAGTATATCCAGTATCTATATTATCTAAGTTAACAGTATATGTTGATAGTGTTTTAGCATTTGTTCCATCGATAGATGTTTGAACATATTCATCTCCAAAAGAACTATTTTTTACATTAAGAATAACTTTATATGCAACTTTAATTGTACATGTATTTGTTAAAGTAAATGAATATGGAGTCCCTTGAATACCTTCACTATCGGGAGTTGGTAAAGCATTAGAAATAGATACTGAATTGCCATCAGTAAAAGTCGTGCTAAAACAACCAGTAGATATTCTATTGGTACTCTCTTGTTCTTCGTTACTAATAAAGATACCATATGATGTAAAACCTAAGAAAGTAATTAAAAGCAAAGTAAAAACAAAAAATATGATTACTTTAGTCTTAAACCAAGTGTCTTTTTCATTTTGTTGTTTAACACTATTCCCCATGTTTACCTCACTATTTTTCATAATATAATATTACCACAAATAAGTCACACTGTCCATTATTTTAACAGCATTTATTTGACTATGTCTCTTATAATATGTTAGTATTATTATAGGAGTTAATATGGCAAAAGTAGATAAGAAGAATATAATTATTTTAACGTTATTATTACTACTATTTATTGGGTTGTTTTTTATTTATCAATATACATATGCTAAGTATCGTAGAGGAATCTCTGGGGATGTTACTATGAATGTTGCTAAATGGCAAATAAAAGTTAATAATGAAGATATTAGTAATGGGACAGTGCTTCATAATTCAATTACGCCGACTTTCCCTGGCACACAGTATATTGAATCTGGAGTCTTAGCTCCTGGAGCAAGTGGTTATTTTGATATAGAAATTGATCCAAATGATACCGATGTTGCATTTGATTATCAAATGACAATAGTTAGTAGTAATGGATATAATGATATAAAGCTAGATGGTTATACGATTAATCCTGCGGTTAATAATACTAAAACTAATATTGGAAATGGTGTTATATCTGGTTCTTTTGCAATTGGTGATCCTGCAGAAACAATTAGAGTATATGTTTCTTGGTATGATGAATCTGATAATGTAATGGATAATTCAACTGATACATATGCCGTTAAAACAAATAATACATTAAACTTTGATTTAACTCTTCAATTTATACAAAAACAAAGTGCCTAATGGCACTTTTTTTATGAAGCTTGTTTTACTTCTAGAGTCATATCAACTATTATCGATGTCGTTCCCCCATTAGCTATAAACTCTGCTGATTTTTCACCCCAATAAGTATCTGCATCATCGGCAGTTAAATATATTGAATCCATCATAGAGTTATAGTTAGAAGCAGTTACGTTGGCTTTACTTCCATTTGCTAAATAATAATCAAAATGATCATTATATTCATATAAACTATTTACTTTTACATATGTATTTGATGATTCATATGGCCATGTTACACCGATTTCAAAAGTTTCTGTCGAATGATCATCTATAACACCGCTAGAACTTAAGAAAGAAAATGTAAATGGTGTTTCTTCTGTTAGCATTTCTACTAAATCATCACTGGTAAGTGTAGAACTTGTTTGATATTCATCTCCAAATATAGTTATTTTATTAATAGTGTAATCAAAACTTGCATTTAATCCACTTCTATTAATAATTCTAAACTCTTTAGAAAAATCTGGCATACCTGGTTTCATATCAGTGACTGCAACAACAGCATTTTCTATAACTGTGTCTTCATCCATAAATGTTATATCCCAACTAACAACACTTGCAGTTAAATCAACACTTACTTTTGAAATATATATAAACCACGCGAAAGTATTTACGCCAAGCAAAAAGAGAAGCAACATTAATGCTCTAAATTTTACTCTATTACGCTTGTTTGACATAAATTTTTTAAATCTTTCGCGCATATATTATTATTCCCTTCTTTTTAGTGGAGGAGTGTTTTGCTCTTCTTTTCTTTTTTCTTTTTCCATTACACTATCTGCAATATCTAAAAAGATAGTTACAACAAGTGGTACAAATATTAAGAAAAAGAATGTTACTTTATTATTAACTAATCTAGTTATAAATGAATATATTTTAAATTTATATGTTAATTTACCTTGTACTTTTGAAGAATTAAAGGCTTGATCTTCTACTTCGTTTGCATCACCCTTAGTCACAATTGTAGCACTTCCATCAGGATTATCATTTATAGAAATAATTCTGTGGGTGATAGTCATTTTTCCAGTATCATCTGCAACATAAGTGATGACATCACCTGTTTTTAAATCTTCTACTTTTGTATCTTTAACAAGTATTACATCATTAACTTTATACTCAGGTTCCATACTACCCGTTCTAATAGTATATACTCTATATCCAGCGATACCTTTTCCACTCATACTTTGAGCGATTAAAAAGATTAAATATAATACTACTAAAGCATAGAAACAACCTTTAAATAATCCAAAAAACAATTTAAAAACACTATTGTCTAACAATTTTTTCATATTAACCTCTTAATCTTTCAATTGCATTTATATAGTTTTCATTTGCAAGACCTAGCTTCTTAACATATATATTTGCAATTCTGGCATTTCTAGCTTGTGTTCTAGACTTAATATCATCAAATTCTTTTTTAAATAATTGTCTCATTTTAGATGCCATTAATTTATCATCAATATCTAGTATGTTTTCAATTACTTTAGCTAGTGCCATGCTTATAACTTTTTTCTCATTATCAATATTTTCAGTATGACTAACTTCATTTAAAGCTAGATACTGAAGTAAAAATGCATCATCAAATTTAGATTTAATCTCTCCTTGATCCATATAATCATTATTACTTGATTCCATTTTTACGCTTTGTTCTTCATCATAACTTTGAATATAGTTCCATAAGTCATTAGCTTTTTGAAAGTTAGGATTCTTTCTAATTGCATTAGTTTTTCTAATTGGAGAACGAACTTCTGGAGTATGCATTCTATCTAAAGTAACCATCATATCTGTTCCTCTAAAACCATCTAATGCATTTTTAACATGTTTTAATCTATCTTCGATTGTACCTTTACTCTTATCTAATCCTTCATCATTATTCTTAACATTCTTAGATGAAAACTTAACTGTTATTTCAGTTTCATCACCATCTATTCTAGTAGTTCCTTCATATGATGCATATTTTAAATCTTTTAAATAAGAGCCTCCAATTAAATTATCTTTATGTCTTTCATAAAAGTCTGACATATGTCTAATTAGGGTATATACAAATCTATTTTCATATACATCTAAACTTTCTTCTTTATTGATGTTTAATACTTTTGCAGGTTTAACTTCATTTGTTTTTAGGTTTATATCTTGAATTAAATTAGTATGCTGTGTTAAATAGATAATACTTTCAACTGTAACTTTTTTACTTTTTTCAACAGGCACAACTTCCTCTTCATTAACGATAAACTTCTTTGGATTACGAAGTATATTATCGATATATGGAATTGTTTCTTCGAAGTTTTCAAGCCATGTGTAATCGACTTCTTTACTGTCGTAAGAAGTCTTAACATGTAAATTAGATTGAAGACTTTCAGTGAATACATCTCTAAACTTATTGTTATTCATATTACACCATCTTCTTCATTCTAAGTAGATAGTCTTTACATTCATTGAAGTTATCTTTACCAAATTCTTGATCTAAGAATTTAATAAATCCATCTATCTCATCACGAATATATGCAAGGTTTAACTGTTCAAATTTACGAAGTATTTTTCTAGCAATAAAGTAGTCTATTCCATCAACTTCTTTTCCACCACAAGCGATATATGCAGCGACAAACTCATTCATCTGTTTAACAATACGATTACCAAAAGCGATTCTAAAATGTTTGATAACATAATCGTCCATTTTATTAATTTTCTCTTGGTTTTCTTCAGAGATTTGATTCTCAGCCTTAGCTTTATCAAATAAGCTTTCTAAGTAGCTAGAGTTTATATCTAACGCCTCTGTATCAACTGGCGTAAATACTTGTCCTTTATCGTTAATATCTATTGGCATAGCACGGTCGTAAACCTTATCAGTAACGGCGAATGTTGAGTCATCGTTATTGATTGTTCCAATATACCACATATTGCCAGGGATTTTAAGTTTACCATCGAATAATCTAACTGGGTCAGTATCCCATTTAGACGCAACGAGTTCGATAATCCATTCATCCCTAGATGGCATTTCAAGAATAGATAACATTTCGGCGAAATAATACTCGACACGAGCGATGTTCATTTCGTCTAGTACTGTTACATAAACATCATCAGTATATCCAGCTTCATACATACCCTTTAATACTTCTGTTTCATTAAACTTTTTAGTAAACTCGTTGAAGTATCCAAAAAGTTCAGTTCTATCACGCCATGACGGTTGTACTGAAGCGATAATAGCATCGTGTTTAATAAACTTACCAAATGCATATGCAAGGGAAGTTTTACCTGTTCCAGAAATACCTTGTAAGATGATTAATCTTGTACAAGCTAATCCTGAAATAAATATTCTAATCATTTCACTTGTATAATATAATCTTAGTTTTGATGCTGCAAAGTTTCTAAAAGTCTCTACAAGTTCTGGAAGTGTAAATGAATTTCCATAGTTTTGTGGTTTATAATTAGCAAATTCTATATCAACTTCATGTAGTTTTGTAAAACGCACATTATCTAAATTCATCTTCTTTAAGTCTTGTTCACTAGATGCTTCGCCTTCCGGTGCTTCATTTTCTTCGCCCTCAACTGGCTCATCTATCATAGAATCCCCTTGCCCAGGTTTAAGACCTAAATTAGATACTTTCATAGCAAGAAGTTTTTCTTTTTCTTTAACTAAAGTATTAACTTGTTTATTTAGATTACCTATTTCATCAAGCATACTCTC